>DATIYI010000144.1:0-7215 GCA_035517695.1 Streptosporangiaceae bacterium
TCCGCCACCGCCCACGGGCTCACCGCCCTGGACGCCGTCAGTGCCGCCCTAGCCGGCAAACCCTGGCTCCCGCCGCTCCCCGCCGGCGACCTGCTCGCAGCATAAAAACCCACAGGTGGCAGACACCCCTGAATGGACACCTCGAGTTCCTCCCTGGGCTCGCAGAACACCACTGCGCGGCGGCGCGGCCTGGCGGCCTGATCGACAAGATGACCCGCGGGACGTACTTCGGGCATGTCATCGAGCACGTGATCCTCGAGCTATCGCACCTGATCGGCCGCGACGTTTACTTTGGCCGCACTCTTTGGGCGGGCGTGCCGGGATGGTTCAATCTGATCGTTGAATGCCCAGATGATGAATGGGTCAAGGATCCGGTGGTTGAGCAGCTGCTGGCGCTGGCGCTGCGCCTCGTCAGCGAGACAGTCGAAGGCCACACCCCGGATCTGGGCGCCGAGCTGCCGCGTATCGCCGCCCTGTATGAGCAGTCACGACTGGGCGTGAGCGCGGCCGAGCTGGCCCGCGCGGCCCGAGAGCGGGACATCCCGGTACGCCGGCTGTCCGACGTCGGGCTGTTGCAGCTGGGCTACGGCTGCCGCCGTCGGCTGGTGTGGGCGGCTACCACCGAGCAGACCTCGGCCATCGGCGTGGACATTGCCTCCGACAAGGACGTCACCAAGCAACTGCTCGCCTCGGCAGGGATCCCCGTGCCCGAGGGGATCGTGGTGCACAGCGCCGAGGAGGCGGTCGATGCCTTCGGCTACCTGGGCGCGCCCGTCGTGGTTAAGCCGGTGTCAGGCCATCACGGGCGCAACGTCTTCGTCGCGTCCGCCGCCGGGGACGTCATCGCCGGCTACCGCGCGGCCGGGGCCAACGGTGGGCTGGTCCTGGTCGAGTCATATCTCGCCGGGAGTGACTACCGCGTCTTGCTAGTCGGGGGCCGCGTCGTGGCCGCCGCCGAGCTGTTCCCCGCCCAGGTGACCGGTGACGGAGTCAGCGAGATCGCCGCCTTGGTCGACCAGGTCAACGCCGACCCGCGGCGGGGGATCGGACATGACCGCCCCCTCACCAGGATCGTTCTGGACGACACCTCGATAGCCCATCTGGCCTGCCAGGGCCTGGCACCGGCGTCTGTGCCAGCGCTGGGACAGATCGTCACATTCCGCCGCAACGCCAACCTCTCCACCGGTGGGACCAGCAAAGACGTCACCGACTCGGTGCACCCGGCCGTGGCCCGGATGTGCCGCCGCGCGGCTGCTGTCACCGGGCTGGACATATGCGGGATCGACTTGCGGCTGTCAGACATCAGCGAGCCGCTGGCCGCCGGGCACGCATCTGGTGGCGTACTTGAGATCAACGCCTCACCGGGCCTGCGGATGCACCTGCACCCCAGCGAGGGCAGCCCGCGCGACGTGGCCGACGACATCGTCGGCCAGCTCTACCCGCCCGGCGCGTCCGCCCGAGTGCCGATCGTGTCGGTGACCGGGACCAACGGGAAAACCACCACCGTCCGGCTCATTGCGCGCATCCTGAGCCGCGCCGGTCTTCACGTCGGGATGACATCGACCGACGGCGTCTACATCGGCGGCGACCTTATCCACGCGGCCGACGCATCCGGCCCGAAGTCCGCCGACATAGTCCTCGGCGACCCCGCCGTGCAGGCCGCCGTGCTGGAGACCGCCCGCGGCGGGATCGTGCGCCGCGGCCTGGGCTACGACCGGGCCGACGTCGCCGTGGTCACCAACATCTCCAACGATCACCTGGGCACCGACGGCATCGACACCCTGGACGACTTGGTCAACGTTAAGTCACTCGTCGCCGAGCAAATCACCTACCGCGGCCACCTCGTGCTCAACGCCGACGACCCTCACGCCGCAGGGCTGGCCCGGCGACCCGCCGTCCGTGACCGCGACCCGGTGGTCCGCTATTTCAGCCTCTCCGCGGCCAACCAGGTCGTGACCCGGCACGTCCGCCGCGACGGCGTCGCCTACGTGCTCGACAAGGGCTGGCTGGTCGAGGTGCAGGGTGTCCGCCGCACTCCGCTTGTTCGCGTGCACGACGTGCCGGAGTCCTGGGACGGACACGCGGAGTTTATGGTCGCCAACGTTTTGGCAGCCGTCGCCGCCGCTCGCGCGCTCGGCACACAGGTCGAGGACCTCGGCGGCGCCCTCGCGTCTTCCGAACCCCGCAGCGACAACCCCGGCCGCGTCAACATCTTCCGCGTCGGTGAAGTCCCAGTGGTGCTCGACTACGCGCACAACCCGGCCGCGCTGTCGGCCGTCGGCAGCTTCGTGCGGCAGCATTGGGGCCGGGAGAGCGTCGCCGTGCTCACCCTGCCCGGGGACCGGACCAACGCCCTCGTGGTCGAGAGCGCCCATTCCGTGGGGCGTCACTTCGACCGTGTGGTCGTCTACGAAGACGTTGACCTGCGTGGCCGCGAGCCGGGCGAGATGACCAAGCTGATCAGCTCGGCACTGACCGAAGTCCGGCCGGGCATTCGCTGGGAGCCCGCCGCCGACCTGGACGAGGCGGTCACGATCGGCACGGCCCTGGCGGCGCCCAGCGACCCCGTCCTGCTCGTCTACGAGAAGATGGGGCCGGTCCTCTCGGTGCTCGACCGCCTCCGCGCCCGTGTTCCGGCGTAGCGCACGGCGGCGGGCCACGGTGCCGACTCCGGCGGCGGGCCAGCGGTCGGTGCCGGGGGACAACGAGCTGGTCGACCGCGCCTGGGAGATCCATGACGCCGACCTCGCGGCCGAGCGTCGCTTTTCGGGCATGAGGCGTCGGCTACCATCGCTCATCGCCCAGGTGGCGAGGCTCGCCTGGGGGGCCAGTCGTCTCGACTGCGCCGTGACTGTCGGTTGTGATCTCGTTGCCGGGCTGCTGACCGCGTTCGGGCTGCTGGCTACCACCCATGTCCTGACCGCCTTGCTCGAGGAAGGTCCGACGCCGTCACGCGTGCTGGCGGCGCTGCCGGCGCTGCTTTTCATCCTTGCCGTCACGGTCGTGCGGATGACGCTGAATCTGGCGGCCGGGTGGACCGAGAACCGGCTCATACCTCAGGTCACCCGCCTTGTGGAAAGGCGGCTGTTGGCGGCGACCACGCAGGTGGACCTGGCGGCCTTCGACACCCCGGGCTTCTACGATTCCCTTCAGCGAGCGCGTGACCGGGGAATCTCAGAGGCTCCCCAGGTTGTGCAGCTCGCCGTCAGCATCCTTGTCGGGGCCGCCCGCCTGGCTGCGTCCGTCAGTGTGCTGTGGGTCCTGTCACCGGTCCTGCTGCCCCTGTTGCTTGTCGCGGCGGTGCCCGACGGCTGGGCAGCGGTGCGCATCGCCAAGATGCGCTACCTCACCAGTTACGAGCTCGCGGTGACCAGACGGCGCAAATGGATCCTGGCTGACCTGATGGCTGACCGGCACGCCTCAGCCGAGGTGCGGTCGTTCAACATGCGCGGCTTCCTGCTGCGCTCTTACGACGTGCTCGCCTCGTTCGAGCGTGGTGTCCGCCTCCGGGTGGCGCGCCGCCAGTCGCTGGTGACCTTGGCCGGCGACGTGGCGGGAGGGGTCGCGCTCGGTCTCGTCTACCTGGCCTTGGGGCTGCTACTCAGCAAGGGCTGGATCGGGCTGCCCGTGGCCGGCACGGCGGTGCTGGCGATCAGGTCGGGGTCATCGTCGCTCTACCAGCTGACCGTCGCCGTCAATCAGTGCTACGAGTCCGGCCTCTACTTCAGTGACTATCTCGACTTCTGCCAGGAGGCCGAGCGCAATGTCCCACGTGCGGGACCCCTGCCTGCCCCGCACAGCTTCTCGACGATCACGGCCTCCCACGTCACGTTTACCTACCCGGGCTGTTCCCGCGCCGCGTTGACGGACGCGTCCATCGAGATCCACCGGGGGGAGGTTGTCGCCTTGGTCGGCGAGAACGGATCGGGGAAGAGCACACTCGCAAAGCTGCTCGCCGGCCTGTACGAGCCGACCCGCGGCGATGTCAGATGGGATAAGCAGTCATTGGCCGACGTTGACCGCGAGGAGCTGCGCGAGCGCATCGCGGTGATCTTGCAGGACTACACGCGGTGGCCGATGACGGCCCTGGAAAAACATCACGATGGGGCGCCCCACAGACGAGCGGTTGCTGGCCATGGCCGCCGCCGCTGCCGGCGCCGGCCGCGTCATCGAAACGCTACCCGAGGGCTACGACACCCACCTGGACCGGCGGTTTCGTGGTGGCACAGAGCTGTCCGGCGGGCAGTGGCAGCGTGTCGCGATCGCGCGGGGCTTCTACAGGGACGCTGCTCTGCTCATCTGTGACGAGCCGACGGCGGCCCTCGACGCGCGCTCCGAACACGCATTGTTCGAGATGATACGTGCGCACGCCGACGGGCGCACCGTGCTGCTCATCACCCACCGGCTAGCGAGCATCCGCCACGCCGACCGCATCTACGTGCTCGACCGCGGGCGAATCGTGGAACAGGGGGGTCACGATCAGCTCCTTGCCCACGGCGGCTTGTACGCTGACCTTTACACCCTGCAAGCGTCGGCGTACGACCGCGTGTGAGCAGGCTGCCCCGGCTTTGCCGCCGTGCTTCGACAGGATCGGCGCCTGATAGTCTCTCACATTTGCTCGAATCGTCTGCGCCTCACGGCACGTGGATCGAGGTCTATCTGGTGATGACACGCGGGTCGGAGAAACGGGTTCCGCACTGGCAATGCAAGCGCCAGGCGCGCCTCAACAAGACTCGCCCGGAGGGCCTGTGCAGATCGGGTGCCAAATCTGGTTCCACCCATGCCGGCCAGCTGCCGGAGCCACCGGAACGTAATCCGGCCATCGGTGCCTATCCGAGACGATTTCCGGTCACGACGGATCCGGCAACCCGTCGTACCTGTGCACGGCAGGATCTTGAGCGGTTCTGGAGGTGGACGCCCTCCTCCGCCGGTGCATATCGAAGGCATCCCCCGCATACAGCCGGTGAAGGCGTATGTCAAAGCTCGCTCGGTCGTCCCGTCCGAGAGCCGCACAGTTGGCCGCCGTCGCACCGGCGTCGACCGCCGTGGCAGCGCCGCGACCGAGCACGTCAAATCGTCCAGCACTGGCGAGTATGGCGGTATCCTCGTCGATGCCCACACCGAGGTGTGAGGGTTGCCGCGCGACGGCCTCGAGCAGGCGCGGGAGCCGCCCCCGCTCGGCGAAGTGCATGTCAATAATGACCTCGGGCAAAAGACTTAGTCCCGGTCCTGTGCGCACTCGCTCACAGGCCGCGTCATTGTCGGCGGCGCGGCAACCGCCGCCCAAAATCATCGTTGCTCCCATCACGGTCGCGCCCGCACTCGTCCCCGCGATCACTAATTTGTTGCCTGCTAGCCGATTGCGGAGCAAGCGGTTAGCAGGCGATCCCACTAGCACCCGGAGGCGGGACTGGTCTCCTCCACTGAAGAAGACTCCGGTGGCCCAGGCCAGCGCGGCGAGGGCCCGCTCGTCGTAAGCATCCTCTTGGCTGCCCAGTCGCAGCTCGCGGAATTCGGGGACGCCAAATCGGCGAAATGCGGCCGAATATTCTGCGAAGGACCTGCCAGGAATTCCTGAGGCTGCCGTGATGAGCACGATCCGTGCAGAGGCACCACCTGACAGCTCGGCAAAGGTCCGCACGAGTTTGGAACCGCGCAGCCGATCCTCAGCACCACCTATGGCGAGGATGCGCCCACAGCATGCCATCCCATGCACTATACACGTCTGTCCGATTGGCATGTCATGCCCCGCAGGGTGGCATGATGCCCTGTCGACCTTTACACCGATCCGCAGCATCGCAAAGCAATCTGGCACCGTGCACCGTGCACCGTGTGCTTTTGCGAGATGACCGGCATGCTGAAGGTGCCGGGGATTCCCGCCTGGCATAGGCCCCCGGTTTGGATCGCGGCCGCCCTCGATGCGTCACATCCGCCGCCGTCCGGGGAGGCCGTCCATCCCGGGGGGTGGGCCGGGGGTGGGCCGGGGTGGGCCCGGCCTGGTGGCGCCCGATGGTTGCAAAGGGTCCACTGCCATCGTCGCCGCGGGGCCCGCGTTCAGTGGCCCTGAGCATCTCGCTCGCATTTGCTGCTCGGCTACACGAAGCGTGAGCCGAAGTGGCTGGCTGCGCCGATCTACCGCCGAATTTGATCGCGCGGATGCTGGTCGGTTGATTGAATTGCGAGCGGACCGAATCCGTGAGTGGCCGTTGTGGCAACCACAATTGGTTCAGCTATGAGATCACAGCGGAAAGTCCCCGGCGATGCTGGCGTCATGCGGTTCGGCATCCCTCATCGGCCGTGGCGGCCGGGTTGGTGCAACTCGGAACTGGCCTGCGGTCTCTACCTGCCAGTCATGCCGGCAGCATTCGTGTGCTTGGCCTTGACCTGCTGGTAGATGGCGGTGTTCTGCATGATGTGCTCGGTGTTTAGCTGACAGGCGAGCTGCCGGCGCGGCTCAGGGTGCGGCTATCTGTCACCGCGCTGGGAGCGCCTGCCTGTCCCGGCGCCGAAGCGCGTTCCCCCTGGCAGGCAGCGGGTACACGGCGCCGCGCCGAACTGACGCCGGGTGTCCGGCGTCGCTTGGCCGTCCCCGGCAACCGCCGATTATGCCGACCTCACGACCACGGGCGTCCCCGCCAGCACGGGCTCGAGGCACCATGTCGGCATAATCCGGAGGTCGGCATAAGCCCACGATCTGAAGGATTGGTTCACCTACCTGGCCGGTCACCGGCTCGGCTGGCGGGCGGCCACGCTGGAGGACGTCGCCGGGTTCGTGGCGTGGCTGCGGCTCCCACCGGCGGCCCGTGACGGGAAGGTCGCAGTGCTGCCCACGGTGGAGCCTCACTGTTCGGCGGCGAGTGTGAACCGCAAGCTGGCCGCCCTGATCTCGTTCTGTGAGTTCCATGCCCGCCACGGGGTGGCGCTCGCCGGATTGCTGGTCACGATGCAGCCCGCGGGCCGTGGAGGATCTGCGGTGTCCTACTACACAACAGTGCTTGAGTTCCCCGGCTGGCCGGCCGCGTCCAACTGTCCCGATCGGGCTTGGCGTATAGCTTTCAGTGCCGCCGGTACCCGCGACACGCCGTGATGATATTCGCTCACTCTCCGTGAAAACATGTCGCTCGCAGTGATAGCTTGCGGCTCAGGGTGAAGACGGGGGGTGCGGGTTGACGCTGGCGCTGGTACGTGACTTGCGTGAGCTGCGGGAGCCGTCGA
>DATIYI010000145.1:0-15108 GCA_035517695.1 Streptosporangiaceae bacterium
CTGGCGTGCCGCGACCCGGGCCCGCGCGGCCTGCATGGACTTGGTGATGATGTCCTTGGCCTCGCCGGGGTTGCGGTCGAACCAGTCACGCAGGTGGTCGTTGCAGACCTTCTGCACGAACGACTTGGCCTCGGTGTTGCCGAGCTTGGTCTTGGTCTGGCCCTCGAACTGCGGATTGGCCAGCTTGACCGAAACGATCGCGGTCAGGCCCTCACGCACGTCCTCGCCGGTCAGGTTGTCGTCCTTCTCCCGCAGCAGCTTCTGCTCACGGGCGTACTTGTTGATGATCGAGGTCAGCGCGGCGCGGAAGCCCTCCTCGTGGGTGCCGCCTTCCGCGGTGTTGATCGTGTTGGCGAAGGTGTGGACAGACTCGGAGTAACTGCTCGTCCACTGCATCGCGATCTCCACCGCGATGCCCTGACCCTCTTCGGCGAACTCGATCACCGAACCATGCACGGGTTCCTTCGAGGCGTTCAGGTAGCGGACGAAGTCCGTGATCCCGCCGTCGTACTTATAGCCGACGACGTTCAGCTCGCCGTTGATGTGGTCGGGCCGCTCGTCGGTCAGCCTGATCGCCAGGCCACGGTTGAGGAATGCCATCTCCTGCAGCCGCCTGGACAGCGTCTCGAAGTTCCACGCGGTGGTCTCGAAGACGGACTCGTCCGGCCAGAATGTGATCGTCGTCCCGGTCGCGCCCGTGGGCTCGCCTCGGACCAGCGGACCGGTTGGCTGCCCGATGTGGTACGTCTGCCGCCAGGAGTAACCGTCCCTGCGGACCTCAACATCGAGGCGGGACGACAGCGCGTTCACCACAGAAACGCCGACGCCATGCAGTCCGCCTGACACTGCGTAGGATTTGCCGTCGAACTTGCCGCCCGCGTGCAGGGTGGTCAGCACGACCTCCACCGCGGGCCGCCTTTCGACCGGATGGTCGTCGACAGGAATGCCGCGGCCGTTGTCGAACACCCTGACGCCACCGTCGGCGAGGAGGGTGACCTCGGTGCAGTCGCAATAGCCGGCGAGGGCTTCGTCCACCGCGTTGTCCACAACCTCGTAAACCAGGTGGTGGAGGCCGCGCTCCCCGGTCGAGCCGATGTACATGCCGGGCCGCTTGCGGACCGCCTCGAGTCCCTCGAGGACCGTGATCGAGCGTGCGTCGTAGGACAAGTTGGAACTCCTCCTAATGGGGCTCCTGTTCCGAGGATGGGCGCCACGAGCCCGCCTGCGCGATCGCTCGCCTGCTGAGCTACCTTGCCGTGGGCGGCCCTCTTGTGCTGCCGTGCTGTGCTGCCTTACCGGGCTGCCGTGCCGGGCTGCCGTGCCGGGCTGCCTGTCCGCGCTACCTTGCTCGGCTGCCTTCGTGGGCTGCCTTCGTGGGGTTGGCCCTTCTGGGCTGGGCCTCTTGGCCTGCCTGCTTGGGCTGCCTTCCTGTGCCTGACCTGTTGGGCCTGTTCTCCTCACGCCCGCTCGCCCGCGCTCACGCGCGCTGCCCGCGGACTCGTATTGCTCGCCTGTGCGTGCCTGCATGTGCGTACCTGCATGTGCACGCTCGCCGCGCACGTACTCGCACGCGTCGCTTGCGGTCGGTCAGCTGCCCGAGCGCATATACATGTTACCTGGCAGAAGCAGCCTTCTGGGCCAGGAACGGGGCCGCTAGGTCACCTCTTTACGCCCCTAGAGCGCGCAGTCGCGCCCGAACTGCGGCTGGGTGAGCCCCCCTACGCGAGACGGTCGTCATTCAGCCGTACGTGTCACGTGGACCGCGCCCGTCGCTCACCCGCCAGCCGCCGCGCCTCGGCCCCGGCTCGCCTGACGGACCTCGGACCCGGACCCGCCGCACGGTCCCGTCGCCGAGCTCGGCGTTAAGCCGCCGCACGAGCTGACTCGCGAGCAGCCGTAGCTGAGTCGCCCATGCGGTGGAATCCGCGGTCACGACCAGCTCGCCGTCGGTGAAGCTTTCCGGCCGGGCATGCGCCGCAAGTTCCGCACCGACAATCTGCGCCCAGCGGCCGAACGCCCCGCCGACCGCCGCACGCTGCCGCCAGCCCTGGTCGGCGAGTAGCCCGTCGATGGCCCTACCCAATGGCTGCGGGTCGTCCCTGCGCTGCCTGGCTGCCCTGGGTGGCCGTTCAGGTTCACCACGCGGCCGGTCGGGATCATCTTTGAGCCGATCGTCACCGCGCAGCCGTTCGGGATCATTGGAGGTGACCGGGTTATCAGGGCGAGGCCGGCCGTCGGGCAGGGCCGGCCGTCTGCCCTTGGCCGCCGCATCCGCCTTCGCATCGGCGAGCGCGCGGCGCGCGCGCTCCAGTCCGTCACTGGGCACGTTCCACCACCCCGTCGCGGATAGTGAACCTCACGCCAGCAAGGGCCGTCGGCACGTCGGCCGCGGCCGCGGCCGTGACCAAGGCCTGTTCTGCGGTGACGGCGAGCTCGGCCAGCCGTTCCCTGCGGCCCGGATCCAGCTCGGCGAATACGTCATCGAGCAGCAGCACAGGATCTTCACCGTCGGCGCGCAGCAGTTCGTAACTGGCCAACCGGAGCGCAAGGGCCAGCGACCACGATTCACCGTGGCTGGCGTAACCGCGGGCCGGCAGCTCACCGATGCTCAGCTCAAGCTCGTCGCGGTGCGGGCCGGTCAGGCACACGCCGCGGTCAAGCTCAGCCGGGCGGGACCTGGCAAGCGCATCGAGGAGTGCCGTCGCAAGGATTTTCCTGCCCGGCGCGGACCCGCCACCAGCTGGATTCTGGGTAGCACGGCCGCCACTCGGAGCACCTCCGCGACTCAGACCACTTCCGTCACTCGGAGCACGTCCGCGACTCAGACCACTTCCGTCACTCGGGCCATCCGAACCACGGGCGACACCACCGCGACCAGAACCACTCGCATCACTGGCAACGCCACCGGTGCCGCCACCATTCCTGCCATCTTCATCGGCGTCATTGACGCCGTCTATGGGGAACGATGGCCGATAGCGGATCCGGGCGTCGGCCTGATCATCCGCGAGCTGCGCGTAGGCGGCGGTTACCAGGGGGCGCAGCCGCTCGACCAGTTCGAGCCGCCCCGCAACCAGTTCGGCGCCAGCCTGGGCCAGATGGTCATCCCAGGTGTCGAGGCTCGCGAGCATCCCGGTTGAAGCCGCCTGGCCACTCGCGGCGCTCTGCCCGCGGTGCCTGCCCTGCCCTGCCTGTCCGCTTCGTATCATCCCCCGAATCCCCGCCGACTTCAGCAGCGCGGACCGCTGTTTCACAACGCGCTCGTAGTCCGCGCGTACTGCGGCGAACCTGGGCGAACGGGCAACAAGGAGGTCGTCGAGGAATCGGCGCCGTTCGCCTGGGTCCCCCTTCACCAGGGCGAGGTCCTCCGGTGCAAAAAGCACCGTACGCAGGGCGCCGATGATGTGCCTGGGCTGGCGCACCGCGGCCTTGTTGAGCCGTGCCCGGTTCGCGCGGCCAGGGTTGATCTCCAGTTCGACCAGTGTTCTCGCGGTCGCGGAGTCAATTTGTACCCGTACGATCGCGCGCTCGGCGCCCCGGCGTACCAGCGGCGCATCGGTGGCGGTCCGGTGGCTCCCGAGCGTGGCAGCGTAGGCCAATGCCTCCACGAGATTGGTCTTGCCGTGGCCGTTCGGGCCGATGAAACCGGTCACTCCAGGGCCAAGGGACAGATCGACGGCGGGATAGGAGCGGAAGTCAGTGAGCGCGATCCGGGAGACGTACACGCTAGGAGGCTACGTTTCCTGCTGGCTTGTCGCAGCCACGCCCGTCAGGGTGCCCGTCAGGGTGCCCGTCAGGTCCGAACCGGGGCCCGGCGGCCCAGGTAGGAGACCGCGGCCCCCCGCGCGCGGCAGCGCACGAGCAAGCCGCAGCGCGGCTGGGTCAGCCGCAGCACTCGCCATCCGTAGTGCCGCCGAGTCCACGACAGCCGCCCTAGCCGGCGGGCCTGATCGGCATTAGCAGATATCTGTAGTCCGGTTGCCCCGGATCGTCACCTGCGGGCTTTCCTGTGATCACCGCTGGTTTGGTCGGGATCGTGAAAGATAGCCGCGCGGTATCGGAATCGATCGCGCTGAGCCCGTCGAGTAGGTACTGGGGATTGAATGCGATCTGGATATCGTCGCCGTCCAGCGACGCCTCGAGTGTCTCGACGGCCTGCGCCTCGTCGCCGGTACCCGCCTCGAGAAACAATTGTCCAGCTGAGAACGACAGCCGCACGGGCGTGCTGCGCTCGGCCACAAGCGAGACCCGCTTGACGGACTCCGTGAACGCGGAGGTGGGCAGTTCGGCGACCGCGTTGACCTGGTCGGGCAACAGCGAGCGGAATTTGGGGAACTCACCGTCAAGCAGCCTGGTGGTAGTGCGCCGGCCGCCACCCTCGAAGCCGATCATCCCTTCGCCAGTCGCGGTGACGGCCGCTGCCTGGCCACGCAGGCCGAGGGCTATCGACACCTCGGCGCCCGAGGTGAGCGAGCGCGCCGTGTCCGCCAAGGTGCGCGCGGGCACGAGCGCGGTCGCGTCGATGTCGGGCTGACGCGGATTCCAGTGCAATTCGCGAACCGCGAGCCGGTACCTGTCGGTGGAGGCAAGCGTGATCATATTGCCGTCGATCTCGACCCTGACCCCGGTCAGTACGGGCAGCGTGTCATCACGGCCCGCTGCGATTGCTACCTGCGTGACCGCGGTGGCGAAGGCGTCGCTGCCCACCGAACCCGTGGGCGGGGGCATTTCAGGCAGTGCCGGGTAGTCCTCGACCGGCATCGTCAGCAAGGTAAAGGTGGCGCTGCCGCAGGTGAGGACCACCTTCGACCCGTCGGTAGCGACTTCGACGGGTCGATCGGGCAGGCTCCGGGTGATCTCGGCGAGCAGCCGCCCGGAAACCAGGGTTGTCCCTGGTTCCGCTGTGGTCACCGGCAGGCTGACCTCTGCGGAGACCTCGTAATCGAAGCTGGAAACGTTCAGCGCATCGTCGGCCTGCATCCGTATACCGGCTAGTACGGGAACGGATGGCCTGGACGGGAGCGTTCGCGCCGTCCAGGCGACGGCATCGGCGAGGACGTCGCGATCTACCCGGAACCTCACTGGGAGCCGCCTCCTGATTCGGTGTGTGTCATCAAGCTCTCCTGGGTAAGACCTGCTTCGGCTTAGCGGGGGCTGACCGGCGGTGCCGGCCGCGGTGCCGGGCGCAGGGCCGGGCAAGGTGGCGGGCGGGGGCAACTGGGTCCCTGCGACGCATGGTCGCGCACGCGTTTACGGGTGATTGCTGGATAGAGATAAAGAATCGTCGTAGTCATAGGGGCGGTGGATACTGGGGATGACCAGCCTTTTTGCAGGTCATCCGCCTTTCCCGCATCCACAGGTGGGGTGCGGGCCGATGTGGCGTTCAGGCCCTCGCTGGGGACAGCCGGGCGGGGCATACGGCGGGACCACATCTTTTCCCCCGTCCGTCCCGACGTAATCCACAGGCTTTTCCCCAGCCTGTGTGTACTGATTGTGACGCCGTTGGCGCGCTTGCCGAAGCTTGTGCGGCATCTGGCCGATGCGGGCATACCTGGAGGTGGCATGGCTGACCCCGCTGTGGCGCCGGGCAGGCAGCGCCCGGGCAGGCAGCGCGCTGATTTCGTGGCGGCTGGGGCGCTTGCGCGCGGCGTGGTCACGGTGACGGGGGTCATGATCGAGTCATCTGCCTGACCGCGCCTGCTGCTTGATCCGGTTCGTGAGCTCGGTCACCTGGTTGTAGATGGACCGGCGCTCCGCCATCAGCGAGCGGATTTTGCGGTCGGCGTGCATGACCGTGGTGTGGTCGCGGCCGCCGAAGTGCTGGCCGATCTTCGGTAGCGAGAGGTCGGTGAGTTCCCTGCACAGGTACATCGCTATCTGGCGGGCGGTGACGAGCACGCGCGACCGTGACGTACCGCACAGATCGTCGATGGATAGGCCAAAGTACGAGGCGGTCTGGCCCATGATGGTCGTCGCGGTGATCTCCGGGCCCTGCGCTTCAGGGATGAGGTCCTTCAGCACGATTTCGGCCAGCTGAAGGTCAACGGACTGGCGGTTCAGGCTGGCGAATGCGGTCACCCGGATCAGCGCGCCCTCAAGCTCGCGGATGTTGGTGGAGATGCGGCTGGCGATGTACTCGAGAACCTCAGGTGGCGCGTTCAGGCCTTCCTGTACGGCCTTCTTGCGCAGGATCGCGATTCGGGTCTCTAGCTCGGGGGGCTGGACGTCGGTGAGCAGCCCCCACTCGAACCGGCTGCGCAGCCTGTCTTCGAGAGTGACGAGGCGCTTGGGCGCGCGGTCGCTGGAGATCACGATCTGCTTGCTTGCATTGTGCAGGGTGTTAAAAGTGTGGAAGAACTCCTCCTGGGTGCCTTCCTTGTTCTCGAGGAACTGGATGTCATCGACAAGAAGGACGTCGACATCCCTGTAACGACGCCGGAAACCGTCCTGTTTGCCGTCTCTGATCATGTTGATGAAGTCATTGGTGAACTCCTCTGAGCTCACGTACCTGACCCGCGCACCCGCATAAAGGCTCTGCGCGTAGTGGCCGATCGCGTGGAGCAGGTGGGTCTTTCCCAGGCCGGAGTCGCCATAGACAAACAGCGGGTTGTATGCCTTGGCCGGCGCCTCGGCGACCGCCACCGCAGCGGCATGTGCGAACCGGTTGCTCGATCCGATGACGAACGTTTCGAAGGTATATTTGGGGTTTAGCCGTGCCTGCCCGGGCCTGGCATGCCGCGTCTGGGCGGGGTGACCCGCCGGACCCAGGTGGCTGGCGACGTCGCCGGGAGGCACAAGGCCAGCCGCGTCATCTGCCCTGAGCTGGTCAACCGTTCTGAAATGACCGTCGGCGCCTGGTGGGCGTAGCTGGCCACCAGGTCCGTTTGGCCCGGCGTAGCTTGCCCGCCCGGCTGGCCCGAGCTGACCGCCGTGATCGGGCGGCCTGAGCTGACCGTCTTGGTCCCGTAGCCCGAGGTGGAGGGGGGACCCGGGGATGCTAGCCAAGCGGTGACCGTCGGGCGCCCCGTGGACTGAAGCGCGTCCGGCGCGCGGATCGTATTCGTCCCGGCTGGTGTCGTCGCCATGTACTGCTGCTCGTGGCGGAAGCAGTGGCTCGGAACTCGCCGCTGCGGGATCGACCGTCACCGCAAGCTGGATGTTGCGGCCGAGTTCCCTGGATAGCGCGTGCGTCACCAGGGTGCGCAGCCGGGTTTCGAGCTGCTCCTTGGCGAACTCGTTGGGCGTCGCGATAAGCGCGGTGTTCTCAACCAGTCCGAGCGGCCTGGTGAGGTTGAGCCAAGCCCGCTGGTGCGCCTCCAGCTGAATATCCGCGAGACCTGCAAGCGATCGTGCCCACACCTCGGCTAGATCTGACTCACTCATCGCTGGCCCGCCCTCCCGCGCCGGCCGCTGCCGGTGCATGCCGCAGTACCGCCCTGGCGCCGCGACCCTGTGGACGCGTGTGGCCTTGCCACCTGCGCCTTGCTGTCCAGCGCACCAGCAACCTGCGCCCCAACGGGCCAGTGCCGAAAGTCCGGTGCACCGGCCCGGTGCCCAATGACCGTTGCCCAAACGACCGCTGCCCAACGTCCGTTACTTAACGTCCGTTGCCCAAACGACCGTTGCCAACGTCCGTGCAGCGTAGCCGCTGCCCCACATGTTGTTCACAGCTTTATCCACAACTTGTGCACGGCGGCCGCGACGGTGATCGATCCGCCCCATACGGCCTCGGTCGGGGCGACAGTAACCGCACGCGACGCGTGCCTTCAAGCCGTTGTCCACAGCCTAGAGGCGGGAGTTCGGCTGCGTACGGAGAACCGCGTGCTGCGCTCCGACTCCCGCTCTGCCAGGCGCCGGGAACACTGTGTGTTTCTCGGATCGGCGGCGCGTTGACGCGTTGATAAATCGCGGATCTGTCACGGGATGGCTCGCAGACTCCTCGTCGGGCGCACCAGATCCGGGCTGTTGGTGATCGACCTCGACACGCCGAAGCAAGGCGCCACAGGCGTAGCGTCCTTTACGTAGGCAACTGTGCGGGTACAAGTCAATTCCGTCACTGCCCGGTGGGGCCACGTTGCCGCGCGAGGTTCCTGAACCGCACCGAGCTTGGTTTGACCCATACGCTGGCGGGCCGTAGCGTACAAGGACCGGGCTGGGATCTGGCCGTTTTTCATGCCCGCTGTCGGTCCGACGCACACCCGCTGGCTAGCCCAATCGGGCGGTGTTGGTGCTGGAACCGACCGCGGGTGGCGCAATATCGACGTCGAGCTGCCGGACCGGCGTAGACAGGCCAATAGCCGACCGGACCAGCAGCACCGCACCTGGAGTCGCAGTGAGTAAGCGCACATTTCAGCCCAACAACCGCCGTCGGGCAAAGACGCACGGGTTCCGACTGCGCATGCGAACACGCGCGGGCCGCGCGATCCTTTCTGCGCGCCGCAGGAAGGGCCGGGCGAGCTTGAGCGCCTGAGCGGCCCGCACATGAAGCAGCGTCCCCTGTTCCCTTCATGTGCGGCCCCGCTCGAAGCGAAATCGTGCTTCCCGCTGCGGCCCGGATGAGGCGGCGTCAGGAGTTCGACCTGGCGGTCCGCCGAGGCAGGCGCGCGAACGGGCGGCTATTGACCGCATACCTGCTGACTGTGGACGACGCATCGGCCGGGGATGCAGGGGTTTCATCGCCAAAAGTCGGATTCGTCGTTACGCGCGCGGTCGGGGGTGCGGTGGTGAGAAACCGGGTGCGGCGGCGCCTTCGTGATGTAGCCCAGATGCGCACTCGATGGCTGCCAGCGGGTAGCCTGCTTGTCATCCGCGCTAATCCCCGGGCAGCGGACGCTCGCCAGCGAGATCTAGCCGCTGAACTCGATCTGGTACTCGGCAGGTTGCTTCGGCGGCAGGTGAGGGCGTGACATCGGCCATGAGCGCGCGACACGCCACGCACGAGGCGAGACCGGATCCGGCGGCATCTGCGGCGGCGTGGCTGCTGATGCAGCCGATCATGCTTTACCGGTGGCTGATCGGGCCGATGTTCGGACCCCGGTGCAGATTCGAGCCGTCATGTAGTGGCTACGCGCTCGAGGCGCTCCGGCGGCATGGCGCGGCCCGTGGCAGCTGGCTTGCGATCCGGCGGATCGGTCGTTGCCATCCCTTCCACCGAGGAGGTTACGACCCGGTCCCACCAGATCGTAACGTCGTCGCGCTGCGGCCAGGGAGCTGAGATGTCGAAGAAAGCGAAAGGGAGCTAGGCGTGCAGCTGCATCTCGCCGCAGCAAGCCTCAACCCCATGGGGCTGCTTGATTGGCTGTACGTCGCCGTCGCCTGGGTCATCATGCGGATCCACGCGTGGCTTTCGCCCGTCTTCGGCCCGGCCAGCGGCTGGACGTGGGGCCTGACGATCGTGTTGCTGACCGTCTTCGTCAGGCTCTTGCTCTTCCCGCTGTTCGTCAAGCAGATTCATGCGCAGCGGAAGATGGCGGACCTCGCGCCGCAGGTGCAGGAGCTAAGGAAAAAGTACAAGTCGGACAAGCAGAAGATGAACCAGGAGGTGATGAAGCTCTACCAGGAGAACGGTGCCAACCCGCTGGGCGGTTGCCTGCCGCTTGTGGCGCAGTTTCCCGTGTTCATCTCCCTGTTCACCGTGCTGAGGGCCATCGCAGACTGGGTGCCGCCGGAAAAGCCTAAGTACGGCCTGACCGTTGCGGTCGTGGCGAGCGCGCAGAAGGCGCACATCCTCGGTGTCACGGTGGCTACCAGGTTCATCTCGAACGCCAAGGAGCTGGCCGCGCAGGGGGTCAACCCGGTCACCGCGAAGGTGGTGATCGGGGTTGCCGTGCTCCTCAGCGGCACGACGACATATCTGACGGTGCGGCAGAGCATGCGGCGCAACCTTACGCCGGCCACTGCCGACAACCCGATGATGCAGTCGCAGAAAATGATGGCCTATATTGCGCCGCTGTTCGCCCTTACGGGCCTCTACTGGCAATTTGGCCTGGTCATGTACTGGCTGACGACGAACCTGTGGACCCTCGGTCAGCAGCACTACATCTTCCGCAAATATCCGCCTCCGCAAAGCGCCGCGACGGCCGCGGCCGGCCAAGGCGGTGGCGGTACCGCGCGCCCTGGCGCCGGTGGGCGCGCCAAACGGGCGGGCGATGGCACCGGACCAGCCGATACCACAACGCCGCGGGATGGGCAGGGCCGCCCCGGGCTCGGCAAGCTGCTGCGGGTCCGGCCGGAGCCGCAGCCGGAGCCGGAGCCGAAACAGGAGCCGAAACAGGAGCCTAAGCTCGTGAGACAGCAACCGGTGCGTCAGTCCCGCAGCAAGCGCACTGGCAAACGTTGACGTCCAAGGCCTGGATAAGGAGCTTGTTGTGAGCCAATCCGAGACGGTTACTGGCATACCCGCCGACATGGTGGGCGCCGAGTCAATCGCCCCGGCTGATGCGGCGGTGAGCGGACCGTCCGCGGCAGGTGATTGCGGCTCTGGTGAGGATGCTGAGCGCGACGAGCATGCGGTGCGTGAGACTGACATGGCGGCACTCGAGCAGGAGAGCGAAATCGCGGCCGACTATGTTGAGGGCTTGCTCGACATAGCGGACCTCGACGGCGATATTGACATGGATGTCGAAGGCGACCGCGCCGTCGTTTCGGTGGTCGGTGTCACTCTTGACGAGCTAGTCGGCACGCGCGGCGAGGTACTCGAGGCACTTCAGGAACTGACCAGGCTGGCCGTTCTCCGGCAGACCGGCGAGCGCAGCAGGCTGATGCTCGACGTCGGCGGTTACCGGCACCGGCGCCGTGCGGAGCTGGCGGAGGTTGGTAGAGACGCGGCGGAAGAAGTCAAGCGAACAGGCAGCGCAAAATCGCTGGACGTGATGACCCCGTTCGAGCGAAAGATCATTCACGATACTGTCGCCGCCATGGGCTTGCGCAGTGAATCCGAGGGTGAGGATCCGGACCGGCACGTGGTGGTCCTCCCGGCCGGCGACTGACGCGCTGGTACCCGTGCAGGCGGGAGAATTTTCCACACATGATTGTTACGGGTGTGGATATGGCGTCTGATCCTGCGGGGGTCGATGCGGTCGTGGCAGGGTCCGATTCGAGGATGATCCCGGTGCCGCCGTCGGCGGTTAACGAAGTCTTCGGTGACCGCCTGAGCGCCGTGGAACAATATGTGAGGCTGCTTGCGGGCCCGGGCCTAGATCGTGGGCTCATCGGCCCGCATGAGATCGATCGCATATGGCATCGGCACATACTCAACTGCGCGGTGGTAGCGGAGCTTGTACCGAGTCGGTGCAGCCTTGTGGATATCGGTTCGGGAGCGGGCCTGCCCGGGATCCCGCTCGCGATGCTCCGGCCCGATGCGTCGGTTGTCCTGGTCGAGTCGTTGCTCAGACGATCGGTGTTCCTTGATGAGTGTGTGGCAGATCTCGGGCTTACGAATGCGGAAGTGCTCAGAAGCAGGGCCGAGGACCTGGCGGGTAAGGTTTCTGCTGATGTGGTTACTGCGCGTGCGGTGGCACCGCTGCGTCGGCTGGTGGAATGGGCTGCGGGCGTAGTTAGACCCGGCGGAACCATTCTCGCGATAAAGGGCGATCGCGCTTCCCAGGAACTAAGGGAGGCGCAGAGTGTCTTGCGTGGGCTTGACGTCCAACGGGCAGAGATACTGACCGTCGGTCACGGTAAGGTCGAACCCGAGACCGTGGTTGTTCGGATCGTCACCCGGAATGGGAGCCGGAATAGAAGGGGTGCGCGGTCTCGTGGGAACCGACGGGATCGACCATGAGGGCGCATCTCTTTTTGGCAACGGCTTGTCGGGGAGGAGAGGAGCGCGAGGATGGCGGAGGCACCGGGTCTCGGCTGGCCTGAGCGTTGTGCGGGAGAAGTTCTTGCGGAGCCTGGTGGGGGCCTAGGCTGGCCAGTTTCACGTGAAACGAATTCGGAGAATACGGTCATGAGGTTGGCTGTGGATGGCGCCCCTGTGCCGGTGATTGAGGACGCGGTCGCGACGACTCCAGACGTGGCAAAAATGGCTGATGGCGCGGATACCTTGGCTGCGCGCCGTGCCGGGACTTCTGCCGCAGAGAAGTGGAACCGTTCCGGCAGTGAATGGCCCCGCCCGGCATCCTGCCGCGTGATCACGATCGCCAATCAGAAGGGCGGCGTCGGTAAGACCACGACGGCCGTGAACCTGGCTGCGGGATTGGCGCTGCACGGTGCGCGCGTGCTCGTCATGGACCTCGACCCGCAGGGAAACGCATCGACGGCGCTCAATGTCGATCACCACGCGGGAGTGCCTTCGATTTATAACGTGCTCGTGGACGACCTCCCGCTCGCATCGATTGTCCGGCAATCTGAGGAGCTAGGCAGGCTCTACTGCGCGCCCGCGACGATCGACCTGGCGGGCGCTGAGATCGAACTGGTTCCGATGGTGGCCAGAGAGACAAGGCTGTCCCGCGCGCTCGCGGCATACGATTATTCGGATCTTGACTACATCCTCGTGGACTGCCCGCCGTCGCTTGGCCTGTTGACGGTCAACGCACTGGTCGCGGCCCAGGAGGTGCTGATCCCTATTCAGTGCGAGTACTACGCGCTCGAGGGACTGGAGCAGCTACTCCGCAGCGTGGACCTGGTGCGGGAACACCTCAATGCGAAACTGGCGGTCTCCACCATCGTGCTGACGATGTACGACGCACGCACCCGGCTAGCGGCGCAAGTGGCCGGGGACGTACGGGCGCACTTTGGCGATGTCGTGCTCGGCGCGGTGATTCCGCGGAGCGTGCGCGTCTCGGAAGCGCCCAGCTACGGCCAGTCGGTACTCAGCTATGACCCTGGCTCCAGTGGCGCACTCGCTTATCTCGAGGCCGCGAGGGAACTCGCCCTGCGGAACGTCCCCGCTGGTGTAGTCGACTAGGGGATTGGCCGTAGCTCGTGGTGGATGCGGGTGGTGATCCAGGCGGCTTCCAGTAAGGCAAGGTCCCTGCTCGTGCTGTGGGCAGTTCACGCATAAGGGCTGCGCACGCGTGCGGGTCGGTCAGGTATGCGGGCCTGCTCACGTAGCCCGGCACCACGCGTGCTCCCAGCTGAGGCTCTGCCGCTGGCCACAGCGTTGATGATCTTTACCCGTATGAAGTTGTCCGCACTATCGGCGGGGAAACGCGGGAACGAATCATGGTCCGAGCACTGCCGAGCCAGAGCCACTGGCCGATACTGTCGGGGTCCGGTCTTTCATTGTGTATTCCTCTTGCGCCCGGCTGCATGCTCGCGACCGTGAGGGAGGCCAGGCCCGGCTACCCCGGCTGCGCGCTGGGGTTGGGCTGGTAACGGGGATCGCGGCGGGCGCTCCGCCAGCGCGCTGGGTGCGGGCGGCGCTTGGGCTGCACGTGGACAGCTTCTTCCCTGCGCCGAAGGAGCAACCCTTACGGCGGCGGGGTTATCCCGTGGTTCACGCCGCGGCGCGTAGTGCGGTATTTGCGCTCGTCAACGGATAGCGTGTTGTCGTACCGCGGCAGGAGTGCGGCACGGACGAGACTGCGGTGATCGAGGAGTGCCTGTGGTTCAGCAGAAGCGAGGTCTTGGCAGGGGTCTTGGCGCTCTCATTCCGGCGGGTCCTAGCTCGTCATCGAACGCCCGGTCAACCCGCGTAGCCCTGGAGCAGGATCACGACGCGAGTGGCGCTGAGGTGACGGGCGCGTACTTTGAGGAAATCCTCATCGGTGCGGTGACGCCCAATCCGCGCCAGCCGAGGCAGAACTTCGACGAGGAGACCCTCGCGGAACTTGCGCTGTCCGTCCGCGAGGTCGGCCTGCTTCAGCCCATCGTGGTCCGTAAGGTCATGCCCGGTCACTTTGAGCTGGTCATGGGTGAGCGGCGCTGGCGGGCCGCACAGCGTGCCGGGCTCGAACGCGTTCCGGCGATCGTGCGGGATACAGCCGAGAATGAACTCCTCCGAGACGCGCTCGTCGAAAACCTTCACCGCGAGCAACTCAGCCCGCTCGAGGAGGCGGCTGCCTACCAACAGCTACTCGACGACTTTGG
Source organism: Streptosporangiaceae bacterium (assembly GCA_035517695.1). Classification (GTDB taxonomy): domain Bacteria; phylum Actinomycetota; class Actinomycetes; order Streptosporangiales; family Streptosporangiaceae; genus DATFVJ01. The sequence goes on from DATIYI010000145.1 coordinate 14,032, forward strand.
CGCGACTCACGAGGAGCTTGCGCGGCGGGTCGGCAGGTCGCGGCCGCATATCTCGAACACGATCCGGCTGCTGAACCTGCCGCCGACCGTCCAGAAGCGAGTGGCGGCCGGAGTGCTCAGCGCCGGCCACGCCCGCGCCCTGCTCACGGTCGAGAACCCAGACGAGCAGGAGCGGCTGGCTCACCGCATCGTGGCGGAAGGGCTTTCTGTTCGTGCTGTGGAAGAGGTAGTCGCAGTAGGCGATGGTGCAAGGCCAAAGCCCGAGCGGCGGCCGACGGCGAAAAAGCCCGTTGCCCCCGGTCTGCACGAACTCTCGGATCGGCTATCAGACCTGTTCGACACGCGTGTGAAGGTCGAACTCGGCAGACGCAAGGGGAAGATCGTGGTCGAGTTCGCCTCGCTGGATGACCTCGAACGGATCGTGACAGCGATGTCGCCTGAACCCGTTGCAACGCGGCGGCACGGCGAGTTCGCAGCGTCGGAGGTGCCCGGAGGGACCAGTGTTCCGGACGAGACCTGAGATCTGATTGTCTGCCTGAGCCGAGGGATTGCATTTTTTAGACCGGATCGGCCGTATGGGCTGACCGGATAGCGGGTGCGCAGATCGGCAGGAAGCGGATCAGTGACATGGCCGGGAATGTCGAGCAGGTCGCGCGTGCGAGTTCGCCCGACTGCGGCGTGAGCTAGCCCGAAAAAGGGACCCAGCTGGGCGCGCGGCAGCGCCGGCGGAGCCGGCTCTTTTTTTGGCCCGCCGGTGGTGGTGATGTGGGCTGGTGGTCAGGCGGCCTGGTGGCTGTCTGCCTGGCCGGGTTCGGGGTCGGGGTCGGGTTCGGGGAGGCGGCAGAGGGTGACCTCGAAGCCGAGGGCGCCGAGCTTGCCGACGTGGTGGGCGATCTGCCGGCGGGCGCTGGCGTGCCGGTCGTGGTAGTCCGGGCGGAGGTCGTGGTAGCGGGTGCCGGGGCTGGACAGCGGGGCGTGGTAGACCTTCAGCTGGGTGTTGCCGAGGGCGACCTGGGCTTTGGCCTTGCCGCGGCGGCGGGCCAGCCGCCGGTAGCGGGCGCCTTCGCGGGTCTGGGT
>DATIYI010000146.1:0-73037 GCA_035517695.1 Streptosporangiaceae bacterium
GGCTGACCACCAACCTCTACCGGCGCACCGCCACCGCCAAAGACGCCCGCCGCCTGGCCCGCCGCTTCCGCGGTTTCGAAGACCTCATCCTGCGATTTGTCACCCGCCCCGACCTGGACATCTTCACCAACAACGAAGCCGGGCGGACCATCCGGCCCACCAAGGTACAAATGCGCAGCTCAGGAGGCTGCTGGCGGACCCCTGCAAAGCCTCGCCGACTTCGCGCTCGTCCAGTCCTACCTGTCTACCGGAAGCCACCAAATGGAGCATCGACAAACTCGACGCCCTCCGCGCCCTGTTTACCGGCAGCACCTGGATGCCACCCGGACTCGAACCAGACCAACCAGCGCCTCACACAGCAAGATCGCAACAAGCCGCTGACGCTTGCTGATTAGCTACGTATCACGGTAAGTGAGCTTTCTTTAGTATCACGACATGATCACACGCATTACTTGACGCCCCGCTAAAGTAGACGCTTGACTGTACTGCGGTCGCCATGCGCACCCACGGTTACCACGGACAGTCACTACGCAATGGCCGCAACCTTACGCCTGCTGTTATATTTTTCGTCGACATCGACCGTTTCGGCCATTAATGTCCAGCTAGAGATGCGAAAGCAGCGCGGACGCACCGATGATCGATCACGACAGCGCACAGGCCAGTCAACCCGCCGCGCCGATCACGGCCGCCGATGGCGTGAGCAGTGGCCAGCAGACCGGCGCCGGGCGGCTCAAGGGGCGATCCGGCTCCGCCATGGCGCTCAGGAACTGGCGGGTGCGCTGGCGACTGCTCGCCCTCATCGCGATCCCCACCGTGACGGCCATCGCGCTTGGCGCCATCAGGGTCGATACCGCGGTCCGCAGCGCTGGAACCTTCCAGCGGATCGAGCAGCTTGCCGTGCTCGGCGGTGATGTAACCAAGCTCGCGCAGGCCATGGAGGACGAGCGCGACATCACGGCCGGCTTCATCGCGGCAGGTCGGCCGACCAGCGGCCAGGCCGCGCTGCGGAGCAAGCAGGCGGTCACCAACACCGGGGCGCGAGCCGTCCGCGCGCACGCGGCGAGCATCGGCAGTGCCTATCCGGAGGGTACCCGTGAGCAACTGGCCGCGGTGCTCGCCAGGATCAGCGACCTGCGGGGACTACGAGCCGCGGCGCTCTCAACCAAGCTACCGGTACTTCCCATGATCACGGACTACTCGCAGGCCATCGCCGCGATGTTCGCCTTCAATGACGATATCGCCCAGGGCAGCGCCAACCCCGCGCTCAGCGACAGCGTCCGCACTCTCGGCCTGCTGTCGCGGATGAAGGATCAGGCGTCACAGCAGCGCGCCATCCTCTACGCCGCATTCATCTCGGGGCAGATGTCGCCGAACACGCTCAGCGCGCTGACCAGCGCTCATGGACAGCAGGCCAACGATCTCTCCACTTTCATGGCCTCGACCACGGTCGGCCAGCAGCAACGGTACGCCGACACGGTTTCAGGCACGCAAGACGACCTCGCGCAGAACATGGAGCAGCGTGCGATCACGCTGGGAAGCCGCACCACCCCGCTGTTCGCCGGCACCACCAGCGGGGCCGCCAGCCGACAGTGGTACTCGGCGATGTCCGCCACCGTCGACCAGATGCGCACGGCTGAAAGCCAGGTGATCGACTCGATCATCGCGCAGAGCCGTGCGCTGCAGCGCGCCGCCACCCGCTCGGCCCTGCTCACCGGCATCGTGGTACTTTTTGTCCTCATCCTCGCCGTGGTCATGACCGTGATCATCGCCAGGTCCATGGTCCGCCCGCTGCGGCGGCTGCGCGCGGGCGCGCTCGACGTGGCCGGGGTAAGGCTCCCCGAGAAGGTGCGCCGGCTCAGCGAGACCGGCGGTGGCGGCGAGACGCTCGAGGTCGAGCCCATCGACGTCTCATCGACCGATGAGGTCGGTGAGGTAGCCAGAGCGTTCGACCAGGTCCACAGCGAGGCGCTGCGACTGGCGGCGAACGAGGCCATGCTGCGCGGTAACGTCAATGCGATGTTCGTCAGCCTGTCCAGGCGCAGCCAGTCCCTGGTCGAACGCCAGATCAGGCTGATCGACGAACTCGAGCAAGGCGAGCAGGACGCGGACAAGCTGTCGAGCCTGTTCCGGATGGATCATCTGGCCACCCGGATGCGCCGTAACTCCGAGAACCTGCTCGTGCTCGCCGGCCACGAGACGGTACGGCGGTGGGGCAAGCCGGTCTCGCTTGTCGACGTCCTGCGCGCCGCCGTTTCCGAGATCGAGCAGTACGAGCAGGTCACCGTGAACGTCCAGCCCGGCACGTCCGTCGCTGGCAACGCGGTCAATGACGTGGTGCACCTGCTCGCGGAGTTGCTGGAGAACGCCACCTCCTTCTCCCCCGGCGACACGCCTGTCAAGGTGGCGGGGCATCTTTTGAACAGCGGCGGCGTCCTGCTTGACGTCACCGACCAGGGCGTAGGGATGAGCTCGGAGGAGATGGCCCAGGCGAACTGGCGGCTGGAGAACCCGCCCGTGGTCGATGTCGCGGTGTCCCGCCGGATGGGTCTTTTCGTGGTGGCCCGGCTAGCCGCACGGCACGGGATCCGGGTCCGGCTGCGGCAGCCCGAGCTTGGCGGCCTGACCGCACTCATTTGGCTGCCGGACAACCTGATCTCTCAGGAGACCAGGCCGCCCACCACGTGGCTGCAGCGGCTTGGCACGCTGGAAGCCGGCCGAACGGCGGCCGAGCAGGCGTCGGACTCGTCGTCCTCCGCCGCCTCGATCCAGGGCGCGTCGATCCAGGGAGCAGAGACAGGGTCGTTGCGCCGCGCGGATACAGGCGCGATCGTCGGCACGGATACCGGGCCGACGCAGAATGTCCAGCCGCTGCGTGAGAAAAGCCCGGTGGTGATCCCCGCGGGACTGCGACAGGGTCCGGACGCCAGGCTGCCGATCTACGACTCGCTCGAGTCGGACTGGTTCCACCGGCGCGCGCGCTCGCCTGAACCCGACGAGGCGGCAGCTGATGACGCCGAGACGGGCCTCGCCGCTGAAGCGTGGACGTCGGCAGGGGACGAGGGCTGGCGTACCGCCAGGGGCACCGCCGAGCCTTCGGTCGGTGGCCTGACATCGGCCGGTTTGCCACGGCGCGTCCCGCAGGCCAATATCGTCCCCGGATCGGCGGCTGCCCGCGTTTTCGCGCCTGAGAACCCGGTGGTTTCCGCGGAGAGCGCACGCAACCGGATGGCGAGCTTCCAGCAGGGCGTTCGCCGCGCCCGTGCCGCGATCAAGACCGAGGACGCAGAATGACTAACACGGCGGAACGCACCAGGGCCCGCGTTGGCGCGGAGAGGAGCACCTGCTGGATCCGGCAGGCTACCCGGCGCGGGATCTGGGCTGGATGATCAACAACTTTATCGAGCATGTCCCCGATGTCGCGCACGCGCTTGTGGCGTCGTCCGACGGCATTCCCGTGGTCTGCTCCGCAGCGCTGCCCGCGGACCGTGCAGATCAGCTTGCGGCGGTCACGTCGGGCCTGACCAGCTTGACCCAGGCGCCTCGAGGATCTTCGAAGGCGGAGTCGTCACCCAGACCGTGGTGGAGATGCGGCGCGTGTGCTGATCATGATGGCGATCAGCAACGGCCCCATCCTTGCCGTGCTCGCCCGCCGCGACTGCGAATGGGCCTGGTCGCGTACGAGATGACACTGCCCGCCGAACGTGCGGACACCCACGCTGACCCCGCAAGTCGGCGGTGCCGGGCAAGCGCTCGGTCAGCGAAACTAGCGCCGGACCCGGGGCCTTTCGCCTACTCGGCCCGCGGCGCCTCTGCCGCTGAGCCTGGGGCAGGCCGTAGAGCTGTCAGCGGCGCCGGGCCCGGGAAAGCACCGCATCGACCACGCCGGCGCCGTGGTCGAGCTGGTAGTCGAGGTTGACCGCGGCGCTGATGAGAGCGAGATGGCTGAACGCCTGCGGGAAGTTGCCGAGCTGTTCGCCGGTGCTTCCTACCTCTTCTGAGTACAGGCCGAGGTGATTGGCGTACGTGTGCATCTTCTCGAACGTCAGCCTCGCATCGTCGAGCCGCCCGGCGCGGGCGAGCGCCTCGACGTACCAGAACGTGCACAGCGAGAAAGTGCCCTCGTCGCCGGACAGGCCGTCGGGTGACGCACTCGGGTTGTAGCGGTAAACGAGGCTGTCGGACACCAGCTCGCGGTCCATCGCAGTCAACGTGGACAGCCACATCGGGTCGCGCGGGGCGATGAAGCCCTGGAGCGGCATCAGCAGCAGCGAGGAGTCGAGGACATCGGTGCCGTAATGCTGGGTGAAGGCACCGACCTTCGGATTCCAGCCCCGTTCCATGATCTGGTTGTAGACGCTGTCGCGCTCGGCGGTCCACCGTTCCACATTGGCCGGGCGAGCCCGGGACATGGCCATCCGGATCGCCCGGTCAAGCGCGACCCAGCTCTGGAACCTGCCGTAGGTGAAGTCCTCGCGGCCGCCCCGGGTCTCCCAGATGCCCTCATCGGGCTGATCCCAGTGCTCACATAGCCAGTCGATGAGGCCGGCCAGCTCCAGCCAGCCCTTGTGAGCCACCTGCAGCCCCTGGCTGTCGGCTTGGAACGCGGCGTCCATGACCTCGCCGTAGATGTCGAGCTGTAGCTGATCGGCGGCACCGTTGCCGATGCGCACCGGCCGGGAACCGCGCCAGCCCTCGAAGTGGTCGAGGGTCTCCTCGACCAGATCGCAGGTGCCATCCACCCGGTACATGATCTTCAATGGGCGCTCGCCGCCGGAACCCTCGCTTGCCCTGTCGCGCAGCCAAGCGGCGAAGCCCGCGGCCTCTTCGGCGAAGCCGAGTCCCAGCAGCGCGTAGATGGAGAACGAGCCATCCCTTATCCACGTGTAGCGGTAGTCCCAGTTGCGCTCCCCGCCAACCTGTTCGGGCAGGCCGGTCGTGGGCGCGGCCACGACCGCGCCAGTGGGGGCGTACGTCATCAGCTTCAACGTCATAGCGGAGCGGGCCACCATCTCCCGCCAGCGGCCGGTATAGCTGGACTGGTACAACCAGTCACGCCAGAACCGTTCGGTTTCCTGGGTGAGACGCTCCAGCTGGCCGGGCGGGATCCGCTCGGGCGGGCCACCCATGGATTCGAGCACCAGCCCGCCGGTCTGTCCCGCCCGCAGGGTCCGCGCCGCGCGCACCCCATCGCCGTCGCGCTGCAAGGTAATGCCCTGGTCCTGCAGCGAAGTGCCCGTTGTGCCCACGGAATGAAGTGTCAGCTCGAAGCCGTCGGCGTGGAAAACGGCGCCGTTCTCGGAAAGCTCGAGCTTGTGCGGCTGACGGCCGTAGTCGAATCGCGGCTGCAGGTCCACCACGAACCTCATCGTTCCGCGTACCACCCGCAGCACCCGCACGATGCGGTGCTTGTCGGTCGCGGCGCCGTGGATGACCGGCATGAAGTCCAGCACCTCGCCCACACCGTCAGGGGTCATGAACCTGGTGATGAGGATCGCTGTGTCAGGCAAATACAACTGCCTGCTGACGTAGTCGTCCCTGTCAGGGGCGATGCGGAAATGACCGCCGCGGTTGGCGTCCAGCAAGCACGCGAACATGCTGGGCGAGTCAAACCGGGGACTGCAGAACCAGTCGATCGTGCCATCGGTCGTCACCAGCGCCGCTGTCTGCAGGTCGCCGATCAGCCCGTGATCACTAATGTTGGGATAACGGCTCACGTCGTTCTCCTCCCGCCCGCGCGATCGCGGGCCTGTGTCGCGGCGCGCCACCCAAACGCGGCGCCACCTAAACGAATCAGCAACGCCGAGGGCGGGCGGCCCCACCCCTCGGGCGTGAAACCGCAGCTTGAGCAGTGGAAGGCGCGGACAATCGGTCCGGTACCAGGCGAGGTGCTACCCCGGCCGCGAGGGTCGCTCCCGCCGCGGATCCTGCTGCCATCGTCCAGGCGACAGGGCCGAGGGGGGTGCAGCCGAAGAACTGGCTAACACCCGGGGTCTCCACGATGCCGACAAGCGCCGCGGCGGACAGGCCGCTGGTGGCGATGACGACAGGACTGCGCCAGTTTGTGAGCAGCGTCTGTCCCAGCTGGGTGAGCACCAAGCCCGCCAGGCCCATTGTGTCGGCGCGCTTCCTGCGTCCGGTCATCCGGCCCGCCTGCCACGCCGCGATACCGCCGAGGGCCGTCGCGCCGCCGCGAATCGAGATGTTCCGCGCGAGTCCGGCTCCGAGGAAAGAGCCCACAGGGCCGGAGGCGGCGAGGGCATCGCCACCGTTTCCTGCGCCGTCCGGCACCGCGGGCGCGAGGGCCACGGCGAGCGCGGGAAACATGTCGGTCAGCAGGTTCACCAGCAGCAACTGGCGCGTGTTCAGCGGCGCCCGGCCCGTGAGAGCGGCACCGAGAAGGGTGAAGGCGACCTCTCCGGCATTGCCGCCCACGAGAATCGATACGGCGTCGCGCACACTCGCCCACAGCGCTCTGCCCTCCATCAGGGCATCCACGAGGCGGGACGTGTCCGCCTCCGTCAACACCAGATCGGCGGAACTCCGCGCTGATGTCGAGCCACGGGACGAGACCCCGATGCCCACGTCGGCGAGGCGGATAGCGGCGGCGTCGTTGGTTCCGTCGCCCGTCATGGCGACCACCCGACCGGCTCGTTGCAGCGAATGGATAATGTGCACCTTCTGCTCGGGCGAGACCCTCGCGAAGACGGCGCTCGCGGCTATCCGTGCGGTCCGTTCCGCCTCGGCGAGCTTGCTGATCTCCGCGCCGACCAGCACCTGGTCGGGCCGCGGAATTCCAACCTGCCTGGCGATCGCCGCGGCGGTCGCGGGGTGGTCACCTGTGATCATGGTGACAGTGATGCCTGCCTGGCTCAGTCTCTGGACGGCCTTCGCGGCCGTTGGCCGCGGCGTATCGGCGATGCCAAGAAAGCCGACCAAGGTCAGCCCGCCGACCAGGTCCGCGACCGGGCCCGCGCTGGCTACCCCGGACGGATCGGTCTCGGCGACGGCGAGAACGCGGAGCCCATCGGCGGCGAGATCATGGACGAGGCCCCGCGCCGCGCGGCGCAGGGCAGATGTCATGGGCACCACCTCTTTCGCGGCCGCGCCCGAGGTCGCGCGGATTTTCGTGCACCGGCCGAGAAGCACCTCGGGTGCACCCTTGACGGCCAGCCGGCTGGTTCGGGCGTCCAGACCGAGGGACGCCGCATAGCCGCGGCTCGTCTCGAACGGCAGTTCATCGACCAGCCGCCAGGGCCGGTCGGCGCCCACATGGATGCGGGCCGCATCCACCACGGCCCGATCGGTCGCGTGCGCCAGTGTTCGCGTCACATCGCCGTCCACGCGCGGGCTCGCGCGCGCGGCCACCAGAAGCAAATGCCGCCCGAGCGGGCTGTCGAACGCGATGTCCTGGCCAGGCAAGGCGAGTCTGGCGACCGCGAGGCGGCCCTCGGTGAGGGTGCCCGTCTTGTCGAAGCAAACAGTGTCAACCCGGCCGAGCGCCTCCAGCGCCCTAGCGGAGCGGACAAGCACGCCGCGCCTGGACAGCCGCCGCGCCGCCGCGAGCTCGGACACGGTCGCGACGAGCGGGAGCCCTTCAGGAACCGCGGCTACGGCCACCGCGATTCCGGACGCGACCGCCTGGCGCAGCGGGACGCCCCGCACAAGCCCGAGACCCGCGACGGCCAGCCCACCGAGGCCGGTGGCCGGCAGCGCGATCCTGGTCAGCTCGGCCAGCCGTGCCTGGATGCCGACCGGAGGAGCCGACCGGCCGGCCGTGCTCGCGGCTCGCCCCGCCTCGGTCCCGCTACCGGTGGCGGTCACCACCGCGTAACCGGTCCCTGCGAGCACTGAGCTGCCCTCGTAGATCATGCAGGTCCGCTCAGCGAGCGGAGCGCCCGGTGTGGGCGTCGGCGTCTTGGTTACTGGTACGGACTCGCCGGTCAGCGTCGACTCGTCGATCTCCAGGTCATCAGCGAGCAGCAGCCTGGCATCCGCGGGCACGACGTCAGACGGGCGCAGCAGGATAAGATCCCCGGCGCTCAACTCGCTCGCGGGCACCGTGTCCGAGGCAGCCTGGACGAGGCCGGCAAACAGGCCGGCCGCCGAGGTGGCAGGTGCGCCCCGCGCCGCGGCGTGTGCCTGCGGCGTCCAGCGCAGCCGCCTCGCCACGACCTGCTCCTCGATCAGCAGTCGGCGCAGCGCCCGTTCTGCGCGCATCCGCTCTGCCCCGCTGATCAGCGCGTTGCCCGTCATGACGCTCGCGACCAGGGCTGCATCGACGGTCGATCCGACCACGGCCGACGCCACGGCGCCGAACGCCAGCACTGGCGTCAGCGGATCCCGAAGCTCGTCACGGACCAGTCCGCTCAGTTCGAAGCCGCCTCGCACCGACCTGGCGGCCACGGCGGACACTATGCGCAACCCGCCCGCGGGTCTCAGCGCCGCCACGGCGCCGGCCCCGTCGCCGCCGCCGGCTCTGCGCTCCGCCCAGCCGTCGGCCCGGTCGTCGGCCCGGTCGTCGGCCCGGTCGTCGGCTCCGCCAGCAGCCCCGCTGCCTGCTGCCGCAGTGGTTGCGGGTCGCCCATCCCGGCGCGGCTTGCGGGCCGCCCACAGCCGCGCGACCGCGTCTTCGGCGCTCATCGCGTGCCAGGCTCCGTGCGGCAGCGGCTCAGGATCGGGCTGGCGCGTGGCGGCCCGCGCGCTTGCCGCACCTGACAAGAGCGCCACCAGTGCCGCGCTGTGCACCGGCGCGAGGCCACCGCGGCTGCGCCCAGAACCCGTGCCAACCGCGACAAGCAGCCCACCAAGCGCGGAACCGCCGAGCGCGAGACGAGCCGCACGGTGACTGGCCTGGCGCGCGGTGGGAACCGCCCGCAGCACGCGCCAGGCCTCCGCGAGCCCCGGGCCGCAGATCAAGTCAGCGGACCAGGGCACACCGCGATCACCGGCAAGCACGCCGACGCCCACATCCGCGGCCTCGAGCGCCTCGTCGGCGCTGGCCGATACGGCAAGCACACCGTGCCCCTGCGCCTGCAGCCTGCGCACCTCGTCCGCGAGCGGCACAGCCGCAGAGACGATCTCGTCGGCCGTGGCGGCCAGTTCGGTGACGCTGTCGTGCTCGGTAAGCATCACCAGGTCCGCGGCGTCCCTGGCGGCACGGAGCAGAGCGTCAGCAAGAGGGTCGAGTTCCAGGCCCACGCGAACCCTGCCCCGGCTGCGGCCGCCGCAGTCCACCAGGTCCATGCTCGATGCGTGCGGTCCGTGCGTCGAGCCGGCGCCGCTACCGCGCACCGGCCTCAGGCGCCAGCCGCCATGCGCCAGTTTTCGCTCGCCCGCAGGCGGGGTCCGCCCCGCAGGCGGGGCGGACCCCGCAGGCCCTGCAGGCGGGCGGCCGGCGAGGACATGATCGGCATATTGCCAGACGTCGGCAACGCTAAGTCCACTGCTCGCGGGTTCTGCGGACGGAATCCGCGGTCTTTCTGCGGACAAAATCCGCGGTCGTGGTGAGCAGAGCACCGCGGCATCGATGACGATCGCGGTGACTCGATCGAGCCGCCGCAAGGCCGTGTTGTCCAGTGGCACCACGCCCCTGCGCGCAAGCTCGGAGCCCGCCGCGGTCGCGAACCCCTCCCGGCCGAGACGTGCCGCCCTCGGCACAGTCGCCAGTACCGCATCCGCGGCCTGCGCAGGGTCCCTGGTCCACGCGAGTACGCCGGAAGCGCCGAGAAATGAGGCCGCGGAGATCCCGTCGGCGACCTTCTCGATCGGGCCCTGGGGCAGCGGAACCGGACGTGGTTTGCTTTCGGCCGTCTCGGCCGGAAGTGCGTGCTCTGTCGAGTGCAACGTCATCTCCCGCTGCTCCCATACGTCACGCCTCGCGCGCAGCTCGCGCAGCTGCAGCACGCGGCTAAGCGCGTCCACGGCTAGCGGCCCCGCGCCTTCGGTCAGGCCGTGCGCCGCAGCGTTTGCCACGGCGAGCACCAGGTCGGCACCGACCGGACCGAGCCGCACCGCGAGCGCAGCGCGCAGCCGGGGCTGCGTCTCAATAATCGCGATGGGAGCGCGCAGACCACGCGGCGGCGCGCCGAACCGCGCCAGCCTCCCCGTGATCGCCGACACGATTCCGAGGACGTCGGCGGCCAGTGCCACGCCGGCCGAGATAAGGGCGGTGTCGTCGGTCGGGTGGGGCGGATGAGACCAGGAGAAGCTGTCCTCGTGGGTTCCGTGCGCCTGCTCGACGACCTCGACGGCATCCACGAGCTCATCGATGTCGACATCATCTTCGTCGAACGCGATAAACACGTGCGCCGTCACGGCGTTCACCTCGGCCCACCTGACGCCCTTGAGTCGTGTCAGGGCCCCGGTGACATCTTGCGCCAGCCGCCGATGCTCAGGGCCACGCCCCGTCAGCCCCCGCACCTCGACATGAGCCCGGCCGGCGCGTGACCACACCCGCCTGCGGCCGCGGCTTGGGCCGAGGTCAGTGATCGCTCCGGCGGCCGAGGCGAAGCGGCCCGCGAGCGACCGCGCGTCGGCCATCGCATTCGCCCATGCCACGGATACTGACCAGGTCGCGGATACCAGCGCGGAGACGGGTTCAGGGGCGGCAATGCCCGCAGACTCGGCGGCTCGCTGCGCCCTTGATGCACTCCGCCGTGCCGCCTGGGCCGCACCGCGTTGCGCCGCGGACGCGTTCCTCCGCACGGCGGCAGCACCCTCCTGTGCGACGGCTGCGCTGCCCTTCGCCGCGGCAGAACCACCCCGCACCGCCGCCGCGCCGCCTGCCCGCACCGTGGCCGCGCCGCCCCGCACCGCCACAGAACCATCCCGCACCGCCGCCGCGCCGCCGCTCCGCACCGTGGCCGCACCGCCCCGCACCGCCGCAGAACCACCCCGCACCGCCGCCACGCCCAGATGCTGGCTGGAACGCGCCGCGGCAGATCCCGCCGCTGCCAGGCCACGGGCCGGGACTGCGACCGCGGCCTCCGCCGCGGTCGCCACCGCCCGCGCAGCGCCAGGAGGCGGGGACAAGACACCGGCAGCGGCGGCCCGCCCCGAGGTAGCGAGGAAGCCGAGCAAGGCGGCAGGTTCTCCAGGTCGTGGCAACCTCATCGGCTCGTCCGCTGAGCCGGGACCGATGGCCACTCATTGTAGAGTGATTGTGTATCCGGAAATTTCCGGGGCGGTGCAGAAATCTCGCCGACGGGCGGCGTGCTGGTCCTTAGGGCTGTGAATCGGAGGACATAATGCCGAAGCGCGAAGAATCGATCAATACGGTCACGAGAGCGGCCAAACCTGAAGCCCGCGACGTGCCACAAACCGGCCAGGCGCGCGATGCCGCCGGGCCAACCGCGCACATGCTGACGATTAACATTCCCATGGACGAGGCAATTGACGTGGCGGCCTTCCCGGTGAAGATGGCCGGCCGGGTCCTGGCCGCTAAGGGTGGCCTGCCACTTTATGCGGGTCTCGGCGTGCTCGCCGCGGCACAGGTCATCGAATGGCCCGTCGCGGCGCTGGCTGGGGTGAGTTACGCCGTGCTGCGCCGCTGGGGACCCCTCCGCCCGGCTGCTGTGCACCCGCCCGAGACGAACGGTAAGGCAAGCGGCAAGGCCGCTGGCAGGGCGAACGGCAAGGTGAGCGGCGGAGCTGAGGGCAAGGCGAGCGGCGCCAGGATGAGCAAATCGGCCGGCGGCGCGACAGCCAAGCCGAGCGGTGCGGCCACGAGCAGGACAAGCGCCAAAGCACGCTCCAGAACCGCCGGATAGGCGGGGCCAACCGCTGCACCCGCGCGCCAACCAGGTCCTTTCTGGTATCCCCATATCCCCCAATGCCCGCCTCCCCGTCACAGTCCACCGGTACGTTCCCAGTTGAGGTCCCGCCGATACCCGTGGGCGGAACGCGGATTTCATTGATCGTGGTACCCAAACCCGCTCATATGACGGGCTACGCATTACGATCATGGCTTGGGCGACTTTACAGTACCATTTGCCATAAAGTATGAGTCAGTCACGCAACGTCCTGCGGCACCAGAAAATGAGTGATGCCCGCGGCACCCGATCGGCGCGGGCCCGCCGCAGCAGGTACTGTCGCGATAAGCCATTTTGAGGCGATTGAGCCTCACCCGCCTCGGGTGATGTCCGCACCTTCGCTACGGCAGGATCCTGTACCACGACGCTCATGTCCGCCGGGCGTAACCGCGACCAGGGGGGTACCGGTATGAGCCGGTGGAAGACCCCGATTGGCCCTGGTCCCGCCCAATTTCTCATGGTGTTCGACACGTCCGTCATCAACGTGTCGGTCAGTCAGCTCGTCAAACACTCTCAGAGCTGGGCGGGGTGACCGATGGCCACAAGGACCGAGCGCAGCGTTATCAACATTGCCGGTCTGGTACAGGGCATCGTCCTTGTCACGTTTCCCGCCGCAAGCACCATCTTTACCGAGAAGAGCGAGTACGGGCTGTCGAGCAGTCGCTACGGTGAGATGTTCCTCCCCCAGGTGATCACGGCTATCGCGGCGTCGCTGCTCGGCGCGGCGCTGGCCCGGCGGATCACCACGAAACGGGTCTACCTCATCGGCCTGGCGTCCAGCCTGGTGTCGATGGGGCTGCTGATATCCAGCACGTTCGTCAAGACTGACCAGTCCGCCGCCTATCCGCTGCTCCTGGTCGCTACCGCGTTTCTTGGGGCAGGGTTCGGCCTGACCGTCCCTGTGCTCAACACCTATTGCGCCGACTTCCACCCCGCCACCGTCGACCGGTCGGTGCTCGTGCTCAACGCGCTACTCGGGCTTGGTACCGCGCTTGCACCGGTGTTCGTTGCCGCATTCGTCGGCCTCGGTTTCTGGTGGGGCCTTCCTGTCCTGTCCGCGGCGATGCTCGTCGCGCTGCTGCTCGTCAGCCTGCGGCTGCCGCTGCGGGCCGGCGCAGGGGGAAGCCGCACCCCGCTTCATCGCGACGGGCCGCGGCTGCCCGCGCGGTTCTGGTTCTTCGCGGCATTCGCCTGCACATACGGCATCTGCGAGACCATGAACGGCAACTGGTCCCAGCTGGACATGACCACACGGCTTGGCGCGTCGGCCACCCAGGCGTCGCTGGCGCTCGCCGCGTTCTGGGGGATGGTCACTGCCGGGCGGGTGTTGTTCGCCGCCATCGGCCGCTGGCTGCCTGAGCGAGTCACTTATCACATCCTCCCGCTCGTCCTGGTAGCCACCTTCATCCTTGTCGACATCCTGCCGCAGCACGACGCCGCGGCCGGGATCGCCGTCTTCGGGCTGGCGGGGCTTGGCTGCTCGGCGCTGCTGCCATTGACCATTAGCTTCGGTGAGGAGGAACTCACCGCCATCTCCGCCGCCGTGGCCGGCGGCGTCATCGCCTGCTACCAACTGGGGTACGGCATCGCCGCGTTTGGCGTAGGCCCCCTGCAAAAGGCCGGATTGAGCCTTTCGGCAATCTTCGGCCTGACCGCTGCGGTCGCAGCCGCGATGGCGCTGCTGTCGTTGTTCGTTGCTCCCGCACGCCACCGGCCCGCCCAACGGCCGGCGGCCGGTGTCTCTGGGTCAACCTGAGCGGGGACGCTCCCTCGCCTCCGTCAAGGACACCACGCCGACGATCCCGGCAAGCACGGCGACAATGACCGAGAAGAGGCTCGGCGTGTTGATCAGGTCCGAGACGGGTCGCACGCCCAGCTCGAAGGCGGCTGGTGCGCTGGCAAGCCCCCGGATGACCAAGCCAAAGACGAAGGTCACGAAAATCGCGAAGGGAAAGCCGGCGAGCAGCGCGAGGAGCCCGTCGCGGATCCCACTGCGGTCCGTCGTGTCGATGCCGAGCGCGACCGCGATGATGGCGCTGTATTCGGGGCCCACCACCATGGGCCGACGACAAGTATCTGCGAGTTGGTCAGGATTCCCACGGCGCCGATCAGGCCGGCGAAGGCAAGGAGAGCGAAGAAGCTGGGCGGGTACACGCCCTCCGCCGGGATCCTCGCTTCAACCAGCTCCCAGCTGAGGGCGGCTTCGCGGCGAAAGGCACCGACGGCACCCGAGCCCGGCAGGTCAGCGATCGTGGCGTCGACGTTCTCTATGGCGACGACACCGCGATCACCGAGACCGAGGTCGCGCAGTTGTCGTAGCACGGCATTCGCGGACGTGGTGCGAACGTCGAACTGGATGGCGTCGCCGTCGGGACGTCGCGCGGCTCCGGTCGGGACCACCAGGTTCCTTACGCCGGCATCCATGGTTAAGAGCGGGCATCAGGAGGCCGGTCAGATCGGGCGGACTCACCCACGCGGACGTGAATCATGGGCAAGCTCCTCGGCCGCACCCCAGCGTCACCGCTGGCGGTGGCAAGTGGATCACCCCGCGCGGATGATTGGCGGGCGGAAGCCGCCTGCCGTGCGGTCACCCAATCCGGACGATGCCATCGGGCTGAGCGGCGACCTACGGTCGGACCATCGCAGGCGCCGACCTGCACGGCGATCCTCTGGAAGGGCCGGCCTGGCCGGCCGGTCGGCGGCCCGGCCGGCCTGGGCGCAAGGAGGCAACGAGGCGGGTGACCAGACGTACCGGTCCGATGCACCAGGCTGAGCTGACCGCGGCTGACTTCCTGGCCCTGTTCGGGCGGCTGAAGGGGGAGTCGGCGTGGGGGGCGGCCGACCGGCGGGGTGCGTTGAACAACATCTCCGCAGCGGATGTGCTCACCGCGGCCCGCGAAGTCCGGCTGGGCCGTACCGTATCGCTCGCCGCGCCGCTGGAAGCCATGGTGACTCCCGATAATCCCGAACCCTGCGTACACGAGATGACCAGCATGCCCAGCGGTGCGCCCGGGCTGAACTTCGCCATGGACCGCCTGGCCATGAACGTGCACGGCAACGCCGACAGCCACATCGACGCGTTGTGTCACGTGATCTTTGACGGGGAACTCTACAACGGCGTAGCAGCGGGCACCGTCACCTCGGCGGGCGCGGCGGACCTGTCCATCGACGTGGCACGAGACGGGATCGTCCGCCGCGGCGTCCTGCTCGACATCCCGCGGATTCGCGGAACGTCGTGGCTGGAGCCGGGCGATCAGGTGAGCACAGATGACCTCGCCGCCGCGGAAAGAGCGCAAGGTCTGCGGGTCGGTCAGGGCGACTTGCTGTTCGTCAGGGTCGGGCATCGCCACCGCAGGAACACGCTCGGGCCCTGGGACGCGGCCAAGGCCCGCGCTGGGCTGCATCCCGAGGCCCTCTGCTTCCTGGCCGAACGGCGCGTCTCGGTACTTGGCAGCGACGGCAACAACGACACGGCGGCCAGCGTCGTCGACGGCGTTGAGTTCCCCGTTCACGCGCTCGCCGTGAATGCCATGGGGTTGCACCTGCTTGACTACCTCCAGTTCGAAGACCTCCTCCCGTTGTGCGAACAGATAGGCCGCTGGTCGTTCCTTTGTGTGATCGCGCCCCTGCGGCTACTCCACGGGACCGGATCGCCCGTCAACCCAATCGCGATCTTGTAACAAGTCGGCCGGCAGGGAGCCAGCCGTGCGTGAAATAGCGAGGCCCGCGGCGCGTGAAACGATGCATGACTCGCCTGCCATGGTGCGTGATCTGCCGGATCGGGCCTGATCCCGTGGAGGAGAAAAGCTATGCCCCTCGACCTGCGCGACCGCAACTTCCTCAAGGAAACCGACTTCACTCCCGATGAGTGGACGTACCTGCTCGATATCTCCGCCGAATTCAAGCAGGCGAAGTACGCGGGCACAGAACGAATGCGACTGCGAGGCAAGAACATCGCCCTGATCTTCGAGAAGACCTCGACGCGCACCCGCTGCTCATTCGAGGTGGCAGCGTACGACCAGGGTGCACACGTCACCTACCTCGACCCCGGAGGCTCACAGCTCGGCCACAAGGAATCGATCAAGGACACAGCGCGGGTCCTCGGGCGCCTCTACGATGGCATCGAGTACCGGGGGGCGGCCCACGAGGGCGTCGAGATCCTCGGGCGTTACGCGGGCGTCCCCGTGTGGAACGGGCTGACTGACGACTGGCATCCGACCCAGTCCCTCTGCGACATGCTGACGATGCGTGAGCACAGCCCTAAGCACGACAACGAGATCGCATTCGCGTTCTGCGGCGACGCCCGCAACAACACGGGCAACTCGCTGCTCGTCGCCGGCGCGATGATGGGCATGGACGTTCGGATGGTCGCTCCCAGGTCGCTGTGGAACGACGGCGATGTCATCAATGAGGCGCAGCGGATCGCGGCGGGGACAGGTGCCAGGATCACGCACACCGAGGACGCCGAGGAGGGCGTACGCGGCGCCGACTTCCTCTACACGGACGTATGGGTCTCGATGGGCGAGCCCAAGGAGGTGTGGGATCAGCGCATTGCCCTGCTGCACGGGTATCAGGTCAATATGGACATGATCCGCGCTACCGGGAATGCGGACGTGCGGTTCCTGCACTGCCTGCCAGCGTTCCACGATAGGGCCACCAAGGTCGGCGAAGAGATCTTCGAGAAGACCGGACTGGACGCCCTCGAGGTCACCGACGAGGTGTTCGAGTCGCCGCACTCGATCGTCTTCGACCAGGCGGAGAACCGGATGCACACGATCAAGGCGATCATGATCGCGACGTTGGGTGACTGAACCAAGCTCCGCTGCCCACCCCGCGGTCCGTCACCCCGCTCACCCCCGCGGTCCATCACCACCGCGGTCAATCACCCCGGACGGGCGATGCCCGGCCCGCTCACCCAAGGCCAAGGTAATGGTGACACGCAACGCTGAGGACGGTGCCATGACTGACAGCGAGACAACCCAGGGCGGCCCGCAGCTCAACGCCAAACTCCTGGTCAGCGGGGTACTGCTGATGGGAATCGGTGGCGCGATCGGCCTCGTCGGCCTTGCGCTCGGCAGTTCGGCGGTGCTCGCGGCAGGCCGGCGATGGGTGCGGCAAATGGACACCCCCCCAAGTGAGCTCGCGAAGTATCACTGGAACCGGGCCAGGGTGGCGACCGCAGCAGGCGTCGGTGCCTGGCGGGACGGGCAGCAGACACAGCAGGTCGGACCGTCCTGAGCCGCTGACGGGGCATCCCAGCCGGCCGGGATCCGCCAAGCCGAGAGCTTCCTGGAGCACTCGGCTGGGGGATGCGCAGCGGCGGTGGGAGCTCTTGCTTATTTAGTTGAGGTATCTCCGGCGGCCTTAGTTGAGGTATCTCCGGCGGCGGTTGGTGCAGGACAATTCGGGAGACAGTACCGCCAAACCTCGATCGGGGACGGTGACTGCGGTGACAGGGCGCGCAAGGCATGTCTTCCGCATCGATACCCGCCGTGACCGGCCGACGACGAGCACGGCTGGCCGCCCGCACCGTCGGCGCCAGGATCGGAGCCGGTCCCGCCGCGGGTACCTGTGCATGCTCGCGGCCGCGTTGCCTGTCCTCGGGCTCGCGGCCTGCTCCGGTTCTGGATCGGGGTCGGCCTCCAGCGAGGCCGCGGCCACGAGTTCCGGCCCGGCGAGCCAGGCGGCGAGCCCGGCGGTGAGCCCCCCGGCGTCGGCCGTGACGCAGCAGCAAGCGCTGGTGTCTGTCATCAAACAGGTCCTGCCGTCCGTCGTGGAGATCCGCACGAGCGCCGGACTCGGCTCGGGCGTCGTCTTCGACGCGGGCGGCGACATCGTGACGAACGCGCACGTGGTCGGCACTGCCACAACCTTCCAGGTGCTCATGTCAAGTTCCACCGCCCCGATGAAGGCGACCCTGGTCGGCAGCTACCCCCCTGACGACCTCGCGGTGGTGAAGGTCACGGGTGCGAAGAACCTGCGCCCCGCCGTCTTCGGCAACTCAGCCGAACTTCAAGTCGGCGACATCGTGGTCGCGATCGGCAACCCTCTCGGACTGCAAAGCAGCGTCACCGACGGCATCGTGTCCGCGGTAGGGCGCATCGTCTCCGAGCCTGCGACATCGGACTCGCCAGGCGCGACGTTGCCCGACACCATCCAGACGTCGGCCGCGATCAACCCGGGAAACAGCGGCGGCGCCCTGGTCAATCTGGCCGCTCAGGTCGTTGGCATCCCGACCCTCGCGGCCGTCGACCAGCAGGAAGGTGGCGCGGCACCGGGCATCGGCTTCGCGATCTCCTCGAATACCGTCACAAACATCGCCGGACAACTGGTGAAGACCGGCCACGTGACCAGCTCGCACCGGTCCGCACTCGGTGTCACGGTCACAACCGTCGTCGGCCCGAATGGCCAGCCGGCCGGGGTGGGCATCGTGTCGGTCACCCCCGGCGGACAAGCCGCAAAGGCCGGGCTGCGCCAGGGTGATGTGATCACAGCGATTAACGGCACCCCAACGCCCGACACCCAGACGCTGGCCGGTGTCCTCGCGGCGCTGAGCCCCGGCCAGACGGTCACCGTCGCAATCACCCAACCAGGCGGCGCTACCGCTACGATCAAGGTCACGCTCGGGCAACTGCCCGGGAGCTGAAGGATCACCCGCCAGGTGTGATGCCCGGCGAAACAACTGCTTAGACGATCTTCGCGGGAATGGCTAAGCAGTTAGCGCAGCGGGCGGCGATCAGGGGTCGCGTGACGGGAGGGGTGGATGAGCCAGCTCGATCTGGCGCGTTGGCAGTTCGCGGCGACGTCGATCTACCATTTCCTCTTCGTTCCCGTGACGATAGGCCTCGCATTCCTGACCGCATTGCTGCAGACCGCGTGGTACCGCAGCAAGCAGGACGAGTATCTGCGGTTGACGAGGTTCTTCGGCGCGCTGCTTGTGATCAACATCGCGGTCGGGGTGGTGACCGGGCTGGTGCAGGAGTTCCAGTTCGGGATGAACTGGTCGCAGTACTCGCGGACGGTGGGCGGTGTGTTCGGCGCGCCGCTCGCGATGGAAGGGCTGGCGGCGTTCTTCCTCGAGTCGACGTTCCTCGGGCTGTGGCTGTTCGGCTGGGACCGGTTGTCGCGGCGGGTGCATCTGCTGACGATCTGGGCGGTGGCGCTAGGTACCGTGCTGTCCGCGGCGTTCATCATGGCCGCGAACTCGTGGATGCAGCACCCGGTTGGGTACACGCTGAACAAGTCGACGGGCTTCGCGCAGCTGAACAATATCTGGGCGGTGCTGACCAATCCGGTGTTCCTCTGGGGATACACGCACGTCCTGCTGGCCTCGGCGGTGACCGGCGCGGCCGTGATGCTCGCGGTGTCCGCTTGGCAACTGCGCCATGGCGCATCCAAGGAGACGTTCAGCCGGTCGGCCAGGCTTTCGCTGGTCGTGCTCGTTCCGGCGATCATTTTCGCGATGTTCGTGGGCAGCGAACTTGGCGTGGTGGAGGCCAAGTACCAGCCGATGAAGATCGCGGCTGCGGAAGCGCAGTGGACCACCTGCCAGCCGTGCTCGTTTTCGATCTTCCAGATCGGCGGCGGCAACAACGACCAGGTCCCGACGCAGATCATCGCGATCCCGCACCTGCTGTCGCTGCTCGCGACGAACCACTGGAACGGCAAGGTGGTCGGGCTCAACCCGCTGCAGTCGCAGTACCAGAGCACCTACGGGCCGGGTTATTACGTGCCGAATGTGTTCATCCAGTACTGGGCGATGCGGGTCATGGCCTACTCCGCGGTGCTGGTGTTCCTGCTTGGGGTGTGGGGACTCTGGCTGATCAGGCGGAAAAAGATCGCCGCGTCGCGGTGGTTCCTGCGGGCGGCGATCTGGGCGGCGGTGCTGCCGTTCCTGATGAACACGGCCGGCTGGCTGCTGACCGAAAGCGGCCGCCAGCCGTGGATCGTGCAGGGCGTGCAGCTGACCAAGAACGGGGTGTCCCCGTCGGTCAGCACCCTGAGCGTCGCGATCAGCCTGGCCGTGTTCGTGGCGCTCTACGGCGTGCTCGGCATCGTCGACTTTGTGCTGATGCGCCGGTACGCACGAAAAGAGCTTCCCGCCGAGGCGGCGGGCGGCGACGCCGATCTGCCGATCCCGGCCGTCCAGTATTGAGGAGGCGGCGACACTGGTCACGTTCTGGTTCATCGTCATCGCCGTGCTGTGGACGGGGTTCTTCGTGCTGGAGGGCTTCGACTTCGGTGTCGGCATGCTGCACGGGCTGATCGGCAAGGACGAGCCCGGGCGGCGCGCCGCGATCAACACGATCGGGCCGCTGTGGGACGGCAACGAGGTGTGGCTGATCGTAGCGGGTGCCGGCATGTTCGCCGCGTTCCCAGGCTGGTACGCGACCATGTTCTCCGGCATGTACCTCGCGCTGGTGCTGCTGCTGGCCGCGCTCATCGTGCGCGGCGTCTCGTTCGAGTACCGCGGCAAGCGCGACAGCGCCCGCTGGCGCGGCAACTGGAGCGCGCTGCTGACCGCCGGGAGCCTGCTCGCCCCGCTGCTGATCGGGGTCGCGCTGGGTGATCTGCTGCACGGCCTGCCGATCAACTCCAAACAGGAATACACCGGGTCTTTCTGGAACCTGCTCCAGCCCTACGGGATCTTCACCGGCGTCACCCTGGTCGCGCTGTGCGTGCTGCACGGCGCCACCTTCCTGGCCTTGAAGACCACCGGGGGGGTGCGTGACCGGGCCGGCGCGCTGGCCCGCCGCGTCGCCCCGGTAACCGGGATCATTGTGCTCGGGTTCGCGGTCTGGACCCACGTCACCGCGGGCCGTGGCGTCTTCCCGGACCTGCCGGAGATCGCCGCGGTGCTGGCCGTCTTCGCCGCCTACTGGCTGGTGCACGACGACCGGGAAGGCTGGGCGTTCGCGGCCACCACCGTCGCGATGGCCGCCGCCGTTATTTCGATCTTCGTCGACCTGTATCCCCGGGTAATGGTGTCCAGCACCAACAAGGCCTACGACCTGACCGTGAGCAACACCGCCGCCGGCGGCTACGCGCTGAAGGTGATGACCGTGGTGGTGGTCATTTTCCTGCCGTTCGTGCTCGCCTACCAGGCATGGACGTACTACGTCTTCCGGCGGCGCCTCAGTGCCGACGATTTCGGCGCCGCGCCGGTCGCCGCGCCGCGGCCGAGCGCAGCCGGCGGCGGTGCCGCCGTGGTACCACCCAATCCCGGATATCCAGATGCCAGGCAGGAGCGGCACAAATGACGGCAGACTCAGTGGACGCGCTGGTCATCTTCGGCGCCACCGGCGACCTGGCGAAGCTGGAAACGTTCCCGGCGCTCGTCGGGTTGGTGGACCGCGGTGTGCTCGATGTCCCGGTGATCGGCGTGGCCAAGAGCGGCTGGGGGCTTGACCAGTTCCGCGACTACGCGACCGCGTCGCTGAAGCTCAATGGGATGGACCCGGCGACCCCGGCGGCGGCCAAGATGCTCGGGCTGCTCCGATACGTCGATGGTGACCTCGGCGACGACGGCACGTACACGGCGATGTCGGACGCCATCGGGGACGGTGGGCGGACGCTGTTCTACCTGGAGGTGCCGCCGCCGCTGTTCGGGCGGATCACCAAGGGGATCTCCGGCGCCGGGCGGGCAAAGGGCGCGCGGGTGATGGTGGAAAAGCCGTTCGGCACCGACTTGGCCAGCGCGCAGCAGCTCAACGCCACGATGCACGAGTTCTTCCCGGAGGAGGCGATCTACCGGGTGGACCATTGGCTGGGCCTAGATCCGGTGGAGAACGTGCTGTTCGCCCGGTTCGCCAACTCGGTGCTCGAGCCGTTGCTGAACCGGGTCCACGTGGAGAGTATCCAGATCACGATGGCCGAGGCGTTCGACGTGTCCGACCGCGGCCGGTTCTATGACCGGACCGGCGCCATCCGCGATGTGGTGCAAAACCACATGCTGCAGGTGCTGGCGACCGTGCTCGCCGACCCGCCGGACGGGACCGGCCTGGGATCGTGGCGGGACGCCAAGTCCCGGGTGGTGGCCTCGCTGCGCCCGCTGGCCGCGGAAAACGCGGTTCGCGGCCAGTACGACGGCTACCACGACGTGGTTGGCGTGGACCCGGGCTCGACCACCGAGACCTTCGTCGCGATCCGGCTCGCCGCCGACTCGTGGCGGTGGGCCGGGGTGCCGATCGCGATCCGTGCGGGCAAGTGCATGCCGGTCACCGCGACCGAGGTAACTGTGCATTTCCGCCGCGCCCCGCACGATGTCTTCGGCTTGCAGCCCGCGCAGGCCACGAACGCGCTCCGGTTCCGGATCTGGCCGGAAACCGAGGTGGGCCTCACCCTGGCCGGGAAGAAACCCGGCGCCGGGTGGCAGCCCGAACACGAGGAACTGACGTTCGCCGAGCGGCCCGGTTCGGACATGCGCCCCTACGACCGGCTGATCGGCGCCGCGCTGGACGGGGATCGCTGGCTGTTCGCCCGCCAGGACACCGTCGAGGCGGCGTGGCGGGTGGTCGACCCGGTGCTGGGCGACGTTGTGCCCGTACACCCCTACGCCAAGGGCAGCTGGGGACCCAAGGAAGCCGACCGGCTGCTACCCGACGGGGACACCTGGCACGACCCGGCCTGAGCAGCGGCGGGAACACCGGACATGACCAACCCAACCGGACCACGTCGCGTGGTGATCGTCGGCGGCGGCTTCGCCGGGCTCTTCGCCGCCCGCCGGCTGAAAGGGTGCACGGTCACCCTCGTCGACCGCGACGGGCACCACCTCTTCCAGCCCCTGCTCTACCAGTGCGCCACCGGCATCCTGTCCGAAGGACAGATCGCCGCCCCGCTGCGCAAGGTGCTCACTCGGTACAAGAACGTCGAATGCGTGCTCGCGGAAGTGACCGGCATCGACGCCGCGGGGCGGCGAGTGCACGCGCTGCGGCCAGTCGGCGGGCCGATCGAATTCCGCTACGACGACCTGATCGTCGCTGCGGGCGTGCAGCAGTCCTACTTCGGCCACGACGAGTACGCCCGGTGGGCGCCTGGAATGAAGACGATTTCCGATGCGCTCACCATCCGGCGGCGGGTATTCGGCGCGTTCGAGCTGGCGGAAACGGCAACCGATCAAGCCGAACGGCTGCGTTGGCTGACGTTCGCTCTCGTCGGTGCGGGCCCGACCGGGGTGGAGCTCGCCGGCCAGATCCGCGAACTCGCGACCAAGACGCTGCGCGCCGAGTTCCGCAACGTCAAGCCGGAAGACGCGCGCGTGCTGCTCTTCGACGGCGGCGGAGAACCGCTGGCCGCCTTCGGCCCGCAGCTATCGGCGAAGGCCGCCCGCACCTTGCAGACACTCGGCGTCGAACTGCACATGCACACCCTCGTCACCCACGTCGATGCCGACGGCCTGCAGGTGCGCGGCAAGACCGGCACCGTCACCCGGTACAACGCCGGCACCGTGCTATGGACAGCGGGCGTCGAAGCGCCTCCCGTCGCGGCGGTCATCGCAAAAGCGACCGGCGCCGAGCGCGACCGGGCCGGGCGCATCATCGTCGACGACCACCTCACCATCCCCGGGCACCCCGAGATCTCCGTCCTCGGCGACCTGATGAGCCACGACAAGCTCCCCGGCGTCGCCGAAGTCGCCATGCAATCGGGGCTCTACGCCGCCCGCCGCATTAAAAACCAGGCCGCCGGCAAACCCATCAGACCGTTCCGCTACCACGACCTCGGCTCCGCCGCCTACATCTCCCGCGGCCGCGCCGTCGTATCCGCCGGCCGCCTGCACTTCAGTGGATTCATCGGCTGGATCGGCTGGCTATTCATCCACATCGCCTTCCTAACCGGATTCCGCAACCGCTTCGGCGCCATCCTCACCTGGTGGGTCGCCTTCACCCGTGACATCCGCCGCGAACGCATCTTCACCACCCACCAGGTCGGCCTCGTCACCGACGTCTACACACAGCGCCCCGCCGAACCCCCGGCCGCGCAGGCCGATGTCACGGCACCGGCCGACGCGGCGAGGCGTCAGGCGTCACCCCGTGCGGGTGACGCCTGACGCAGCGTCTTTGGTGAATCGTGTAGTGAACGGGGTTTACCAAAGTTCTGACAGGGGGGCCAACATGACCTCGGCACCTACGATGACGCCGGGCGCCGGATCCAGTGCGGACTACGGGAGTGACCGCGGTCGCGGTCTGATGATCTTCGCGTCCGTTCTGCTTGCTGTGCTCGGTTTCTTCAACCTTCTGGACGGCATCGCCGCCATCTCCCGCTCACATGTCTTTGTCGCCAACGCGCACTACGTGTTCGGCAGCTTGCGGACGTGGGGCTGGATTGTCATGATCCTCGGGATTTTGCTGCTGATCGCCGCCGCCGGAGTCCTCACCGCCAACCAACTCGCGCGCTGGTTCGGTGTTCTCGTGGTCGGGCTCAACGCCATCGGCCAGATGTTCTTCCTGACCTCGTATCCCTTCTGGTCTTTGGTGATCATTGCGGTCGATGTGATCGCGCTCTACGCGCTTTGCGCCTACGGTAGCCACGAAGGGCCCATGGCCGCCCGTTAGTGGCTTTAATGAACCCGCCCACCCCCGAGAGATCCGCACCCCCGAGAGATCGCAAAAGGAGACAGCATGGCAGACCTGATCGCCATCGGTTACCCGGACGAGACGACCGCGGAACTAGCTGCCGAGGAGGCGCAGCGGCTCGCCCGCGACCTCATCATCGAACCCGACGCCATCGCCGCCATCGTCAGGGACAAGGAGGGCAAGTACCACGTCCACACCAGCCACCACCCCGTTGGCAGCGGCGCCACCTGGGGCATGTTCTGGGGCCTGCTGTTCGGCGTGCTGTTCTTCGTGCCCGTCTTCGGCCTGGCGATCGGCGCGGGCCTGGGCGCGCTGATGGGCAAGATCACCAAGTCCGGCATCGACAAGGCGTTCCAGGATCAGGTACGCGACATGCTCAAGCCAGGCACCTCGGCGCTGTTCCTGATGGTCGAGAAGGTCACCCCGGACAAGGCCATCGAGGCCCTCAGCAAGTTCGGCGGCACCGTGCTGAAGACCTCGCTGTCCAAGGATGCGGAGAAGGAACTGCAGGAGTCGCTGCACGGCGGCGGTTCCCAGCCGACGGCCTAACAGCGTGTTCTGAGCGACCGGCCCGCGTTCCTTCGTCGGGGGGGACCCTCGCGAGGTGAATCCGCGAGGTGACGGGCGGCGGCTCAAGGTCGGGCCACGGCGCCGGATATCCGGCGCCGTGGCCCGTTTTTCTCATGGCGGTTCAGGTGCCAAGCAAGTTCGCCTTCGCCGCGGTGAACTCCTCATCGCTCAGCACGCCCTGCCCGTGCAACGCCACGAGCTGGTTCAGCTGGTCGAGCATGGATGGCTCGCCAGCTGCGGGTGCCGCGGCAGGTGCCGCTGGAGCAGCAGGTGGCGCAGCCTGCCGCTGCTGTTGCTGTTCTAGATCGCTGATGCGCTGGTCCTGCTCGTCCTGGTATTCGGCCTGCTGCGCGGACTTGTTGGCCACATGCTTACCCGCGACATACGCGCCGCCACCAATCACCGCGGCACGCATGAGCGGACGTCGTCGGAACATCCTCTTCTCCCCTCAGTCTTGCCTGGCCGGTCAGATATCGCCTTCCGGCAGGGACAGCCCGAGGGCGAGCATGATCTCGGGTACCGCAGCTATCACTCGGGGCCCGCCAACCTGCAGCGCGACAGCGCGCAGCACGCCCAGGATCTCGCCGGGCGTCGCGCCAGAGTCCAGGGCATTCGGCACCTGCCACAGGTACGAGGCAGGCGGCGCGTCGACCGCCACGAGTGCGGCGATCTTCACCAGCGAGAAGGTGCGCGCGTCGAGCCCGCTCCGTTCCTGCGCCATCTCGCGGAGTTCCAGGGCGTCCTCGAGCACGCTCGGGTCACCCATGGCGAGGCTGGCCAGCGCGTCCTGCGTGGCCTGGTCAACATCGGCAGTATCGGCGGTCATGATCAGCTTCCTCTCGATCGCGCAAGGTAAAGTGCGCCCTCGGGCCTATGGGTTCTTCCCTCCGACACTCGCCTGATTGTCGGCCGGACGCGCCACCCGCAGGGGATGGTCGTATTCTGCTTGCACAGCGGCGATGGCCGGATCACCCCCGGTGGGTGACCTAGGACGGGCGCCCCGCCGCCAAAGTGAGCAGACCGGCGCTGCGCTGCGGACTCTTGGAGCAGCGAACGGAGGGGACGGGGCTATGAGGCAGGCCTCGGTTCCCCGGCGCGCAGCCGGGTGGGCCGCGGGTACGACGGCGGTGAGCGGGCGTGGCAGCGCAGACCGCTGAGCGCGCGGTTCACGTGCGTCCCTGGTTGGCAAAGCGCGGTGACCGTTACGGGCTGCTCCTGCTCCTGCTGGTCTTCAACTACGTAATATCGGCGTTTGCCACCATCAAGATCATCAGCGCGCTGGAGAGCCTGCTGTTCATTGTGACGCTGCTGCTCGCGTTGCGTACGTCCAAGGTGCGTCGGCGGACCATGCACGTGATCATGGGCATCACGATCGTCGGCTCGGCGACCGCGCTCGGGCTCGCGCTCGGGCAAGCCACGAACGTCGGCGTCGGCCTAGCGAACGTATGGAGCGCGCTCATCCTGCTCCTCACCGTGGGCGTGATCTTGCGACGTGTGCTGACGATGCCCACCGTGTCACTGCAGAGCATTTTCGGTGCGGTCAGCGCCTACATGATTATCGGGTTTATGTTCGCATCGATCTACTCCGCGCTGTTCCACCTGGAATCGCAGCATTTCTTCGCGACGGGATCGCCGGCCGACACCAAGACCTTCCAGTACTTTAGTTTCACCACGCTCACGACCCTCGGCTATGGCGACTTCACCGCCGGGACCAACGGCGGCCGGGCGATAGCCGTCCTTGAGGCACTGGGCGGCCAGATATTCCTTGCCACGCTGGTCGCCCGGCTGGTCGCCTCCTACCGGACGCCGCGCCATGACCTAGCGGCGACCCAGCCCGCTAACGTTGGCGACGGCTATGCGGCGGCCGAGCAAGCCAGCACGGTCCAGCACCCTGCCAGTGCCAACCAGCCTGCCGACGGCATCCAGCCCGCCAATACGACCCACCCCGCGAGCACGGCCCACCCTGCTAGCACGGCCCACCCCGCGAGCACGACCCACCCTGCTAGCACGACCCACCCCGCGAGCACGGCCCACCCCGCGAGCACGACCCACCCCGCGAGCACGACCCACGCCGCCGGCACCGGCGACCTCCCTGGCACCCCCGACCGGGCTCGAAAAAGCAGCCCGCGCCGCGGCAACCGGGTGCGGCCCAGGGCGGCACGGCCACCGGTCAAATGGCGACGCGCTCGCCGGCGATGACCTGCCGACCTCGTGGTGCTCACACCGGTAGCCGTCGACCCATAGATACCAAGACCCATAGATGCCAAGGCCCATAGATGACGTGGACCCCCCGATAGATGACGTGGACCCCCCGATAGATGACGTCGGCCCCATGGATTCTGAACCCAACGGGGATAGCGAGCAGGCGGGCTGAGATGCCGACGGCCAATCCGGCTGGGATTCTGAACACGTGAGCAGCGGCGAAACCGCATCGGCGCCGTCCACGGTGATCCTCGATCGCCGCTCGATGCCCCAATTTGTGCTTCCGCTCGTAGTGCGGGTCGAGCGCGCCTCGCCGCCGGAGCGCACCGACGCGCTCGAGGCTGCGGCGCGGGCAGTGCTCACGCTGCTGAGCGACCCCCGTGCGACCGACGGCGAATGGGCCGAGCCGGTCCGCGCGTGGGAGGCCGGCCGGATCAGGAAGGTCGTGCGCCGGGCCCGGGGCGCGGGCTGGCGACGTGTGCTCGCGCTTGCGGGCATGACGGTCACGCAGGGCAGCGCCGACGTGCGGGTCCATCCGCCCGTTCCGGTAGAAGATTGGCCACCCGATCTCGCCCGGCTACAGGTGGCAGGCACCGATCTCGCGGATACGATGCCGCCACCCGAACCTGATCGCGCCAAGCCTGTGCTCTGGCTGAATCCCGGGCTGGAAATGACCGCAGGCAAGGCGATGGCCCAGGTCGGGCACGGCGCGCAGCTCGCGTGGTGGCGACTGCCCGGCGCGGCAAGGTACCACCGGATGGCCGCCGGATTCGCACTCGCGGTCCGGACCGCGACGGCAGACCGGTGGGCGAAACTGGTCGAACGTGATCTGCCACTCGTCCGGGATGGGGGGTTCACCGAGGTCTCTCCCGGCTCATGCACCGTCGTCGCCGACCTGCCCGGACTCCGCTGACCTGCCCGCACCCCGCTGACCTGCCCGCACCCCGCTGACCTGGCGCACATCGGCGCCGCAGTTCATGATCATGCTGCCTTACCCGCGCATTTTTGGCGGTCTACGTACCACGATCAAGAACAACCCGCTGTGCCGGACATCCACGGCCGACGGTGGCTGGCTCAGTGCATGACCCAGCCACCGTCGACGCAGAGCATCTGCCCGGTGATGAAGGATGTCTCTGGCGAGCTGAAAAAGAGCACCGCATTCGCCACGTCTTGTGGCACACCGCGTCTCTTGACCGCCTGCTGGTCAAGCACGAAGGCGTTGTAGCCCTGCGGATCTGGATGGATCTCCTCCGCGGCAGTCGGAAACGCGCCAGGCGCGACGGCGTTGACAGTGACGCCGTCCTGGCCGCATTCACGCGCCAGCGCGCGGGTGAGCCCGACCAGTGCGCCTTTCGACGTGACGTACGGTGCCAGCCG
Source organism: Streptosporangiaceae bacterium (assembly GCA_035517695.1). Classification (GTDB taxonomy): domain Bacteria; phylum Actinomycetota; class Actinomycetes; order Streptosporangiales; family Streptosporangiaceae; genus DATFVJ01. Next base: position 28,532 of record DATIYI010000146.1, read on the forward strand.
CGCGAGCCCGCCGAAGAAGGTGATGCTGGAGATGTTCACGATCCGGCCGGATCCAGCGGCGCGCATAGCGGGCAGCACAGCCTGGCCGCAGCAGAACGCCGCGTCGACATTAGTCCGCTGCACGAGTTGCCACTCCTCGATCGTGTATTCCCCGACTGCCTTGCTGGGATAGATGGCCGCGTTGTTCACGAGGACGTCGACGCCTGCATGCGCGGCCCCGATCGCCCTGATCGCCGCTTTGGTCCCGGCGAGATCGGTGAGATCGCACGGGGCGAAAAGGGCGCCACCGGCGAGGCCGGACCCGTTGATCTCGGCCGCGACCTCGGCACCACGGCTGCCCGGAAGGTCCACGATCGCGACGTTGCCGCCTTCGGCCGCGAACGCGGCGGCCATGACCGAGCCGAGGCCGCCGGCCCCACCGGTAACGATGATCGACTTGCCTGCGAAACGCATCCGCGCCGCCTCCTCAAAGCCGCGGTGGGCCCGCGCCCTTACCACTGGCTAGCCTGCCCCGCCGCAGCGGGCGCGCAGCAGCCGGATGGCGGGACGTGCCACGGACAGCATGGAGGTCGAGTGCAGACCGGTTTCTTGGTGACTGTCCTGGTTGCACCTGGAAAGCTAGAGTTCAGCCTGAATCGTCCCGGCCTGCGATGACCCTTCGCTGGAGCGTGATCGTGTTCTGGAGCCGTAGGTTTTCGAGATTGTCGTTCGTCGTCGCGCTACTGGCTGCCTGTCTCGGGCCGATCGGTTTAGGGCCTGCGCTGGCGTCAGCACCGGCGCAGGCGGCAGGCGCGACACGGACGCTGACGGGCACGCTTGCGGATGGGGCGACCTACAAGATCGAGGTCCCGGCCAACTGGAATGGCACGCTGTTCCTTTACAGCCACGGGTACGTCGCCCTGGGGTCGCCCAACCCGGCGCAGGACGTCGGCGACGCTGTCACGGGTGGCTGGCTGCTCGGCCACGGCTACGCACTCGCCGGCTCGTCGTACGCGACGACCGGTTGGGCCATCCAGCAGGCCCTGCCTGATCAGATTGGCACGCTTGGCGTGTTTAAGAAGCTGGTGGGCCACCCGTCCACGACGATCGCCTGGGGCCACTCACTCGGCGGAATCATCACCGCAGGCCTCATCCAGCGCTATCCAGACACCTTCGACGCGGGGCTGCCGATGTGCGGCGTGCTTTCCGGCGGCGTGGCGACCTGGAACACCACACTGGACTCGGCGTTCGCCTTCAAGACCCTGCTCGCTCCCTCGGTTGTACTTAACGGTATCACCGACCCGTCCGGCAACCTGAATGTCGCGGAAGCCGCCGCGGCGGCCGCGCAGAAGACACCTCAGGGCCAGGCGCGGCTCGCCCTCTCGGCCGCGCTCGCAGATACGCCGGGCTGGTTCACGCCGCTGTCGCCGGAACCTGCGAGCACGGATTTCGCCGGCCAGGAGGCCAACCAGTACCTCTGGGACTCCCAGGTCGACTTCCCCTTCGCTTTCGAACTGCGGGCCGACCTCGAGGCACGCGCGGGCGGTAACCCGTCGTGGAACACCGGCGTCAACTACGTCAGCGACCTGGCAAGATCAGCCGACGCGACCGAGGTGCGCGCGCTCTACCATGCGGCGGGACTCAACCTGGGGGCGGACCTGAAGACGCTGGACAACGCGACACGCATCAAGGCGGACCCGGCCGCGGTCCGCTACCTGGCGGACAACATAACCTTCGACGGCCAGCTCAATGTCCCCGTGCTCGCGATGCATACCACCGGCGACGGGCTCGTCGTGCCGGAAAACGAGCAGGCCTACGGCATCGTCGTGGATAAGGCAGGCGACGCACGACTGCTCCGGCAGGTCTTCGTCCACCGGGCCGGTCACTGCGCGTTCACGCCCGCGGAGACGATCACCGCCGCACAGGACCTGCTGCACCGCCTGCGCACCGGACAGTGGGGACGGGACGCGACCGACCCGGCCGCCCTGAACACCGCCGCCGCGGCGCTCGGCGCTACTTATAACGTGTTCGCTTCCGGCAGCCAGTTGGTCCCCGCCCCGGCCGCGTTCCTGCGCTACGATCCCGCGCCATACCTACGACCCTTCGACGCCCGCCCCGGACACCGCTGAGGGACGCTGATGCCAGGATCACCCCCGGCCCCCGCAGCCCCCCGTCAGGCGCCACCTTCAGTGGGCGCTACCGCGGCGGAGCCATTAGGGCTCCGCTAGCCCGGGGGGCCGGCCCCCGAACCCCCCGTCAGGCGCCACCTTCAGGGGGCTATCCGGGGCGCGGCCGTTCATGGCGCTGCCAGCCCGGAGGCGACTCCCCGAACCCCCCGTCAGGCGCCACCTTCAGGGGGCGCTATCCGGGGCGCGGCCGCTTATGGCGCTGCCAGCCCGGGGGGCCGACCCCCCGCAGCCCCCCGTCAGGCGCCACCTTCGGTGGGCGCTATCCCGGCAGAGGCCGCGCGCGTTAGCTTGAACGGTATGCAATGGAGCATCGACAGAGGTGAGAGGACATGGCCGGACAGGACAGAATCAGGTCCCCCCGATTGCGGCGCAAGATCATGGCCGCGGAGGACGCCGCCGCGCTGATCCCGGCGGGGGCGAACGTGGGGATGAGCGGTTTCACCGGCGCCGGCCATCCAAAGGCCATCCCGGCGGCTCTCGCGAAAAGGATCGAGACCGCGAACGCCGCCGGGCGGGGATTCCGCGTCGGCGTCTGGACGGGTGCCGCGACGGCACCGGACCTGGACGGCACCCTTGCCAAGGTTAAGGGCATCGACCTGCTGCTGCCCTACCAGGATGATTCGGTCACCCGGCAGCGGATCAACGCGGGCCAGATGGACTACGTCGACCTGCACCTGTCGCACGTGGCGCAGATGGTCCAGGAGGGCTTCTTCGGCCGGCTCGACTTCGCAGTGATCGAGGCGGCCGGGGTGACGGCCGACGGCAACCTGATCCCTTCCACCTCGGTCGGCAACAACAAGACGTGGATCGAGCAGGCCGACCAGATTATCGTTGAGGTCAACGCTCACCAGAGCGATGATCTCGACGGCTTTCACGACATCTACTACGGAATGTCAATGCCGCCGCACCGCCAGCCCATCCCGATCACCGCACCCGGCGACCGGATCGGCGTGCCACACCTGATCTGCCCGGCCGACAGGGTCGTCGCGGTCGTCGAGACCGATGCCCCGGATTACTACACCCCCTTCACACAGCCCGACGCGGTCTCTGAGACGATCGCCGGCCACGTGATCGACTTTTTCAGCAACGAGGTGGCACATGGCCGCCTGCCCCGCGACCTGCTCCCGCTGCAGTCTGGCGTCGGCAATGTGGCCAACGCGGTCTTGCACGGGCTCGACAGCGGCCCGTTCGAGCGGCTCACCGCCTACACCGAGGTCATCCAGGACGGCATGCTGGAGATGCTCGAGTCGGGGAAGCTGCTTGTCGTCTCGGGCACCGCCTTCACGCTGTGCAAGGAGGTCGGCGATCGCTTCTACAGCCAGCTGCCGCGCTACCGGCAGAAGATAGTGCTGCGGCCGCAGGCGGTCACCAATCATCCCGAGGTCATCCGCCGTCTTGGCGTCCTGTCGATGAACGCGATGCTGGAGGCGGATATCTACGGCAACGTCAACTCGTCCCACGTCATGGGCACCATGATGCAGAACGGCATCGGCGGGTCCGGCGACTTCACCAGGAACGCCTACATCTCCATGTTCGTCAGCCCCTCGCAGGCCAAGGGCGGCGCCATCTCGTGCATCGTGCCGATGGCATCCCACGTGGATCACACCGAGCACGACGTCCATGTGATCGTCACCGAGGAGGGTGTCGCCGACCTCCGCGGCCTCGCCCCCCGGCGGCGCGCCAGGAAAATCATCGACAACTGCGCGCACCCGGATTTCAGGCCGGCCCTTGACGACTACTTCGACCGGGCATTCGCAGGCTCCCGCGGTAAGCACACGCCCCACCTGCTCGCCGAGGCCCTTTCCTGGCATGACCGGTTCGAGCAGGAAGGAACGATGCACTAGGACAAGCCCGGCTCATGACATGTGTGATGGGCAGGTTGTGCTCGCTGGCGTAGCGGCTTTGTTACGTATGGGTGTCACCATGTAGGCCATGACAACGTCGAACGCAACCGCCGGACAGCGATCACGGCTGGACAGGAGAAGCGGCCAGCCGCCCGCGATCGACCTCAAGAGCGTGCACAAATCCTTCGGAACCGTCCATGCCGTCAAGGGCGTCGACCTCGGCATCGCCGCGGGCGAGATTGTCGCGTTTCTCGGCCCGAACGGAGCCGGCAAGACGTCGACCATCGACATGATCCTCGGTCTTTCCCGGCCGACGCGCGGCGAGGTGTCGGTGTTCGGGATGCAGCCGCGCCACGCCATCGCCCGTGGCCTGGTCGCCGCCGTCATGCAGACCGGAGGGTTACTTAAGGACTTCACGGTCGGGGAGACCGCCAGGTACGTCGCGAGCCTGTTCTCGCACAGCAGGCCGGTGGGAGAGGTCTTGCACCGCGCGGGCATCAGCGGCATCGCGGACCGCAAGGTCGGCAAGTGCTCGGGCGGCGAGCAGCAGCGCCTGCGCTTCGCCATGGCTCTGCTGTCCGATCCCGAACTGCTCGTCCTCGACGAGCCCACCACCGGCATGGACGTCGAGGGACGGCGCGGCTTCTGGGGAGCGATCCGGCAGGACGCCGAACTCGGGCGCACCGTACTCTTCGCGACGCATTACCTCGAGGAGGCCGACGCCTACGCCGACCGGATCGTCCTGATCCGTGAGGGAGAGATCGTCGCCGACGGCACCTCATCGGAAATCAAGGCGCTCGCGGCCGGCCGCACGGTGCGCGCGTCGCTTCCCGGCGCCGACGAAGCGGCCCTGCGCCGCCTGCCAGGAGCCGACAGCGTCGAGCTGCGCGGCGACACCGTACTGATCCACTCCAGGGACAGCGACGCGGTGGCCAGGTACCTGCTCACCAACACCGCGGCCAAGGACCTCGAGATCAACACCCGCGGTCTCGAGGACGCCTTCATCGCCCTGACCAGTGACGACGCCAACAGCAACGGCAATAATGTAGGAGCATCACGATGAGCATCCGATCGGTTGCCGCACCCGATCTGAGCACCAGGCGAGCGCCGGGGCTGGGTGGTTTCAACCTAACCGTTCTCGGGCTTGAGGTGCGCCGCCTGCTGCGCAACCGGCGCACCCTCATCTTCACGATGGTGTCGCCGGTCGTATTCTTCTTGGCCTTCGGCCTGAACAGCGCGTATGCCAACGACAAGATCGGCCACGGCAACGTGTCGGCCTTCGTCATGATCAGCTTGGCACTTTACGGCGCGGTCCTCGCGACCACGGCCGGCGGGGCGATGGTTTCCATCGAACGGGCCGCGGGCTGGAGCCGGCAGCTGCGGCTGACACCGCTGTCGCCACCGGCCTACATCGCCATCAAGATGCTCACCGCGCTTGTGCTCGGGCTCGGCTCGGTGACCGCCGTCTATGTCGTCGGCGGGATCGTCGGCAAGCCCTCGATGCCTGTCTACTTGTGGGTCGTCACCGCGCTGTGCGTGTGGATCGGGTCGCTCCTCTTCGCGGCGTTCGGGCTGTTCATGGGTTACCTGCTGGCCACAGAGAACGTCATGCAGATCCTGTCCTTCGCCCTGGTCCTTTTCGCCTTCGGCGGTGGCCTGTTTATCCCGCTGAGCCAGTTCCCGCACGTCATCGGGGTCATTGCCGAGTTCACGCCGCTTTATGGCCTCAGCCAGCTCGTGCATGCGCCGCTCACCGGTGACACCGTCCAGCTGTCGTGGGTCGCCAACCTGCTGGCCTGGCTGGCAATCTTCGCAGGCGGCGCGGTATGGCGCTTCCGCAAGGACACCGCGCGGGTCTGACGGGTGTTCAGCCGGGCGACGCGACCGCCGCCGGCCGGGCGGCGCGACCGCGGCCGGGCGGGCGGCGCCACGCGGCGGGGCGACGCGACCGCCGACGGCCGGGCGACGCGACCGCGGATGGCGGGGCAAAGACTGATCCGCGGCGGCTGCGCGGCGCTGCGGCAGCAGCGGAGCGTTATCGGGCCTTCTGGCGACCCGCGCGCCATTTGTGGCGGCGCGCGGGCCCGCATAGCCTCATGTTGCGTCGGCGTGCCCGGCTTCGGGTGGAAGGCAGCCGGCGCGGGGTGGCAGCGGGCGCCGGGCGGCAGCGGCCGTCGGGCGGCAGCGGCCTCGGTAACGGTAAGCGGTGGGCGTGCTCGGCGGAAGCCGCCGTCTGGCGACAACCCGCTTGAGACGGTTGCGGGCACGGGTGGCCCCGGCCAAGGGACGGTACACGATGGAACGGATGAGCGCGCTTGACGCCGGGTTCTTCTTCCTGGAGCACGAGAACGTGCCGATGCACGTCGGGTCGGTCGCGGTGTTCGAGGGACCAGCCCCGGCCTACGGCGACGTCGTCAGGTTGCTGGTCTCAAAGCTGCCGCAGGTGCCGCGGTACCGGCAGCGGGTGCGCACGGTGCCCCTGCACCTCGGCCGTCCCGCCTGGGTCGACGACGAGCATTTCGAGATCCTCTATCACGTCAGGCACACCGCGGTACCCTCGCCGGGTGGAGCCGACCAGCTGCGCAACCTGGCCGGCCGCGTCTTCGCGCAACGGCTGGATCTCGCCAAGCCGCTGTGGGAGATGTGGCTGGTGGAGGGCCTGAAGGACGGCAAGTGGGCGCTGATCTCCAAGGTGCACCACTGCATGATCGACGGCGTCGCCGGCTGGGACCTCACCGCCGCCCTGCTTGACATGGCCCCTGACGCCGAACAACAAGCGGTGGTCCCCTGGACCGCGCGTCGCGCCCCAAGCACGGCATGGTCGATCATGGACGGTGTCCGCGACGCCGTGGTTGAGCCGCTGCAGCAACTGGCCCGTATACCAGCGCTGGCGCGCAATGTGCCGAGCCGCCATGAGCTGCTGGAATTCGGCCGTGGACTACCAGGTAGCGTGCGCCGCCTGACCAGTCCCGCGGCACGTTCGCTCAACGGGCCGAGCGGGCCGAATCGGCGCTGGGAATGGGTGCAAGCCAGCCTGAGCGAGGTCAAACCGGTCCGAAAGGCGCTCGGGGGGACAGTCAACGACGTGGTGCTTGCGGCTGTCACCCGCGGGTTCCGCGACCTGCTCGCCGAGCGGGGCGAGCTTTCTGACCGGCAGGTGGTGCGCTCACTCGTGCCGGTCTCCGTTCGCGCGGAAAGCGAACGAGGCACCTTCAACAACCGGGTGGCTGCCGTACTGGTGAACCTGCCGGTCAGCGAGCCCGATCCGGTGGTCCGGCTCGGCCGGCTGCGCGAGCAGATGGATGACCTGAAGAGCAGCCGCCAGGCGGTGGGAGCCCAGGGGCTCACCGAGTTGGCGGGTTTCGCGGCTCCCACCCTGCTCGCCTTGGGATCCCGGCTGACGTTCCGGTTCCCGCAGCCGCTAGTGCAGACCGTCACAACGAACGTTCCCGGACCACGCTTCCCGCTGTACATGCTCGGCAGCCAGATGACCGAGATCCACCCGTATGTTCCTATCGCCAGCAACATACGCATTTCCGTCGGCATTCTCTCCTACCTCGACCAGTTGAACTTCGGCATCAACGCCGACTTCGACGGCGTGCCTGACGTCCGCGTGCTCAGCCACGGCATCCGGAAGGGTTTCGACGAACTCATCGCGCTCGCCGCATCCGTATCGACGGCGTAGCCGTGGGGAGCCGTGGCTGCGGGAGGCGCGACCCACGCGAGCGTGTCCGCGGTCGGACGTCGCGGGCAACTCGGAGTCGTCAGCCATCCCGAATATCTTGCGGCGCTGAGACGGCGGAGTGCCGCGAGCGCGAGCTGAGCAGCACGCCAGGGACATAACCACCATGGCGACGAGCGAACCGGCCTCATCTGCCGCCGCACGCAGCATAATTTGGATATGGACAGCACAGCGGCCCAAGAGTTCGCCGCGAGCTGGTTACAGGGGTGGAACGCGCACGACCTCGAGCGGGTGCTGAGTCACTTCGCGGAGGACGTCGTCTTCACCTCACCCTTGGCTGCGCAACTGCTCGACGGCAGCGACGGCGTCATCCGCGGTAAGGCAGCGCTGCGTGACGCCTGGAACGAGGGCCTTCGGCGCATCCCTGATCTGCACTTCGATCTGCTGGGCGTTTACGTCGGCGTCAGCACGCTGGTCATCAACTACCGCAATCAAAGGGGTGGCCTGGTCAACGAGGTCCTCATCTTCGATGGCGATCTGGTCACGACGGGTCACGGCACCTATCTCGGCGGCGACGCCAATCCCGCGGGAGCGACGTTGCGCTGAACGTCAGGCAAGCCGGCAAGCGCCGCAGGCCCGCATGCGCGATTGCCCGGTATAAAGGACGCCGTGCGCGAGTATCGGCCGTCGAACCAGAGCGCTTCATTAGGAACCGTCAGCGTGGGGTCAGGACGCAGAACTCGTTACCTTCAGGATCAGCGAGCACGACCCACGGCGCCTCGCCGCCCTGGCCAACGTCGGCCGGCACAGGGCCGTAATCACGTGGGCGTGCCACCTCGGCCTGGTGGTCGTCGCCCGGGTAGGGCGCGACATCGAGATGAATCCGGTTCTTGACCGTCTTCGCGTCGGGGACACGCAGCAGTTCGAGATACGGCCCGACGCCGTTCGGCGATCGCAAGGAGGCCCAACTCTCGTCCACATTCTGCGGCAACCAGCCCGCGGTGGCACTACAAAACGGCGCCAGGGAGGCTGGGTGAGCGGAGTCGACCACGACGGCGGCGACCGGCCCGGTGTCCCTGTAGGCGGCCCGCGGATCGAGCACACACAACTCGTTGCCCTCGGGGTCGGCCAGCACAACCCACCGCACCTGGTCCTGGCCGACATCGGCCAGTGTCGCCCCAAGGTCCCGCAGGCGCTGAACCTCGGCCGCCTGGTGCGACGTCCCAGCCAAGGGCGGCCCAGAACCGCGCCAGCAGGGCCGGATCGGCGGCGTCGATCACAAGGTGGGCGAGGCGAGTTGGCATGCCGCCCAACCTTGCACCCCTGACCCCGTAGAAGCAACCCGCTCCCGGCTGGGAATGCGCCTAGTCGAGGCCCCAGGCCGGCCACGTGCTCATCGGGCCGTCGGGACGTATCGCGAGCAGAACTCGCTGCTCGGCCACGAGCGCGGTGAGTTGCTCATCGTCGCCGGGGACCTTGACACCGTGTTTTTCGCGGATGGCCCGGAAGTGGTCCAGCTCTGCTGCCACGTCCTCGCGGATATCGACCTGCCCGGAAACCAGCACGCACCGGAAGCCGGTGGAGTCGTCGACGGCCAGGCTGGCGCGCGGATCGCGGCTGAATATGGCGTACTTCGCCCGCGTGCGAGTTGTTGACACGTAGAACAGCTCGCCGTCCCAGTGAAACCAGTTCGGCGTCAGGTGCGGCCGCCCGTCGCTGCGGACGCCTGCGACGATCACGTTGCGGGGTTCGGTGAGGAACGCGGCCAGCTTCTCCTTCGACGCCATCCGGCAAGGCTACCGGCGCTGCCGCGGCGATCGCAGCCCCGCCCGGGCCGCGCCTCGCCTGCCGTGACACGCGAATGCCCGCTACGGTGCGAGCAGGCCACAGCCGCCCACCGCCGATAGCCTCGGACGTAAGTGGACAGTCCGATCGCTAGGTTGCCCGTCGGCGGCCGATGAACAGCTCGCGTGGCGTCCAGCCGTCGGTCGTCTGCTCGGTGACAGTGGCGGCCTCGAAACCCGTGTCGGAAATGAGCCGCATCCACAGGTCGCGGCTGAACAAACCCGTGCGATGGGTCTCGTGCACCACCTGCACCGAACCGTCGGCGTCGCGGAGCAAGAACGCGTACTCGGTCTGGATCCAGGTATCGGTGGGATCAGGATCCCAGGACCACGACAGAAATCGCGCACCGCGGCCGGTGGCGTCGTCGCTGCCGCCATGACCGGTCGCCGGCTTGAAGGTTTCCGCGGTGTTGTCGGGCACGAACACGGCCGAGCCGCCAGGACGGCAGTGCACGAAGGCCGTCTCGATGGCGTGCCTTAGGTCGGCCTCGGTAACCATGTAGTCCACAGCGTCGTGGACGAACACGGCGTCGAAGATGCGGCCAAGCCGCACCGCGCGCATGTCGCCCAGCTGGTGGTCACACTCGGGATTGAGCCGCCGCGACGCGGCGAGCATGTCCTGCGAGAGGTCGACCAGAGTCAGTGCGAACCTGCCCTTGAGATGGACGGCGTTGTGGCCGCCGCCACTGCCAAGCTCGAGGACATCGCGCACCGGAATCGATGCCGAGCCGAGCACCGTCGCCGCGTACGCGGCCTCTTCCGCGTACGCATCCGGGGGTGAGATCAATGGCCACCACGGAGCCAGGTCACCGTACAACCGGAAGGAGCTAGGCGCACCCGTCATGGCTACCATCTTCGCGCAAGCGGGCGCTGCCGATGCGTTCCGCTACCTCGATCGCCCGAAGCCTGCCCGGCCGTGCCGAAGAAGCGAGCTCAACGATGCAAAGCGGACCCCGATTCGCCGAGTGAGAAGTCCGGACAACGATCAACTCGGCAAACTTCATGATTACCGCTGAACTCCGCCGTGGCCGCGAGACACGACCTTTACTCCTCCACAAGATCACCGAGAGGGACGTACTGCTCCACTTCTGCGGGCGTCCGCACCTGGGCCATGAAGATGCCCTGGCACTTGATCACGATCCAGGCACCGTCCTGATTACGGGACGTGTTGGTGAGTGTGATCGTCTCGGCGGTCCACCGGCCGTCACGGCTGCGTAGCCTCACCAAGGCCGCCCTGGGGCCGGCCCGGCCGGACCGCGTTGGACTTCACCCTGAACCTGTATAAAAGTGACATCTACACACGATCATGATGATATGTACCATCTTGGGCACAGACCGGGCGCGCCGCCGAACGGGGAGGTCGAGTAACTAGGAGCCTGGCCCGTGGCAGAGCAGAGGCAGAAGATCCAGATCACGATCGAGGCGTGCGGTCAGGGCAAGGGCTATGTGCGCATTCGCCGTGGCGACCGGGTGGCGACGCTCATCTTCAACTCGTACGGCATCTTCGCTGCCAGAAACTGCCCGGGCGTCGATCACCACGACATCTGGGTGGCAACCCGCGTGCTGCGGCGTTGCGGTTTGCTGCGGGCACAGCGCTGACTATGCCCCGACTCGATCTTCGGCTGAGGGCTGGCAGGGTATCTAGGTCGCTCGCCGCGCCGTTACATCGCGCCGTTACATCGCGCCAGTGACGCTGTTCGCCCCGTCCGGGCCCGACATACGCGATATAGAGCGCCTCTTGAGCCATGGTCGCCTGGCGGTGCCCCGCGTCACAAGCAGGTCAATTGTGGATAACTAATTTGCATCCGTGGGACCGCCTGTGGCTATGTGGCTTTTCTTACACACAGCCGAGTGGGCGGCGTTCATGCTGGTAACAGTCGCCTACCGGGCTGGATCTCGGCGCGATTCCCTGCCCTCGTCCCCCGGCTGCGCCGAGCTCCATCGGCATGTCTGCACAGGACTCCACCGGCCTGTGTATAGCGGCATGATGAGCTGCGCCCGCAGGCCATCCGGGCGCCGCGCCCGCCACGGCCGCCCGGCGAAGCCCGCCAGCGACGGTGCCGAACGTGACGCCACGGCCGGTATTCGCCGGCTCGAGTGTGCCCTCGATGTGCAGGTACAGCTCGGCCTTGGACATGCCACGAACGACCGTCGGCGAGGTCGCCCGTGGTGGCGTTCCTCGTCGGCGCGCCCCGCCGAGGCCAGTGCCCATCTTTCCCTGTTCCATCCTTACTCGCGATATATCTTACTATCGGACAGACGCGATGTATCGTGTTGTGCACCGGAACAAGGCGATAACCGGGAACGGGTCGCCAGCCGATCGGGAGGAACGTCATGGCACGGACCGACAAGGGTTACAAGGGCGTGGGAATGGAAGGCTCGGTCGCCCGCTGGTATGCGGCCAGCGCGGGAAAGGATGCCGGGCGATACGAGGAACAGGCGAAACAGGTCGCGGACCGCGCACCGGCCGGTAGCAAGGTCCTGGAAGTCGCCCCAGGACCCGGTCACTTGTCCATCATGCTGGCCAGGTCGGGCGATTACCGGGTCACCGGTCTCGACGTCAGCTCGACTTTCGTCCAGATCGCCAGGAAAAACGCGGCCGAGGCGGGCGTGCAGGTGGACTTCCTGCACGGCAGCGCGTCGGCCATGCCGTTCGACAGTGACAGCTTCGACTTCGTCGCTTGCTGCGCCGCCTTCAAGAACTTCTCCGCGCCCGTCCGCGCGCTACGGGAGATGTGCCGGGTTCTCCGTCCCGCCGGACAGGCACTGGTGGTCGACCTGCGCCCGGACGTGTCCAAGCAGGCCGTGCACGATGATGTCGCGCGGATGGAACTCGGCGGCCTCAGCAGGGCGCTCGTCACGTTCACCCTCGGCTCCTGGCTACCGAGGCGCGCCTGCAGCAAGAAGCAGTTCGAAGACTTCATCACGCAGACGAACTTCCGGTCGTTCGACATCCGCGAGACGCCGATGTCCCTGGAAGTGGAGATGCGGAAATGACCACGGCGCGCAGCGGTGGTGAGCTTCGCGCAGGCGGGGCAAGACCTTTTCAAATGCCGCGGATTCAAATGCTGCGGATGACCCGGGCCGGATTGCCGGCCGCGATGACGCCCGCGGGCAGATCTCTGGTGACGACCGCACCCGCGCCCACGACGGTGTTCGTGCCGATGGTGACCCCGGGTAGCACAATCGCGCCGCCGCCGAGCCACGTGTTGTCCTCGATCGTGATGGGCTTGGCCGCCTCCCACTTGGCGCGCCGCGGCTCGGCCGCTACGGGGTGGGTGGGCGTCAGCAACTGCACGTTCGGGCCGATCTGGACATCGTCGCCAATCGTGATGGCCGCGACGTCCAGGGCCATCAGGCCGAAATTGATGAACGTGCGCGCGCCGACCCGGATCTGATAGCCGTAATCGCAATACAGCGGCGGGCGGATCGCCGCATCCTCGCCGAACGCTCCAAGCAGGTCCATCAGGATGCGCTGGCGTTCACGCGCGGCGTCCGCCGCACTGCGGTTGAACTCCTCCATGAGCCGCGCGGCGCGGCGGCTGTCGGCGGCCAACTGCGGGTCGTTGGCAATGTACGGATCGCCAGCGAGCATCCGCTCACGTTGGCTCCGCTGGTCGCCTGCTGCATCCGGATCGCTCATGAACACTGAATACAAGCATGCGGGCCGGCTGCCAGCGTCCTCTACCCCCGCTGCCGGGGTCTTTAACATGGCGCCGGGCTACCGAGGCGCCGCGGGCCCGGGGGCCCGGGGGCCCGGGGGCCCGGGGGCCCGGGGTGCGGCGCCGAGCGCGGCGCCGAGCGCGGCGGCGAGCGCGGCGGCGAGCGCGCGCGAGGCGCGCGGTAGCCGGATCGGCGGATGGCGAAAGCGCCGCGTGCACGCGCTATCGCCGCGCACGTCCGCTGAACGGGCCCGGCGGCGCATCGTGCACGCTGACGGCGCCGCCGCGGTACAGCGATCCGCGCAGCGTTACTTCAGCTTCGCGCTCGGCGACGGCCAGTCGCGGGCCGGGCCCGCATCCCAGCACCAGCGCCAGCGCCGGTGTTAGGACCATCTGGGGCCAGCCCGCGAGCGCGGCGCGCCGTTGCCAGGGAGATTGCGCCCGGCAGCCGTTAAGAATGATCACGCGTCGGTTAGTTGATCAGGAGAAAGCGATCGATCATCGCGTTGACCTGGTCTGGGATTTGGACCTGGGGAAAGCGCCCGGACCCGACGGTCTGGCCGCGGACGATGCCGGGGCAAAGTTCCCGCAGCGCGGCCGGGGCGTCGCCGGAACTGATACTCAGCAGCGGAACCTGGACCTCACCGAGCGCCGATGCGCCGTCAAACGTGGCGATCGCCTGCCAGGCCGCCGTGGCGATGGCGGCGGGCAGAGCGACTATTCCGGCGATGATCTCCTTCCTGCCGACCGTATCGGTTCGCAGGAAGAGCCCGCTGGCCATGGCTGCGCGCGCCGAACCGTCGTGATCGGCGGCGAGCGCGGACAGGAACCGCGGATGAAAGGCCCTTGCGTCCTCGGTGAGCGTCAGCGCGGGCTCGATCATCACGGCGGCCCGGGTGAGGTCAGGATTGGCGGCACATGCCAACGCAACCAGGGCCCCCAGGCTGTGACCGACGATGACCGGACGGTCCAGGCCTGCCGCATCGGCAACGGCCAGCGTGTCAGCGACAAACGCGGCGACGTCATAGATACCCGGCTGCGGCGCGGGTTGGTCGCTGTCCCCGTGGCCGCGCAGGTCGAGCGCCGCCACGGTGTGGCGGGCCCTGAAGTAGCTGATCTGCGCGGCGAAGGACGACCGGTCGCAGCCCCAGCCATGGACGAACAGCATCGGAGGGACACCATCGCCCGCCAGATCGTAGTCGAGCGCGATGCCTGCCGAAGTGCGGACATACTCAGGCATGATCTTCTCGCGGACCCCCGGGGGCGGGCTACAAAGCCGTGGTCTAGCGTCTAGCCTGACTGCTTCGCCAGGTCACGAGCGACGTGGACAGGCCGTGCTGCGGGTAAAGGCTGCCGAAGCGCGCACCATACGGACTGCGTAGCCCAGTATGGCTCGCACGAGCGCCCCCTGCCTAGGGCTCACGATCGCGTGCAGGTTGGCCGTCCTTGACCGCCTGGCACCCGCGCTGCCGTCGCCGCTGATCGCGTCGGCGAAGCCAGGGGGCCACGCAGGAAGATTGCGAAGATCTGCGAGCAGGGCGAAATCGGTGCCGGGTTCGGCCTCGGTCTCGATGCTCCCGGTATCGGTCCGCGCGGTCACATCGGTCCGCTCGTCGCGCATGGCAAGGGACAATGATGTCATGAGCGAGTTCGTAAGCTACGGCGTAGCCGGCACGGCAACCCGCGATAGGACCCGCACCCTGTTCGGGCAGACCATGGGGTACGTCGCGGTAACAGCCGCCGTCTTCGCGCTAGGCGCCTACCTGGGGCGCAATCTCTCCCACGGCTGGGCGATCGGGTCATTCATCGCCGCCTTCGCTTGCCTGATCGGCATGAATTTCGCGGTGCGCTGGTCCGAGCCGATGGCCGCCGGCCTGCTCTTCGTGTTCGGTGTCCTGATCGGGCTTGCGGTAGCGCCGACGCTCGTCTACTACGCGAGCGCGAACCCGCAGGCCCTCTGGCAGGCCGGCGGCGCGACCGCGCTGTTCATCGGCGGCTTTGGCGCAGCCGGCTACGCAACGCGGCGAGACCTGTCGATGCTCGCCCGCCTCTGCTTCTTGGCGCTGATCGCCCTGATCGTGTTCGGCATCGTGGCGATCTTCGTCCGCATCCCGCACGGCTCGCTGATCTACTCGGTAGCCGGCCTTGTGATCTTCGCAGGTCTGACCATGTTCGACTTTCAGCGGCTACGGCGGTCGAAGGGGCTCGGCTCGGCCCCGATGATCGCCGCATCGATCTTCCTCGACGTGCTGAACGTGTTCCTGTTCTTCCTGCGGATCTTCGCGAGAAGCAACTGACCGCTGAGCTGCCATGGTGCACAGGGCAGGTGACGCCCGCTCAGGTAGCCGGTTCAGACGGTGGGGATCGCTGGTCACGGCGCAGGGGGTGGCCGGCGGGGACCTCGACGAGAACGATCTCAACGCCGTCGGGGTCCTTGATCCACATCTCCTTCAGTCCCCAGGGCTCGGTCGCGGGCTCCCGGAGCACCCGGACGCCCGCGACCGCCAGTCGTTCATGCTCGGCCCGGACGTCGCGAACCTGGATCCAGATCATCAACGACCGGCCAGGAGGGCCGGGACAGCGGCCAGACACCTCCAGGAACCCCGAGCCGAGGAAGAACACAACACCTGGATCGGCCGCAGAGCCGAACTCACGGTAGATCGCCAAACCCAGGACGTCGCGGTAGAAACGCCTGCTCCGATCCAGGTCGGCCGGCCGCAACAGGATCCGGCTGCTCAAGACGTCCACACCACGATCCTGACAGCTCGCTTGACCCGCGCGGGCGGCGGCTGCCCGCCAGCCGGACGCTCAACTGGCCGTCGTTGCGGCCGAGGGTGGCGGGGTGACGGCCCAGCGGATCGCGCGGACGACCGCGTGACCGGCGGGCCGGATCACAGCGGCCTCGGTGAGCGGCAGGCGGGGCAGGTAAAGCGGGCGGCGGGCCCATCCGGGCAGCAGTGATGTCGCCGCGGCGGCGAGCACACCGTAGGGTGCCCGGGCGATCACCGGCAGCGGCGGGCTGAGCAGCAGGAACCTGGCGGCCGCACGGGCTTCGGCAGTGCCTCGCAGCTCGGTTCGGTAATCGCTGATCCGGTCGGCGAGTTCGGCCTCGGTCCGTGGCGCGTCGGGCACGCCGAGTTCGGTGCCGATCTGCGCCATATCGGCGACGTAGCCGTCGCGTCCCGCCTGGTCCAGCGGCTGGGCTCCGAAGCGGGCGTGCGCGCGCAGGAAGCTGTCGGCCTCGGCGATGTGAATCCAGGTGAGCAGGTGCGGATCGGAGGCCGCGTACGGCCGCCCGTCCGGCGCTGTGCCGGTAACCCGGGCGTGGATCGCCCTGACCCGTTGGATGGCCGCTTGGGCGTCGCCGGCCCGGCCGAACGTCGTAACGGCGAGGAAGTAGCTTGTCCGCTGCAACCGCCCCCACGGGTCGCCGCGGTAGCCGGAATGCGCCGCCACGCCGGCCATCGCCAGCGGGTGCAGCGACTGCAGCAAGAGGGCGCGGATACCGCCGACGAACATCGACGAGTCGCCGTGCACCCGGCGGATCGGGCGGCCGGGGGCGAACCACCGTTCGCCCCCGGCCTGGTGGATCGACCGCCGATGCGCCGGCCCCGCTGATCCGGCCACTCGTTCGAATATCGACGCGCCGACACGGCGGCGGACGGAATCAGCGGCAGTTTGTCCGAGCATCTTCCCATTCTCAGCTGGTCCATCGACCAGGGGTAACGCCGCCTACCCGCAGGGCTGCCGTCAGCGGGCGGACACTGGCAGGCTCGCGTGCCCCCGGCGGGCGATCCCTTCCCTGCTGACCGGCTCGCCATCGAGCGAAAGGCGCGGGAAACCGGACAGCGGCTCGTTGCTCGCACCACGCTGAGCGTGCTGCCGGATCGCGATGGGCATCACCATGGGCTACATGCTGATCGTAATGCTGTAAGCCCATACGGTGCCGACGTGGCGCCGTGCGCCCGATCGTTAGCTACCAGCCACCTATGCGGCAGCGGAGTGGTGTTTGGCGGCCACCCATTCCTTGAGCTGGCCGGCCGCGGCCGTCAGCTCGTCCAGGCCGGCGAGCATCGCCTCATGGTCTGCCCAGGCCCGGGTGAATACCTCGGGAAATGTCGCCGAGAGCCCCGCTTCGGCGGCCTGAAGGTTTCCTAGCAGGTCAGCGAGCGCGCCCTGCTCATCACGGCTCAGATCGCACATGCACAGAGCGTATATCGCTGTACACACTCGAGGCGAGGCAAGGAAATGCTTGCCGGATGGAGACCTGAGCCGGGCGTTTCTATGAGCCCGGCTCGAATGTGCGTGCCTGCCAGCCGTCCGGCCGGGAATGCGCGCGCATCCGCCACCGGGTGCCCTCGCTGGTGTCCTGGATTTCCAGGCCAGCCGTGGCAAGGGCCCGCCGGATCGCGTCTGCCGTGCGGTAGCAACCCTGGCCGCGCAGGGCACCCCGGAGCGTGATCAGCTGCTCCACCGCGGGCCTGAGCAGGTCGTGGGGACCGCGCAGGCCGGACTGCGCGGCGCGGCCGAGCCGGACCACGAGGCCGCGCAACACTGACCTCGCCTGCTCGGTGCCCTGATCCTCATCTGTATCAGCGGCCCAGGCGGCAATCGCGGCCTCCAGATCGAGAATTGCCGTCACCATGCCGGCCGCGTCACCGCTCTGCTCCGCTGACTCGAAGCGGCACCGCGCCTCGTCGGTGATGTCAGGCAAGGCCGGCGGCGGGTCGACCGGCCTGGCCCGACGCGGCACCGCGGGCGGCAGCGCCGCGCCGGTTGCCACGGCCGCGATCCCTGCCGTGGCCGCAATGCCGCCGCGGACCAGCGCCCGCAGCCGCGTCAGCGAGATGGCGCTGCCGGGCGGCAGGACTGTGCTATCGCCCGCCCTGCGCACCGTGACGCCGCCGCGGCCGTAAATATCCATGGTCTGCGCGCGTAAGTCGAAAACGGCGGCGGTGTGCTCGTCGACACCCAGGATGGCCGCGTCGGCGGGCAGATTCTGCTCAAGCAAGGACAGCCGCCGCTCGCCCAGGTAGCAGTACCTGGTATCGTAACGGCCGCCCTCGGTGTTGTCGTAGTGCGGGATGACGGCGACCTTGAGCCCCACCGCGCCCAGAAGGTCGAGGCCTGCCAGCCAATATGGCGCCGCACCCGCCTTGTAGATCTCATATACCGGGACCGCGGCAAACCCCATCGTGGCCGCCGCGGCCGACGCGAGTACCGTCACCCCCTCCCCTGCCGCCACCCGGCCAGCCAGCACCTCCGCGACCGTGCTGCCGCGCCACTGGGCGAGGGCATAGGACGGGCTGCCCGGACCGGCGAACACCCAGTCAGCGTCGCCCAGCGCGGCGAGGCCGTCATCGTCAGCCGGGTCGTTGCCCGGCGTTGTTTGGGTGCCCCCGAGGACTCCCACGGCCAGACCGACGCTGCGGGCGAAGTAAACCTGGGCGCGGGCGGACACGTCGCCCGCATTCTCCTGAAAGGCATATGGGGTCGCAAGCAGCACCGCGCTCGGGGCTTCGGTGCCAAGCCGCGCGACTAGCATCCGATGCACGGTCACCATCGTCGGACTAGTTTCGCCGGAGCCCACGATCGCCAGGATGCGGCACCGGGATGTCCCGTCCATCAGGTCGCCTCCTACGCCTCGTGCCCACCTCGGACCCGGCGCCGGCCCAGCGACAAGCATCCCCGCGACGGTCGCACGGCACGCCCGTGTCATCGCGCGTGAGCCGTTTTGGATAAGTTATCCCGAACGGCTGCCGCGGCTGCGCTACGGCATGCCGGCGCGCCGTGACGTCGGCGGGAGCCCGGTGCCGCGCATGGTTCGCCGTCTCACGCGGCGACGTCGGCCTTGCGGGGCCGGCCGCGTGGCCGTTTGTCCGCGACGACCACGCCTCGCAGGAACAGCTCGCCGCCCCAGACACCCCACGGCTCGCCGCGCCGCAGCGCCCCGGCGAGGCAGGCAGGCTGCAGCGGGCAGTGGCGGCATAGCTCCTTTGCGCGCCGGACATCGGCTGGCTGTTCGGCAAAGAACAGTTCCGGTGCGCTCCGGCAGGCCACCTCGGCAGGTCCAGCTCGTCGGGGCCGCATCCGTACGCCGGCCCCTCTTCCTGGCTGCATCGGTCGCTCCTCGGCAGCAGGCCGCCTCTTCGGCCCCACCTCTCGAGGTTCGGGGTAAGGCTCGGCCGGCCGCATCGGGCAGACGCCCTATCTCTGCGCCGAAATTGGTCTTAGGGCGACCGCAGGGCCGGGCGATTAGGGCGATCACGACTCGGGCACGGAGGCTGTGACGAGTCGTTAGCTACCCGGCGGCTGCACGGAGGAGGGCTGAGCATGCCTGATGGTGATTTCGCCGGTGCTGATTCCGCCGGTGTGGACATCGCCGGTGCGGACATCGCCGGTGCGGAAATCGCCGGGGTGGACATCGCCGGTGCTGATTTCGCCGGGCGGATGGTGATCGTGATTGGCGCGGCCGGCGCGCTCGGCGCGGGACTGGTCACCGCGTTCACCGAGGCTGGTGCGACGGTGAATGGCGTCGACAAGGCCGTGCCCGCAGCTGATCGGCGGCTCGATGGGGTCAGCTATCAGGCGGTGAACGCGGCGGACGATGCGGCGCTCGGCGCGCTGTTCGAGCAGGGGGCGCCGCCGTGGGCGGTGGTCAACGCGGTCGGTGGATTCGCCCCGTATGCGCCGCTGGCGGAGCTGGACCCGGCCGTACTCAGCGGCCAGCTTGAGCTGAACCTGATCAGCGCCGCGCTGGTCACCAAGCATGCGTTGCGGCGGATGGCGACGGCGGGCCAGGGCCGGATCGTGCATACCGCCAGCCGCGCGGCGGTGGTGACAAAGGGCTCCAATTTTGCCTACTCGGTCAGCAAACTCGGCGTGCTGCACCTGGTATCGATGGCGGCCGACGAGGCGAAGGGCACGGGCATCACGGTGAACTGCGTCGTACCGAGCATCATCGATACCCCGGCGAACCGCAGCGCGATGCCCAATGCCGAGCACGCCTCCTGGCCCAAGATCCCCGACATCGCACGGGCCTATGTGTTCCTCGCCTCACCTGCGGCGCGACTGGTTTCTGGAGCCGCGTTGCCGGTCTGAGGACTTTGCCGCATGAGGACCGCCGACGGCTTCCCCTGGTGCTTGGGGCCGAGGCATCATTGGCCGCAGAACCCGGATCCGCTTCGCGGGATGGCCGACGTGGTCCGGGGCCGCAGGAGTCGCGATCGAAGCGGCGCGCCAGCTACCCGGACGGCCCATGCGGACGGCCCGTGCGGACGGCCCGTCCGGGCAGTCCGGGACTGCTTCGTGCGCTCGGCAGGCACGTGAGCGCCCACCATGCCTGCCCATCGTGACCGGCGAGGACGGAGAGGACGATGACCGAGTCCGACGCGGCGCTCCGCCGCATGTACGCCGATTTCGAGACCGCGGGGATGGTTCCGCTGTGGACGCAGCGCGAGGACCTGATGCCGCTGAGACCGGCGCCCAAGGCCGTCCCACACGTATGGCGGTGGAAGGACCTTTTCCCGCTTGCCGAGCGGGCGGGCGAACTCGTTCCCGTGGGCCGCGGCGGGGAACGCCGAGCTATCGCGCTGGCCAATCCCGGTCTGGCCGGTGAGCCATTCGCCGTGCCCACCCTCTGGGCCGCCGTTCAGTACCTTGGCCCGAAGGAAGTTGCTCCCGACCACCGGCATTCCCAAAGTGCCTTCCGCTTTGTCCTCGAAGGAGAGGGCGTGTGGACGGTTGTCGACACTGATCCAGTAGCCATGCGCCGGGGCGACCTGCTACTCACGCCCGGGATGGCGTGGCACGGACATCACAACAGCCTCGGCGGGCCGATGGCCTGGCTCGACGGCCTGGACATCCCGATGACCGGATACCTCGATGCCACCTTCTTCGAGCCTGGCCCCGAGGAAATCCAGGACCGGTCAACTCCCGCCAGGTCCCGCTCCGAGCGGCTGTGGGCGTACCCGGGCCTGCGGCCGCTGTCCGCACCTGACTTCACCAGCTCACCACTGTGCGCCTACCGATGGGAGTCCACCGACGCGGCGCTCAGCGCACAGCTCGAACTCGAAGCTGAGGGCCACCCGGGCACTGTCGGGCCCGGCCACGCCGCGATCCGCTTCACCAACCCGAGCACCGGCGGCGACGCCCTCGTCACCATGCGCACCGAGATGCACCGCCTGACCCGCGGCTGCCGTACCCCGCCCCGACGTGAAGTGGGCTCGTCCGTCTGGCAGGTCTTCGACGGCGCGGGCGCATTCGAACTCGACGGCCACCGCGCCGAGGTTGACCGGGGCGACGTGATCGCGGTGCCATCGTGGTGCCGAACTGCCATCGACACCGCCGACGGACTTGACCTGTTCCGGTTCTGCGATGGACCCGTCATCGAACGGCTCAACCTCGCCCGCACCGCCTCAGCGGGCGCGTGATGAGCCGCGCCGTGCCGCGGAAGGCCGGGGGCACCACCGCCGTCCGGGGGCCGGGAGCAGGCGCATGACCAGCGCCGAAGACCACGAGATCTTAGTCATCGGCGGCGGCATCGGCGGCCTGGCGGCCGCCCTCGCCATCAGCCGAACCGGCAGGCACGTGCGGGTACTCGAGCGGTCCCGCCAGTTCGGCGAGATCGGGGCGGGTATTCAACTTGCGCCCAACGCGACCCGCATCCTGGATCGTCTGGGGCTGGTGGGGCGGGCCTGTAGCGTCGGCGTCCTGCCGCGGCGCCTCGTGCTCGCTGACGCCGTCGACGGCCGTGAGCTGACCGCCCTCGATCTGACCGACTTTCCCGACCGGTACGGCGCTCCCTACATCGTTCTGCACCGGTCAGACCTGCTCGACATCTTGCTGCAAGGCTGCACGGACGCGGGCGTCGGGCTTGAGGCGGCCGCCGACGTGACGGAGCTGCGGGACGACGGCGCGTCGGTGCACGTCACCTGCGCTGACGGCCGCGCCTTCCACGGCGTCGCCGCAATTGGCGCGGATGGGCTGCGCTCGCGTAGCCGCACCCTGTTCAGCGACGATCAGGCCATCTGTTCCGGCTACGTCGCCTACCGCGGCGCCGTCCCCACGGAGCAGGTCGAACGTCACGCCGACGGGCGTGACGTCGTCGCGTGGATCGGGCCAGGACTTCACTTCGTGCAGTACCCGTTGCGCCGCGGGCAGATGTACAACCAGGTCGCGGTCTTCCGCAGCGACGCCTTCCGGCGGGGCGAGGCCGACTGGGGCACCCCTGCGGAACTCGATCAGCGCTTCTCGGCGTGCTGCGGCCACGTTCAGGAATCCATCCGCCTGCTCGGCAGGGACAACCGGTGGCCGATGCAGGACAGGCTACCGATCCCCACCTGGGCCAAGGGAAGGATCGCGCTGCTCGGGGACGCCGCCCATCCGATGTTGCAGTACCTTGCGCAGGGCGGCTGCCAGGCGATCGAGGACGCATCGGCGCTCGCGGCTGCGCTGGAACGTCACTGCTGCCGCCCTCCGACTGGCGCGAATGTCGAGGCCGCGCTCCTTGCCTACCAGCAGGTCAGGGCGCCACGCACCGCCCGGGTGCAACGCGCGGCGCGCACGTGGGGTGAGATCTGGCACCTCGACGGCGCGGGAAAACTGGTCCGCGACGAACTATTCCGCCAGCGCCGAGACGATGACCACACCCACGTCAGGTGGCTCTACGCGCGCGGAGCCGACAGCCTGCCCTGGGCGGACGACGGGGAGCAGGCCAGTACCCGGCAGGGTTGAAGGCCGCGGAACTGGCTTCACGGCGGCTGTGGACGCCACGTTCCATCACGGATTGCCTGCTCCCTGCGTACACGGTGGTCTTTCCGGCCCGCACGGCGGTTCTGGGCGGAGGACCAGGTCTCGGCGGCGTTGCTGCTCATCCCCCACCGGGCGCCAAGAACGGCCACAGAAGCCAGCCCGGCAAAGGACGCGATCAACGCCGAGAGGGTCAAGATGTGCAGGACCCGATGGTGCTTGGTGTAGGTCTCTACCTCGAGGGCACCGACGACGTGCGCCAGCATGACCAGTAGCAGCCGCTGAAAGACCCGTCGGCGGCGCCGCCGGAGCTGGTAGAGCGCCTCTTCCTGGTCGGACCACATCATCACCCTCGCCGGTCTCATCCGTCTCAAGCGGGGGCCGCGACAACCACCAGCGTAGCGTCTTGGCGCCGCGAGGGCTCGGGACACGGCGTGCCGCTGTCGGTACCCGTCACTCAACCCGCGTGAGCGGGCAAGGCTGACGTCACCCCAGTGGCGCGGCGACGGCATCCAAAATGACCGCGCTGATACGCTCCGGCCCCTGGCTGGTGCCCGCCGGTCCTGGGAGGTCACCGGGTCCAGCTTGATCACTGCGGGGAGTCAATCGCTCTGGGCTGTCCGGTTGATGCGTGCGGTCCGAGCACCGTCACTGGCGCCGAAGGCACGCCCGGCCTGATCTGCCAGCATGACGGCGACCAGACGTGCCTGCGGGGACGGCTTCGAGCCCGGCTTCGGCTTCAGCATGAACCGCCCGTGGTACTCGCCGGTGCCAAAAACCGGCAACTCGATCTCCGCCGCAGGAAGTCCCCATCGTTCGAACTCCCAGCGATATTGACCCATCATTACGTTGCCGTCCGGCGCCAGACGCGGCGGATGGCCGAGCAGGGAACCGTGCTCGAACCGGCATCCTTCCAGGTCCAGCAGGCCGATGAGCGCCGTATTGACGTGCTCGACTACGACACCGGCAGACCTGGCGGACTGAGCCAGCGACGCGGTGTCGTGGATCAACGCCAGGTAACCCGCGTCCGTGATCGCAATAGTCTGCAGGCGCCGACCGCGAGCCGCCAGCTGCGACACCGCCAGGCCGACCAGCAGCAAAAGCACCGCGGTCGTGACATCCGATGAGCTGCGGATCGTGAACCGCTCATACGGCAGGGTGAAGAAGAAGTCGAACCAGGCCGCCGCCCATACCGCCGCCAAGCCGCCAGCCACGCGGTTACCGATCGCGGCTACCCCGACCACGACCACGACCAGCAGCAGGGCCACGTTCGTATTCGACCAGCTCGCACGGAACGGCAAGAGAACCGCCGCTGCCGCAAGCGGTGCCGCCAGCGCAGCCGCGATGGCGATGCGGTCTCTAGTCAAGTAGCGCGTCATCTGTGGCACCTCCCGCGACCTGAGTGGCTGCCCTGCGCTGGTCTCGCAGGACCCGATCCGGGGTCAGCCTCCGGCGCTAGAACGCCCATACCACCGGCCATGTCCGATTTCCCGGGCGAGTGCCGGGCAGCGGGACGGCGAGCACGGGTGGCCCCATCCCGCCAGGATCAGGTCCCCTCGCGCCACAGCTTGACCGCTGCGACGATCAGCACCGCCAGTGCCGGGACGAAGAACAAGCCGGTGTGCAGAATCCCCCCCGCGATCCCTGCGACCAGAACCGCCACGCAGACGACGGCTGCCAGCTTCGCGAGCCGGGCCGGAGCGAACGCAGCCACCGCGGCGAGCGGTGCGGGCGCGATGGCCAGCAGGAGCGACGACCACGTCACCGCCAGCGGGTCTGCGCTCTCCAGCGCGGAGATGGTGATCAGCTGCGCAGCCCCGGCGAGGATGAGCGCGCCTCGGCGCCACGGCCAGCTGGGTGGGGCGGGCACCTGCGATGGGGCAGCCGACAGGACCGTGTTCGTGACGGGTGGGCTGCCTGCGGTTGCGTCCTGTGTGGTCATTGCGCGCTCCTGGCGGACGGACACGAATGTCGCGCCGACCAGGCTTCCCGGCTCACCTAACCCTGAGCCTAGACTCCGCCCGGGTGGCTGCCAAGGGACGTAGCGGGGCCCGCCCTCAGGTTCAGGTCCAGGCGTCAGCGCACCCCGGATTGTCGCCGGGGTAAGGCAGGGACGCTCGTCTTTCCGCAGCGGGACGTCACTGCGCCCGCAGGCCGTCGTCCGCGTACTCGATCAGCAGATCGCTTAGGGACACACCCCGCCGCCCCGCCTCGGCGGCGAGCCGATCGGCTAGCTCAGCCCCAGTCGTACGCGACCCGCTCACGTTCGTGCCCGTATTCGACGGTGACCACGACGTGCCGTTCGCCAGCCTCGATGGCCGTCGCTCGCCCCGCGAGCATGCGAAGCCACGTGTTTGGCTGAGCGTCGCATCCGCCTGCGACGAGATGGCACCGCCGTCTATCCGCTCGAGGAACTCGCGCCAGCGCGACTCGGCCAACCGCGGCAAGTCGCCGGGATCGCGGTCGACGGCTGAATCGCGCCATGGCCGCCCGATGCCACCTCCCAGCTCCGTGGGCAGGGGGTAACCGATGTCTTTTTGCGGTGGCGTGCGGAGTGGCAGCAGACCGTTGGGCCCCCTATTCGGTTCCTGGCGCCCGAGCCGTCAGCCTGGCAGGCTCTCGACGGCGCCGGCGGCGATGGCGCTGACGAGCTTGGCGTGGTCTCGCTCGTTCTGATCGGCGTACCGGCGGGCGAACTGGCCGATCGCCGCGGCGAACTTGGGGCCCGTCCCGATGTAGCCGTCGATGGCCACCGGGTCGCCGGTGCGGGCGTGGGCCCGCGCGAGTGTCTCGCCGCATGCGGTGGCGAACTCGACGAGGCGAGGGGCGATCAGTTCAGTGGTCGGGATGATCTTCATGTCACGGAACTGCCGCACGTAATAGTCCTTGCCGTCCAACGAGCCCCAGCCGACGAAGATATCGGTGGCGGTCTGGACCAGCCGTTTGCCGTTGATCACCCGCGCGCCGTGGTTGAGGTGGCGGCTGGGCCGGGTGCGGGCCTCATACACCGATGGCCCGGCCTGCTTAACCTGCAGGAACAACGGGTCGGCACCGGTGCGGCCCTCGAGGAGCACCAGATACACAGCCATCCCCACGCTGCCCACTCCCACGACCTGGCGGACCACATCGACCTCGGTAAACCGGTCGAACAGGCTCCGCCGATCCTCCTGGAGGGTCATCCGGTACTCGGCCAGGAGGTGATCGACCAGGTCGGCCTGCTCGTCGTCGCTGATCGTGACGCGCAGCGGAGCCTCCTCGGTTATCCGGGGGCGGCCGTGCGCCATCGTTGTGAGCTTGGCGAACGCGCCACGGCTGGTGCGGCGCTTTCGCTTCTTCTCAATATGGATGGAAACCCGCCCGCGGTCGGCCGGTTCGAAGTAGTTGATCAAGCTGTCGACGTGCAGGCCGTCGTACCAGATGTCGAGCTCCGGCATCATCGTGTACCCGCGCATGCGCCTGCGATACGCCTCGACACCGGCGCTTACCGCGGCAGCGGCCCTCGCGGGCTTGATCCGGTTCTCCCGCGCTGCTACCACGACGCTGGCGGCAAAGCGCTTGACGTCCCACTCGAACGGGCCGGGGAGAGTTTCGTCGAAGTCGCGTAGGTCGAACGACAAGTTCCGCTCCGGTGTCGCCCACAGGCCGAAGTTCAGGATGTGGGCGTCACCGCAGAGCTGCACCACCAGCCCGCTGTCGGGCTGGGAGGCAAGGTCGGCGGCCATGACCGCCGCGCCGCCCCGGTAGTAGTTCCACGGGGACGCTGCCATCCGATGATGCCGGATGGGAACAAGCGCGGGGAGCCGGATCTGGTTCTGGGCCAGGATCGTCTTCAGCGGGTCGTGCCCGCGGTCCTCCTCCGCCCAGTATCCCAACGTGCCCCGGCGAGCGCGTTTCCTTGCGGCCTTGCCAGCCGCTCTTCTCTCGTCGTTCGTTGCCGACAGATCAGGTAGGACGGCATCCGAGGACGATGATCTCGGTGAGCTGGTTTCCGTCATGAGCCTTTCGTATTCGATTGGGCGGCGGGAGATGCCCGGGGGGAGTTCTGCTCAGCCGACTCTACGCGGCGCCCGCTAGCAGCGCCGCTCGGGCCGCAGCACGGTGTCGTGGACGGTGACGGCGTGGCCGTCAGAGTCGGTGCGCCACGCTCGCGGGCCGCGCTCACGACGATCTCCCATCCGCGCGGGTCCAGCGAGGCCGCGAGGTCGGCAGCCGTGCGGAACAACCCGGGTGCGGGTCGGCGCATCGCGCTGGCCTGCAAGTCGGCGGGATGGTGGCCGACGACGAGCCGCGAGCCGCCCGGCGCCACCGAAGCGGCGAGCCGGCGCAACAGCGAAGCGCGTGGTTCGGCCGACAGCGAGGCCCGCCGTCTCGGTGACGAGATGCGGGTTGGGATGCCCGCTCCACAATGCACTGCTGGAGCGGTAAAACTCGTCCCAAAAGGCCTCGTCCCTGACGACGTCCGCGCCGTCGTGTTCGTGGCGCTGGCCGGCGTGCCCGGCCGTCACAGCGTCACCGCGGTGAATCATGTTGATTAGGTGAAGCATGTGGAGTAGGTGAAACATGTGGAGTAACCGCCCGCGGCCCGCCGACTTCCACCGGCGCGGCCGGGCTCACGGCACGTGTCATGTCGCCAGTCACGGCGACCACCTCCACGGCGATCATCTGTTGGCCGAAGCCACGCCGCAAATCCTGTCGCCGCCGATCGCCGGAACTGCCCGGCTTGGCGGGTCAGGGCAGCCGCGGCGATCGGGGTGGGCAGAGGTAGCCAGCCTGCGCGAACGGCGGTACCGTCGGGCGGCGGCTACGCTAGGCCCGGTGCGGGTAGCGACCTGGAACGTGAACTCGATCAAGCAGCGGGTGCCACGGCTGCTGCCTTGGCTGGATCAGCGGCAGCCCGATGTCGTCTGCTTGCAGGAGACGAAGCTCGCCGACGATGCCTTCGTCCGGCTGCTCGGCGATGAGCTGGCGAGCCGCGGTTATGCCGTCGCCCTCCACGGCGAGGTGCAATGGAACGGGGTAGCGATCTTGTCCCGGGTAGGGCTGGATGACGTCGTCGCCGGACTCGCGGACGCGCCTGGCTTCCCTGCCGCAGAGGCGCGTGCGGTGTCCGCGACCTGCGCGGGGATCCGGGTGCACTCCGTGTATGTGCCGAACGGGCGGGTGCCGGGTTGCGAGCACTACGAGTACAAGCTCGCCTGGCTGGCGGCGCTGCACGCCGTGGTCGCCGCGGGTCCGCAGGCCACGATCGTGTGCGGGGACATGAACATCGCACCGGCGGACGCAGACGTGTTCGATCCAGATGCGTACGTCGGCCAGACCCACGTCACACCGCCGGAGCGGGCGGCCCTGGCGAAGCTACAGGCACTCGGCTTGCGCGACGTCATCAGGGATCGCTGGCCGACCGAGCGGGTGTTCACCTACTGGGACTACCGGGCCGGAATGTTCCATCGGGATCTAGGGATGAGGATTGACCTGGTGTTGGCCGCTGCCCCGGTGGCCGGCCGGGTACGGGCGGCATGGGTAGACCGCCATGCCCGCAAGGGCACCGCGCCGAGCGATCACGCCCCGGTGATCGTCGACCTGGACGAGGCGCCGGACGGGGACATCGGGCCGGTCGTGCCGCCGCCCTCCGCGCCAGCGCCCAAGGCTGGCGCGGCCAAGCTGCCTCAGGCACGGTGATACGCGCAGCTCAGTTGGCCTCTGCCAGCGCCGTGACACCGGCAGGCGTGCCACCGCGCGGTAGCCGTTGTGGATCAATAACCGGCCGGTGAGATAGATACCGAACGGCTTAGGCGGGGAACGCTGTGCCCATGGACTGCGGTGTGCCCGAGCTGCCGGTAGATCCGGCGAGGCGCTGCGTCGGCGGCGAAGCGCGAAGTGGCAAACATATCCGGCTGATGTGCTGCCGTTAACGGTGGCCGAGATGGACTCGGCCCTTGCCGCGCCCGTCACGGCAGGGCTACGCGAGGCCGTCGAGCGGTCCGACGCTGGGCTCAGCCGGGAGCTCGGCCAGGCCCGACGATCACGACGCCGGCTCGCTCGCAGGCGCCGCAGACGGCTGTCGCGTCGGAATCCGGCGGCTGGTGAACAATGCGATCAGTGCGACGACAGCAAGCAGTGACAACGACGCGCGCAGTCCGTCGATGCGGGCGTTTGCGTTCTCGTCGACGATCGCCGCGGCGGTAGTGGGCGGCACGCCGGCCTTGTCGAGTGCGGCCTGAAGGTCCTTGTCGGACATGAACGGGATCCCCCCGGCCAGCTCGACCTGCGCCTTCGAGGCCAGATCCTTGGGAACGGCGGGGTTGTTCTGGATGCCGGTGAGGAACGACGCGGTCAGCGCCGAGATGAGCACCGCGCCGGCCAGGGCGGTTCCGATCGACGCGCCGAGATTGGTCACCGTGTTCTGAACTCCGCCGACTTCCCCGCTTTGCTCATCGGGCACCGACGACACGGTCACGCTCCCGAGCTGCGAGGCCAGCGCGCCGATGCCGAGGCCCGCGAGCAGCATCGGCCAGGTCACGATCTCGGGCCCGGCACCCGCGTCGAGCGCGGCCACCATGATCACGATGCCGGCGAACAGGGCGAGGAACCCTATTTGAACGATGCGCCGCGGCGACGCGTTCGGGAAGACCTTGGGAACGCCCGCGGCGGCCAGCAGCAGTGTGAGGGACAGCGGCAGCAGCCGGACACCGGTTGCGATGGCAGAAAGCCCGAGCGCCACCGACAGGAACAACGGCACGGCGAAGAAGAGGCCAGCCTGCAGGAAGTACTGCATGAAGAACGACGTCAGCCCGCCCCGAAGGGTCCGGTTCCGCAGTATCGCCGGATCGAGCAGCGCGGCGTCGCCGCGGGCGAGACGGTGGTTCTCCCACCACAAGAAAATCCACAGCACGACCCCGCCACCCAGAATCAGCCAGATCACCGGTGACAGGCCCAGCCACTGGGGACCACCGCCCTTCGGCTGGACGAAGCCCCACGTGCCGGAGCGGAGGATGCCGTACACGACGAGCCCGAGGCCGAGCGCGGACAGCGCGGTGCCCACGACGTCGAGCCGCGTGCCCTCCTCGGGCGGGGTATCGACCATGCGGCGGGTAAGCCCCAAGATGGTGAGCACGAGGAGGACTTCACCGGCGAACACCCACCGCCACGACAGATAGGTGGTGAACAGACCGCCAATCAGGGGCCCTGCCGCCACCGCAATCGCACCGGCCGAAGCGACGAGCCCGTACGCGCGGGGGCGCTGGTCACGTGCGAAGTTCGACGCGACCAACGCGACGACCGCCGGCATAATCAGCGCGGCCCCGACGCCCTCGAGGACTGACCATCCCAGCATCAACACGGCGAGATTCCGGGCCAATGCGGTGATCAACGACCCGCACCCGTAGATGACGCAGCCAAGGGCGAAGGCGCGCTTACGCCCGAGGATCTTGCCGAGCTTGCCACCCGTGATCATGAGCGAAGCCATCACCAGCGTGTAAAACGTAATGGCGGTCTGGATCCCCGTCACGGTCGTGCCGACATCCTTGGCGACGGTCGCGATCGACACGTTCATTACCGAGCTGTCGAGCGTCATCAGGAACTGCGCCGAGGCAAGCGTCAGCAGGACGGTCCCAGCCCGCTTAGGCCCACGTTCGGTGGTATCGCTCACTTCGACCTGTCGACCTTGATCCATGGGCAAGCTCAATCCGGGTGGAGACAACCAAGCGCACGCCGTCGCATTTGACGGGAGGCGGCACATCACCCATCCAAGGTGATCGCAGGTGTGCTGGGGCGGGTTTCGTGCAAACAGCTCGGCTTGCGGCCCGCCGACAGAGACAACCGGCGCGTGCTCGCCGTCCCCGGCTACCTGGGCAGCTCGGATCCGGCGCCAGCCGGGGCGGAAGGACGTCCCGGTGGAGCGCCGACCGGGCTGCAGGACCGGCGAGCGTTCAAGTGCCGTCTAACGGCGGACCGGGCGCCGGACGGCGGCGCAGGCGGATGCGTTCCTGCGCGGCCGCGGGCTCGCGACCCGCACGGCGGACTGCTGGCGAGCCTGTACCATGCGGGGTCCCTACAAGCCTGGCAGCTCAGGAAAGGGGTCGCCGGTCTCGAGGTCCAGGTCGGCCTCGGCGAGCAGCCGGGCAGCCGCGGCGGGGTCGCGCAGCAGGGCGGCGAGCAGATGCCGAGCCGACCACCTGCCCGACGCCCACGCCAGCGCGCAGGCGAGGCCGCCCGGCCCAGCGGCGTGCACGGCGCCGGAGGTGTAGCGCCATGGCACAAGAACGCCGTCCACAACGAGCCGGTCATGTGCGTAGTAGGTCGTGGGCGCGTCAGGCAGCACGGCGCGCGCGATCGCGGGGACCAGCCGGGATGCTGGAGACGACTCGACCCTGCCCACGACCTCCTCCGAGACCAGCGGCAGGTCCAGCAGGTCAGCGAGCCGAACTGCCCGATCGTAGGGTGCCAGCACGAGGGGCTGCGCAGCCACAAGCGGCCACAGGTCCGCGGCATCGAGAACCAGTGCATCCTCGGCGTCGGCCACGACAATCTCGTCCCCGCACACCACGCGTACCCGGTCCGGCGGTACGGCCTCATCGACGGCCGCGAGCGCCGCCCACAGCGCGCGCAACTGTGCCCGCGTCACCGGCCGCCCGGAGTCGGCCAGCCGGTCCAGCAACTCCTCCGGGCCGCCCGGCTCTGCGAGCAGCTCGGCGAGTGAGGTGCGTACGCCAAGCGCGCGGGCGACCGCCGGGTCCGCTGGCAGGGTGGCCTCGTCGTACAGGCCCGCGAGCAGCGGGTCCGTGCCGGCCACGCGTACGTCGGTGGGGCGCCGGCCAACGAGGACCCGATGGCGGCGGAGCCACCAGGCCGTGTAGCAGGGCACATCCGCGTGGCGGCCGTCCGCGAGCAGCACCCGGGTGGGCTCGACGAGCCCTGCCCGCAAGGCCGGCGCGGCGAGCAGCTCCAGTGCCCGCGGCCAACGCGCCGGGTCGACGAACTCGAGGTCTCGCACGGCCAGCACCTCCGCCGCCACTGGCGGAACGTCACCGCCGGGCAGCCGCGCACGTGTGTCGTCCGCCCACTCCTGCGCCCCGTCCAGGTCGAGGTCGGGCGCATCAAGGGCAACGTCCTGCGCCGCCAGCAGGCTGAATGACGACAGCACGCCGACTGCCTCGAGCGTCGCAGCGTCGAAACGCTTGAGTATTGCCGGGTCGACGGTGCCGAACGGCGTATCCGCGGCGACCACCTCGGCCAGCGGCCCCCCGGGGAGCAGCAGCTCGCCCGCCGCGTACCAGTCGCCGTCGGCGCCCTGCAGCGCCAGATCCGCGAGCCAGGGCTGCTCCCCGGGCCGCAGGTGCGCGGCGGCGACGAGGCTGAGCACCGCGCCGGCGACCGGGCCGGGATCCTCATCGTCGTAGGAGGCCGCGACCGCTGCGCGCACGGCCGGATCGGCGAGGACACCCCGCGGTGTCGCCGGGGCCGCGCCCAGCCGGGCAAGCAACGGGTGCACCGCGCCGGGATGCACGACGCGCAGGCCGAGTAGCGACAGCCGGCCGGGGTCTTCGAGATCTGGCCCTGGTAGCAGCAGCCCGCGAGGCCCCCGCACCAGGCGCCCGTCAGCGAGCGGCACCGGCAGCGCCCCAAGCTCGCCAAGCTCGCCGGGCTCTGCGGCGGCCAGCGCGTCGTACAGCCGCCACCACCAGGCCGGGTCGCGGTCGAGCGAGGCGAGCATGTCGGCGAGTTCGGCCAGCCGGAGCCGCCGGACGCCGAGGACCGCGTAGGCGGGATGCCGGGCCGGCCACCCGACCAGGCCGGGCAGCACCGGCGCCAGGCAGCCGGGGAGGCCGGGAGGAGTTGCGTCCAGGATGACCGCGTCACGCGGCCGGATCCGCGGGCCAGCACGTTCGGCGGCGGGGAGGAACGCCGTCTCGCCCAGGCGCGCCAGGATCGCACGACGCAATTGCGCGTCCAGCTCGCCCTGGGCGACCGGGCCCGGGACCAGATCGAGCAGTCCCGTTCCTGGAGCGAGACTGGGCAGCAGACGAGCGTAGACCTCGGCGGCCTGATCGAGAAGGAAGTCTGTGAGCGGGCATGGCGCGACGTGGCGGCGGTCGGGGCTGAGCGGGAACGAGGCAAGCAGCAGCGCCGGGAGGCCAAGCGGTTCGCTGGTCGGCGTAGGCGCGTGCGCGACAGCGCTGACCCCCGCTGGCAGGCGGCCGGCCGGCGCGCCGCCGTTCTCGCCGCCTTTCTCGCTGCTCAGCGTGACAGGCACCGCCCAGCGCACCGACCACGACGGGCGCGCACGCTCCTCGGCCGGGCGGCCGGCGAGGAGCCGGGGATCGGCCCGGCCGCCCGCAGTCGCCGTGCGCCACCTGTTGGCGGCGCCGTCGACGGTGATCGTGACGCCGTCGCCATCGTGCGCCGCGGTGAGCGTACGCGTCGCGCCGTCGACCTCGATCTCGATGGTGGCGAGAGCGGGCAGCGCGAGCAGGAGCGCGGGCCCTGTCTCCGCGAGCAGCCGATTGACGAGCCGGTCGGCGGCCTCGTCCCGCAGGAGCAGCGTGACCGCCGTCGCGAAGCCTTCGGGGGGCGCGCCGTCCGCGGGAAACGGCAGCCGCAGCACGGGCAGGTGCCCCGATCTCGCGGTGAGCTCGGCGGCCAGCTCGGGAGTTCGCCGGACGAGATCGCCGGCGGCGCTGCGCGACCAGCTCACCGCGCCGGTGATCGAGGAGATACGAAGCTCATCACTGACCGCGACCGCAGCGGCGAAACCCACACCGAACCTGCCGACCGCTGTCTCGGGCGCGGTGCCGTCCGCGCCGGACCCGCGCTTGCTTGACGCTCGCAGCGTGGACAGCGCCGCGACGCCCGCCGCGTCCAGCGGCGCGCCTGTGTTCGCGGCCACGAGTGTCCTCGTGCGCAACATCAGCCGCAGCCGGCCTGCCACTCCCCCGCGCGACGCCGCGTCGGCCGCGTTCTGCGCCAGCTCCACGACAACGCGGTCCCGGTAGCCGCCGAGCGCGTAGTCCTCCTCCGCGTTGGCGTCCTCACGGAACCGCGCGGGCGACGCCGCCCAGGCGCCCAGCACCCGGCGGCGCAGCTCTTCGGTATCGAACGGGTCCGACAGGCTGGCCTGCACAGCGTGGATCCCCTCTCCTTCACGGTGTCGGCATATCCGGCTCGCTCACCCCTGTGCTCGCACGTCCGCGTGCTCGCCAGGCTTCTGCTCGCCGCTTCTGCTTGCCAGGCTTCTGCTCGCCAGGCTTCTGCTCGCCGCTTCTGCTCGCCGCTTCTGCTCGCCAGGCTTCTGCTCGCCGCTTCTGCTCGCCGCTTCTGCTCGCCGCTTCTGCTCGCCGCTTCTGCTCGCCGCTTCTGCTCGCCAGGCTTCTGCTCGCCAGGCTTCTGCTCGCCGCTTCTGCTCGCCAGGCTTCTGCTCGCCAGGCTTCTGGTCGCAGACCCGACCATATTCCGGCGGCGTAACGCACGCCGCCGGTGGCCTGCCCGGCCAGCGCGTGGGCGTCACGTGTCCGGCCCGCGCGCTCTGCCCGTTCGTGCGGACGATACGCAGGTCTCGGCCAGCAACGGTGGCATCTGCGCCCGGCGGGACCGAACAAGTTGACCGAGGACCTCCCGCTGGCCGCGACACCGTCAAGGGCCGGACCCGGGCGGCCATGACCGGGGAACTGCTGGCCGGCGCCCCTGCCGGCCGGGTCCGCATCGCCATCGGGCGGGCCTCGGACTTCTTCGGCGCCGGAGTCACCGGGGAGTCAACGCTCGGCGAGCGGGTCTTCGGTAACGCCGTGGCCGGGCGGCGCGCCGACTTCCTCGGCAACCCTGATCTGCCGCAAACCTGCAGTTGTGTTCCCGACATTGCCGCGACGCCCGCGCCGCCGGCCAGGTGCGGCACCTGCCCGGCCCGCAGACGGTGACGACCCGGTGGGGCACCCCGTCGCCATCCGCTCGGTGCCGAAGCTCGCCCTTCGCGCGCTCGGACTGGTCAACCCGACGATCCGGGCGCTGCCCGAAGTGGCCTACCAGTTCAGGCTGCCTTCGCCGCCTTGTGGCTGCGCGGGCATCAGGTCTGCTCGCTCGCCAAGCCCGGACCTTATCGCCGCCAAAGGCCCGATGATCATGCGTAGGGCGCGGTGGCCGCGGACTTCACAGCGAGGGCGTCAATGCGGCCGGCGGATGTGCCGCTGACGCTCACGCCCGGCGGCGGTCACACCATGCCGACGTGGCGGGCGGAGGTCTCGCCGATGCTCGAATGGATGACCCATATTCTGGCTCAGGCCGCCCAGCAGGAACCGGTGGCACGATCACGGCCCGCCACGGACGTGGCGGAGCGGCGGCGCTGAGACGGTCGGGCAAGCCCGCACCCGCGGGCATCACCGCGCCCCCGTGTGGGGCGGCCGTCATCTGAAGAAGTGCGTGCTGGGCCGGGGGAGCCGGTCGCCGTCGACGATCACGTCTACCTTCTCGTTGTAAAAGGCGATCAGGCCGGCGATCGGCAGCAGCGCGCGGGTGGGAAAGTCGTAGGCCCAGGCCAAGTCCGGGTGGAGCTCGCCGTCGGCGCGGACCGACCAGTAGCCGCTTGTCTTTCCCTTATAGGGGCAGGCGGTGACCGTGTCGGTGGGCACCAGGTGCTCGAAGTTCACATCGGTGCGGTTGAGGTAGTACCGCGTCGGCAGGCCGGTCTCGAACACCATCACCGGCGAGGACGACTCGGCGAGTGCGACGCCGTCGAGTTCGATCCGGACGTTCCGGGTGGAGCGCAGCGCATCGACCCGCGTGTAGGGGTTGCGCGGATGGACGAAGACCTCTTCGTCCTCCTCGAACCAGGCATCGAGAGCGTCCCAATCGAACCGGGCCATCCCGGCCAGCCCGTCCGGGGCCTCGTCGGTGAAGACCCTTGCGGCGCCTGGCCGCGAGATCTCGCCTGCGCGCAAGCCGTGCCGGCGGGCAGTGCCCTGGCGCAGACGCTGGGTGTGCTGCTCGTCGACCAGCACGTCCCGGTTCACGTCCGCGACCGGGATGTAGAACTGCGGGTAATACGGCCACTCCCACACGTACACGGCGTTCGTGGTGTCCAGCACGACGTGGCCGCCGAGCAGGGCGCGGACCCGCCTGGGTACGGGCTCGATGTAGCCCTGGGGGACGATCATCTCCGGGTAGTCACGGTCCACGGGTGTATCCTGTCGCCTCGGCCTGGGCGCGCCCAGAGCGGCCAACCCGCACGTGAACCCCTCGCCGTGCCCGTGTCGGCATACGCCATGACAGTGATCCTACGCAAGACCGGCGGCCGGGGATCATGGTGGCGCCACCGCAACGCCGGGCCGCGAGGCGGCGCGCACGGTCAGGCGGCACGGTCGGGCGGCACGGTCAGGCGGCACGGTCAGGCGGCACGGTCAGGCGGCACGGCCCGGAGGACCGCCCTGACCTTCACCAACGGGCCGGTGAGCCTTGTCGATCCGGACACCATCGAGCAGCTCGGCGCGCCCGTCGACCGGCCCGGGTCGGCGGCGGCGCGCTGCTGTCCGACCTGGACGCGGCGACCCGGGCGCACGGGCTGGCTGTGCCCGCCGGACTGGTCAGCCACACCAGCGTCGGCGGTCTGACTCCGGGCGGCGGCATGGGGTGGCTGACCCGCAAGTTCGGGCTGAGCATCGACAACCTGGTCTCGGTCGAGGTCGTCACCGCGGACGGGCAAGTACGGCGAGCCGCGGCCGACGAGCACCCCGATCTGTTCTGGGCGATCCGCGGCGGCGGCAGCTTCGGCGTGGTGACTTGTTTCGAGTTCGGGTTGCACGAGGTCGAGCCGGTGGTGCAGTTCGGGCTGTTCCGCTGGAATCTCGGCCAGGGGCCGCAGGTCATGCGGCTGGCCCGCGACACCACCTCAGCGCTGCCGCCGGACCTTAACGCCGTGATCGCCGCGGTGAACGCCCCGTCGGCACCGTTCGTCCCGCCGCAGCATCACCTCGAGCCCGTCTATGGCCTGCTGCTAACCGGATTCGTGCCCGCGCCGGAGCACGCCGAGCTGGTCACCCGGATCCGCGAGAGCCTCCCGCCGCTGTTCGACCTGGTCACTCCGATGCCCTGCGTCGAGCTGCAGAAGCTGCTCGACGAGCCCAACGCGTGGGGCATGCATGGCTACGAC
This sequence comes from Streptosporangiaceae bacterium, assembly GCA_035517695.1. Lineage (GTDB taxonomy): Bacteria > Actinomycetota > Actinomycetes > Streptosporangiales > Streptosporangiaceae > DATFVJ01. The sequence goes on from DATIYI010000146.1 coordinate 65,616, forward strand.
AAGGGCGCTTACCTCGAAGACCTGTCCGACCCAGTGCTCGACATCATTACCGGGCACGTCCGGCGCAAGACCTCGCCGATGTCCGTGCTGCTGTTGTACCGCCTCGACCGCGCCTACAGCGGGATCGGCGACGAGCAGACGGCATTCAGCGGCCGGCGCGCGCCGCGATACGCCGCCTTCATCGTCGGACTGACGGCGGACGCCGACCCACTGCCCGCCGAACGCCGCTGGGCCCGCGATCTGTGCGAGGCCCTGCGCCCGTACGCCATCGACGACGGGAACGGCTACATCAACGGCACGTCGGACTACTCCACCGACGGGTGCGCGGAAGCTACGGCCGCGCCAAGTACCAGCGGCTCGCCAGGATCAAGGCCAAGTACGACCCAGGCAACATGTTCCACCTCAACGCGACATCCGGCCAGCTTTACGGCCAATCGGAGACATCATGAGCGACCAGGAAGCGCCCGTTCTCGCGGGCGTCCACCACCTCAAGCTGCCGGCCACCGACCTGGCCAGGTCGCGCGAGTGGTACCGCAGCCGCCTGGGCTACCAGGTGGCAGATGGAGTTCATAATCCCCTCACCGGTCGGCGGTCGGCGGTCGGCTCGCCCATGGTCAGGCCGCGGTGCCGGAACGCCCGGCGGTGCCCGCCGTGTCCGGCTTCCAGCTCCAGCCGGTTCAGCATCGGCTACCTGGTCGACATCATTTACAACGCGACCTGTGGATTCACCGCCCGGACCTAGCCCGGGCGACCGGGCAGCCGTTCGCTGAAGGTGCGCGGCGGCTGGCCCGGTGGCGGGGGGCCCAGGGCAGGATCATGGAGAACATGCCCGGCAGGCATCACAGGCCGGGTGGCCGGCAGGAGGGAAAAGCGGGTGAGCGGCGATGGTGGCGACGGTGCTGGTCGGCGAGGAGGAGCGCAAGCTGCGGGACCTGGTCCGGCTTACCTGGAGCGGGCCGGGTTCACGGTGCTGTCGACCGGGTCGGGCGCGGAGGCGATCACGATGGCGGCCGCGGCCGCGCCGGGCGGTGATGGCCGGGGCTGCCATGCTCCAGCCCTACCGTGGTGACGTTAGCTGGACCGTTTATCGCCCGCTGTCCGGCTGGCTTTCGGCTGGGCCGCGCGCGGGTGGCCGACCGCGGGGGCGCATGCGCCCGGCGTGGCGAGGGAGCCGGCCGGCTTCGGCCAGCGCGCGGCGGAGAAGGAATTCGATCTGGGCGTTGGTGCTGCGTAGCTCGTCGTTAGCCCACCTGGCTAGCGCGTCGTGGACGGCGGGATCGAGCCGGAGCAGGACGCTCTTGCGTTCGGTCACCGCGGTTCCGTGCCTGCCGTCACTGGTAGAGGGAGCCGGTGTTGACGACTGGCTGTGTCGCCTGCTCGCTGCACAAGACCACGAGCAGGTTGGAGACCATCGTGGCCTTGCGCTCCTCGTCCAGTTCGACGACTCCCTCTTCCTGCAGCCGCTCCAGGGCCAGGCGGACCATGCCCACGGCACCCTCAACAATGCGCGACCGCGCGCCCACGACAGCGCTTGCCTGCTGCTGGCGCAGCATGGCTTGAGCGATCTCCGGGGCATACGACAGCCGGGTCAGGCGCGACTCGATGATGTGCACGCCGGCTGGCGCGACTCGCGCGGTGATCTCGGCGGAAAGCTTCTGGGTGATCTCTTCGGCGTTGTCGCGCAGCGAAAGCGCGCCGCTGCCCCGGTTGTCGTAGGGGTAGCTGGAGGCGATGTGCCGGACGGCGGTTTCGGTCTGGATGGTGACGAACTGCGTGAAGTCATCGACGGAGTAGACGGCGCTGGCGGTGTCCCGGACCTGCCAGACGACCACAGCGGCGATCTCGATCGGGTTGCCGTCGGCGTCGTTGACCTTGGCCTGCGCTGATTCCTGGTTGCGGATCCTGGTGGAGACCGCGATGCGGCGGGTAAACGGGTTCACCCACTGCAAGCCCGAGTCGCGGATGGTGCCGCGGTACCTGCCGAACAGCTGGACGACGCGTGCCTGCCCGGGGACGACAGAGGTGAGGCCCCGCAGCGCGAGGGTACCGGCAATAAAGATCAGGACGCAGAGCAGAGCTAGCGCCGCGGCGACGCCGTGACTCTGGTGACTTGCCAGCACGACAAGCGCCACCCCGGCCAGCAGCAGGACGATGCCCAGCACCAGCATGCGCAGGCCGGGCAAGAACCGGGCCACGCGCTCGGTCACCCGCCGGCTAGGCAGTTCCGGTCCTGCGGCCGCTGCATTCTGACTAACCATCTGGCGCCTCCTCCGCTTGGCGGATCCGCTAACACGGCATATCATACTGATATCTATTTTTACCAGCAAGAGCCGCGGCGTGCATGGCACCACCGCGGGCCGGGCTGGGACAAGGCGGACGTGTGGGCGGCGACGAGGAAGCACCCGGACTGACCGGCATGGGTCGGCGGCACGGTGACGGGCTGGGTACATCGGCCCGATGCTGGTCGATGCCCAGCTGACTGGGCATCGACACCGGCACGATGCTCTCCCTGATCCGGGAACGCGGTCTGCATTAAGAGAGGCAGGACGCCATAATCGCGACGATCTGGGCGACGGCGCTGGCCGCCGCTACCGCGGCGAGGTAGCGCTCGACGACGTCTCACTCACCGTCGAGCCGGGCACCGTGACCGGGCTGCTGGGCCGCAATGGCGGGCAAGACCACGCTGATGCGCATCGTCATCGGGCAGGAGTTGCCTACCACCGGGGTCATCCGGGTGTTCGGGGAGATTCCCGCGGAGAATGACGCGGTGCTGCGCCGCATGGTGTTCGTGCGCGAGGAACATCCCTATCCGGATTTTCGCGTGCGCCATGCGATCCGGGTTGCCTCGTGGTTCTGCCCGAACTGGTGCGCCGAGCTGGCGCGGCAGCTGCTCGCTGACTTCGATCTCCCGCTGCAGCGGCGGATCAAGAACCTGTGGCGCGGGATGCGATCCGCCGTCGGGATCGTCATTGGCCAGCGCCGGGCTGCAGGTGCTGGCCGAGGACATAGCGGTGATCGACGGTCCGGCCGAGTATCGACGGGCGGAAGAAGACGTGCGCGGGCAAGACCCGGTACGTCGCCCAGGTCGTCGTGTCCGCCGATGTACGTCCGTGGCCTGGCCGCAGCCATGGAAGCCGCCGAGAATAGGCGGGGGGTGCAGCAGGCCCCACCCCTGACTGAATAAGAGGGCCACGCCAGGCAGGTCCCCGCGCCAGCCAGGTGAGCCTTCCCCCATGGAAAGAGGACAAGATCAATGAGGTACCTGATCAACCTCGCACAAGAGTGGGGCTGGACCCCCGGCTACTGGCAAGAGCTACCCGAGGGCAAGCTCGCAATCATGGTGGCCCGCGTCACCGAAGAAGAGTTCGTGGTCTTCAGTGACACGAGTTACACGCCCGAGGATCCCGCAGAACCCCACAGGCGGCGGTCCAAGATCATGGAGGCCGTGAACAAGCGCGGCGATATGACCCTGCTCGGCGCCGCTGACGTCGACCACGCCATCGAAGCTGAGAACAACCAAACTCCCCCGAGCTGAGCGCCGCCGACCGGTCCCTGGCCGGTCCCTGGCCGGTCCCTGGCCGGCCGGTCCGGCGCGCTTGAAGCCACAGAGAAAGCTGTCACAAGTCTTGGCTGCGCCGGTGTGCTGCGCGCCTGTGCGCTGTGGCCCGGCCGCGGGCTGGGATTATGCCAGGCCTCGGCCTGCTGGCCGAGCGGCATGGTCACGGTCCGCCTGGCGGCCCTGCCTGCCCGTGCGGACAGGTGCTGGGCGGGGACGGCAGGACGGCGGCGGTCGCGGTCAGCCTGATTGGGGGCGCATCGCCCAGTCGCGCTCGGCGCGCCGCTTCAGGTTGGTGAACTGGCGCGCCGCGCCGTGCTGGCCTGGCGACAGCACCCCCGCCAGGGGGCACCCCCTGCGCCCCCTTGGGCGTTGGGGAAGATCATGAGGGAAGGCGCGGTGGCGTTCACCGTCGGCTCCCGGGTCACTCCCCATCTGCGCCACGAGCACAAGTACGACCAGTGGCGCCGAGCCCACCAGCCGGTTCCACTTCCGGACTGAACCCGACACCCTCACCGGCGCGATCGCCGCCAACCTCGCCGAACTGGAAGCCGCGCTCGCCCGCTGCGACCAGCGCGTACTGCGGCACCGCTGCCCGCGCCACGACTTCTCCAGCTGGACAGCCGCCGTCCTCCGCGACAAGGCACTCGCCGCCGACCTCAGCGCCGCCGAAGCCGCAGTCACGGCCCAAAGCCCCGCCGCGGTCGTCGAACAGGCACGCCTGGCGCTCATCGCCGCACTCCAAGCCCGCCACCCCGCTGAACCCACGGAGTCTTGGCGATCACCCGGCGGACGTGCTGACGGGCCGCCGCGCTTCGTAAGGGTGGTCCCGCCACGAGACGGCATACCAGGATGGCTTTGACGGCCATGCCGCCACCGTGGTCTTTCGTGGAGAAGTGATTCCGAGACGCGTCTTTACGCCGTGTAGATCACGCGCGCTCGGACCCGCCCGGTGCCATAACTCTGCCTGGCCTGTGAGCTGCAGCAGCCAGCGGCTCGTCGGGTGTCCTCCGGTAGCCTGGAAAAGGAGCGGGTGGCTCCGGTGGAACGGCGGCCCCCGGGCCGGCGCCGGGGCGGCGCCGGGGGTCCTTCGCTATTCGGTAAGCAGTTCTGGCAGAGTTGCCTGAGCTCGGCCGTCGTTACCGCCTGGAGACCGCGGCGAGGTAGGTATGGGGGGCGGCGGAACTAGTGGGGATATAGAGCCCCATGACGTGGTTCTTATACACGGCATTCCCGGTCACGAGACTGCAGCCAGCCGAACATAGCGGGCTCGTCATGACTTTGACCGGATACCAGGTTGCAGGGCCAAAGGATCCGTTGCGGGCGTGGACGGGAATGAATGCCATCGACGCAGCCTGGGCCGAGCTCATGGCCACAAGGTTGAAACCGCCCGGCGCGGCGGTGACGCCCTCGAAGTGTGTGACCGCCGCCGGGCGGTTGTCGTAGCTGTAGTATTTCGGCGCCCCGAAGCGCCCCGTCCGTTCGTTGTAGTCCATGAGGAAGGCTCGCTTGCCTCCGCTAGCGGCGGAGCCCCCAGCCAGGGTGTAGTGCGGGCTTGTGCCGCCGCCGTCCTGCCAGATGCCATAAAGCGTGGTCTGGCTCGACAGGCTTCCGCCGAGGCGGAGCAGTGTCCACTGATACCTGGCCATGTTGTAGATGAAGGCATTGCCCGAGACCACACCACCACGCACGCTGGGGTTGAGATCGTAGTTGCCCACCACCAGGTCGCCCATGGTGCTGTGCGCGATGGTGTCCATCACGAAGCAGTCGACCCGGGTCCTGGGGCAGGCCCGCACGTGCCCGGCCGTATCGGTGCCATCAGCAGGCACGTCGAGGGATGTCCATGATCCACCCGATCCGCTCACCGGCCCGAGGTAGATCATGCCCTGGTTAATGACACCGGCGGGCGCCGACGACGACTGGTAGCTCCCGACGGCGCGAACCTGGCCTCTCGGGATGCTCGTCGGGTTGAAGGAGTGGGTATCCGGACCGTAGAACGTCGCCGACGTCACCCCGGGGAACGATGGTGTCAGCACCGATACCGCTGCTCCCGCAGCCCTCTCAAGACTTCCCCGGTAGAGGGACGGGGCAGCCTGCGCGCCATTTCCTATCGCCGCCGAACCCGTCAGCACGACGTTCCCGTGCCCCATGCCCCGGACACCGGTGACTATGTCCCCAGTTCGCAGAATCGAGGAGACAGAGCCGCTGCCGCTGACGTCCGCGCAGAGGAGCGGGCGGAAGAAGATGGTCGGCTGGCCGTTGCTGAGGATGTTGCTGCTATTCCCCTGGTGAATGTTGAGGTACCAGCCATGGGCTGGTACCGGCGTGGTCACGTTGGTGAATACCCGGACTGCGTGCACGATCTTGCCACGGCTGTTGGCGATCAGGGCCCTCAGCATGTACTTGACCGGGCCTTGGCTCACGCAGCTGCCGAGGTGTATATGGGCGGCGTGCGGACCGGGAGTGAGCCCGCTGGCGTGGACGGTCACGGTCAGCGTGTGGCGGTGGGCGTTATAGGAGATCGCGGCTCGTCCCCGCGGCGTGCCGAAGTCGGCGCCTCCCGGGCCGACTTCGACCGGGATAAGCGGGTGCGGCTGGCGACCGGGAACCCTCAGCCGCCCGGTCTCAGTGATCGGCTCCCGGGCGACGCGGCCGCTCCCCACCCCCATGCGGATCAGCAGGCGGCTCCCGCGCGGCAGATGGCCCGTGAAGTGGCTTTGGAGGGTGCTGTTGGCCTGGCCAACGGTATTGGCAGTGAGCCGGCTGAACCAGATAATCCCGAAGCGGCCGGGCATCAGCAGATTCACACTATGCGACGAGCCGGGCGTGAGCCCGAACATGACTGCGTGGACCGTGAGGCGGCCATGGCGCCTGCCGAAGGTGACCGTCCCGGCGGGCATTGCCCGCAGGCGCAGGCTATAAACGGCCGGAGTGATGCCATGAACGGTCGCGGAGCCAAGGGGGCCGGCGCTGCTCGTGCTGCCGCCAGCCGACGCGGCCAGGGTGAGGACGGCTACCGCGGCCAGCGCGCCCGATGCGGCTGCGCCCGCGCCGAGGCGGATCCTGGAACGCCGCGGCATCCTGTCCCGGATGCGGTGCCGGCGCCCATTGGCCCCGGCACCGCGACTCGTGCAAGCGGTAAAGCTCACCGTCAGGTCCTTTCTATTCCGGGGGCCTCAACCGGTGGACGCAATTGAGCTGATTTATCCCCAGGATTACTAGGGAGGAGGAACTCCGCAGACATTTCTGCTGGCGCCCTGATTCTGAGCATAACGCGACTTCACCACGGCGTGAAGGTAGCGAATGTTACGGGTGATCTCGACGCCTTTCGGGACGAATTCCCGTAGTAGCGGAAGCCCTTGGCAATCGCTTCTTTACCGGTCACGTGCGAGGCGGTTCATACAACCCATAACCGACGGCTTCGGGATGCAATATTCGATGAGAGGAGTCGTTAACGCATACTCGGCGGTCGGGAGCTTTCTCCGGACTTAACCGCAACAAGGTGGGTGCCTCCTGAGTGCCCCGCTGGTCGCAGTCGGCTTGGCCACGCCGCCGAGCACGGCCTGATCTCACCCACGTGCCCCAACGGGCGGCGCGGCCGGCGGCGAGGTGCTGTCATGACCACCGCCATCACCAGCGGCAGCCAGCCCGCCGCCGTGGCCGCGCGCGAGACCGCCGCCGGCCTGATCCCGGCCCGGCCGCTGGCCGCCCTGGCGCACGCCCTACGCGCCGCGGCCGCGTTCATCGAGCAGGCCGGCATCGCCGGGCTGTCGCTGACCATCGGCGCAGGCCAGATCACCATCCAGGTGCCCGTCCACCTGGCCGGCCCGGCCGCCAGGACCGCGGCGGTCGCGGTGCTGGCCGCC
>DATIYI010000147.1:0-3958 GCA_035517695.1 Streptosporangiaceae bacterium
TACGCCGCCCGCCACGGCATCAGTCAGTACGCCGACATCGGCGCGGGCCTGCCGACGTCGCCGAACGTTCATGAGACAGCGCGGACGGTAATACCTGACGCGCGGGTCGTGTACATCGACAATGACCCGGTTGCGGTGACACATGCGCGGGCACCGCTCGCCACCGACCGCACCGGTTGCGCCGACCCGCTGCGGTCGCTCGTCGGCGGTCACCGACCGTGACGGAACTTCCACTCGGACAAAGCGCGAATACCCGCCGTTCGGCATGTACTGACGTGCCGTGCAGGTGACTGGCGATGCCGCGCCCACCTGGGTGATCTGTGCGCGGTTAGTTAGTAAGGCTGACCGACGCCCGGCTATGCGATGAGCGGGTGCTCTCATCCGGGTTATGCCGTTGGTCTGGACATGCCGATGTGAGTGCGTTCGCGGCGACGTCCTTAACTGGTGGCGGCAGCCGGTCAGTGCTGGTGATGCATCTGCGCAGCACACTGTGGTTGCGGCACCGCATGAGTGTCCCGCGACCCTGGGAATGAGGATGTAGCGGCGGGGTCTAAAGTGGATCTCACGCGGTGCTCATGTGGCGGGGGCGGCAACTGACCGGGCCAGTTCGTCAAGTGTGCGGCGCACGCCGCCGGCGAACACCTCGGCGTCGGCGCAGCCGTCCCGGTCGGCGACCGCGGTGAGGTTGAGCTGGCCGGCGTAGGACATCACGCCGACGCCGAGAGTCATGTTGCCGGCGATCGCTATCAGCGGGAACACCTCAAGCAGCGGCGCCCCGGCAAGGTATAGCGGGGCCGGTGGCCCCGGGACGTTGCTGACGAACATGGTCATGTAGCGCTGATGAGGCAAGAGACGGTAAAAGGCACGCTGGACGAGGGCGAACCGGAAGATCCCGCTGGTTATCTGCGGGTGGGCATTCTTCTTGCGTCTACCAGTCTCGGCAGTGATCAGCTGAAGCCTGCGGGCATGGCCGGGCTCGCCGATCGGAAGTGGCACGCCCATCCCCAGCCCGACCTGGTTGCCGCTTGCGTGGCCGGGCTGCTCGCGGTGCAGGGAGATCGGCACTATCGCGCGCAGCACCAGGTCCCCGACGGGTTCGCCGCGGCTCAGCAGCAGATCGCGCAGCCCCCCGGTGACGGCGGTCAGCACCACGTCGTTGACCGTGGCGCCGTGCGCGTGGGCGATCGTTCTGGCAAGGTCGAGGCGGCTGCGGACCAGGGCCAGCGTGCGGTCCGGTCCGATGGGGCGGTTGAGGCTGGTGCGGAAGACACGCTTCTCGGTGAGCGCCTCGCGCCACGCCGGCCAGGCGCGCCGCGCTCGCCGCAGCGTCCCGGCCGGGTCGGCCAGGCTGGACAGCGCGCGATCGAGCTCGTGAACGCGCCGGCGCATGTTGTCGGCCAGGAGTTCGCGGGCGGACGGGACCGGCGCCGGTGTCCACGGCGGCGCGGCCGGCGCGGGTGGATCGGCGGCGAGGTCGAAAAGCCCGCCGAAGGCGGCCACTCCCGCGACCCCGTCGGCCATGGCGTGATGCAGCCGCACGAACAGCCCGACCCGTCCGTGCGCCAGGCCGGGCAGGAACCACGCCTCCCAGCGCGGCCGTGACGGATCCAGGCGCCGCCGACGCAGCTGCTCACACGCCAGCAGAAGCTGTGCCTGGTCAGCCTCAGCGGGCAGCGGGAAGACTCGGACGTGATCTGCGAGGTTGAACGACGGCGCGTCCACCCACAATGGCCAGCCCAGGCCCAGCGGAGGCCGGTACACCAGCTGCCGGAAGCGGGGCACCAAGTGCAGCTTTGGCTCGATCGCCCGGCGGACAGCTTCGATCCTGAACCGGCCGTCGCGGTCCGTTAGCCCGGTTCCATCGAGGATGGCGACCGCGCCGATGTCCCAGGGCCAGCCGGCATCGTCCCCCCACAGCGGGGCCAGATCCTGCACGCCCAGGCGTTCCATGAAGCCACCATCCCTCTCTCCTTGCCTATGCCAGGAGTCGGGCGTGACCAGAGTCACAAGTCCCTTCACGATGGGACCGTCATCACTGATCCGCCGGCCGCCACCGCCAAGTGGCAGACACCCTCATGGGTGCCGCAGATGGTGCTCTCGGGACTGACTGCTGGCGAACTCCGCGGGGCGCTGGTCCCAGGCGCACGGGCCGGAATGGCTGTGGCGCTGTTCGTGCCGGTGATGACGCTGGCTTGTCGGAGCGGACGGTGCGGACCCGCCTGGACCGGCTGGAGGCCGCGCGCATCATCCAGCCATGCGATCCGGACATCGTGGCCGCTCGGATCAAGCGGACCGACCGGCGGCCCCAGGGCTGGGACCTGAACCTCGCCATAGTCCGCGACGACCTGGCGGCAGCCGACATCGGCGTGCGGGAGCACCAGTTCCCTGGCCTGGGCGCCAGGCTCGACAGCACTGGGCAAGCTGGTCCTGACGCCGCGAGCCACCGGGTGCAGCCACCGCACCCCGACCCCGGCAGCAGCGAACCTGTGGATAACTCGGCGGACGGGGTGCGGCAGTGGCGGTGATCACCGAGGCGGGCCTGCACGAGAACGTCGCGGCCCTGGTGTACATCACAGCATTCGCGCCGGACAGGGGCGAGTCGGTTAACACGCTCATCGCCGGTTTCCCGGCCGACGGGCCGCAACCGCCGATCCTGCCGCCCAAGGACGACTTCCTGTTCCCGGACCGGGACAAGTTCCACGCCTCGTTCGCCGGCGACCTGCCCGCCGGGCAGGCTGCGTTCATGGCCGACTCCCAGGTCCCCTGGGGTGTGAACGCGCTCGGCGGGACGATCACCGAAGCGGCCTGGCGGATCGCCGAGCTGCGCGCGCTGGAGGGCGCCGGGTGGGTGACCGCGCTGCGCGCCCCGGACATCGCGGCCCTGGCCGCTGATGACGGGCCGCTGCAGCTGTCCCTGTTCGATGAGCAGAACTTCGCCGAGATCACTCATCCCGATTACCCGGGAGAACGGCTAGTGTGCTGCCGTAACCCGGCCCTGAAGGTATCCCGCGCCGTTAAGCGCGAAAAGCTGCTGGCCGCTACCGAGGCGGACCTGGGCAAGATCAAGAAGTCAGTGGCGGCAGGCCGGCTGAAAGACCCGGACAAGATCGGGGTCCGGGTCGGGAAAGCCATCGGGAACATAAGGTCGGGAAGCATTTCACGTGGCAGATCACTGGCGGCGCTTTCAGCTTCCGCCGCGACGAGGAGAAGATAGCGGCCGAGGCCGCCCTCGACGGGATTTACGTGATCCGCACCACGATGACCGTCGGCCTCGCGGACGCACCGGGCATCGTGAGGACATACAAGAACCTCAAGTACGTGGAACGGGATTTCAGGACCATCAAGATCGATGACCTTGATGTCCGGCCGATCCGGCATTACAAAGCCGGCCGGGTGGAGGCGCACCTGGTCATCTGCATGCTCGCCGCCTACCTCACCTGGCATTTGCGGGAGGCATTCGCGCCGCTCACCTTCACCGACCAGAACATTCCTGAACCGGCCGACCCCGTGGCCCGCGCGCAGCGCTCCCCGCAGGCGAGAAACAAAGACGCCGCAAAACAGACCCCGGACTATTTGCCGCTTTACCGGTACCGCGACCTGCTCAGCCACCTATCGACACTGGACCGGCAGATCATCAATTTCAGCGGGCAGAAAATCGAGAAGCTCACGCTACCCACCCCAGTCCAGGCTCGCGCGTTCGGCCTGCTCGGATCACCTGTGCCCATCCGGATCACGTAGCCAGAAGCCCGACCCCCAGCCCGGCACGTATCCCCAGGTCAGGACGCAGATAGACACGGATCAGACGATGTAAGTTCGGCTTAAGGCGGATTTGCTCGCGAGGGACGGCCTGGCCGTGACGCTGTGATTCGGTGATTCGGGGCGTTCGGGTCTTGGATTGTTCGCAGCTAGGAGAAGGCGTGCGGGCGCTGAGCCTGCATTCCTACGGGGCTTCACCCGG
>DATIYI010000148.1:0-2825 GCA_035517695.1 Streptosporangiaceae bacterium
GAGGCAACTACGGAGATACCGGACAGCCTCAAATGCGACACGAGCATGAGCACGCCAAAACTGTCGCCGTGACCGCCTAACATCAGACCACGAGAGGAACCCACGCCCGCCGATTTACACCGGGTTCCGGACGCCACCGTCATCATCGCTGTCCGGTGACAACGAACGTTCCTCAATGTCAATGAATCGTGCTCGCCTGGCCCTCTGTGTCACTAAAGTTTGCTGTCCGCTGCCATCGAAGGTGCTCGCGTGTCACGAAATGTGCGCCGACAACGGCGGCCTCGTCCTGGCCGGCGGCACCGGCCAGGCGCTCACCACCGCGTTCCGGCCCAGCCAGGACCTCACCTACACCCCGCTCTCCGCCACAAGCGACGGCGGGCGCATCTGGTCGGCCCTCAGCCCACTCGACGCCCCGCTGGCCAGCACCCCCGACTCGCTAGCCGCCCAGCCAGACACCGGCCGGCTGGTCGCCCTGCTCACCTCCGGCACCGCTGAGCAAGCCGCAGCCGCCGGCGCCACGTGGACAACCCTCATCACCGCCCGCGCGCTCGCAGCCACACCGGCGGGACGATCGTGCGGCCTGCACGCCATCACCGCCGTCGCCTACACTGCGGCGGGCGCGCCGCTGCTCGCCGGCACCTGCTCGCGGCTAGGTACCGCCGGGATCTTCATTTCGACCGGCGGCGCATGGCAGGCCGCACGACCCGCGCTGACCGGAGCGCTCGCCCGCCAGCCGGTCACCGTGCTGCGGCTTTCCAACTCCGGCGACCAGACAGCGGCGCTGCTGGCCGCGGGCACAGGCCAGCACGCCACTCTGGTGGCCGCCTGGTCAGCAAACGGCGGTACCAGATGGACACTGTCGCCGCCGCTCACGACCAGCGGCCAGGCGATCACAGCCGCATCATTCGGGCCTAGCCAGACAGCGGCCGTCATCACAGCCGGCGGCCACGGCGCGATGCTCACCGACGGCCGGTGGCAGCTGCTGCCAGCCTTGCCCGCAGGCACAATGGCACTCGTGCCAGCCGCAGGCGGCACAGCCGACGCGCTCGCTGTGCACAGGGCCACCCTCACCATCTGGCAGCTCACCAGTCCAAGCGGCAGCTGGACCAGGGCGCAGGCAATCAACGTCCCGATCCAGTACGGCTCCTCAGGCTGAGCCTCACGACTCCCGCAGAGCCCTCACGCTCGGGTCGAGGAACGCGAACGGCTTGATGCTCATCCGTCGCCGCCGTGTGCGGTGATCCTTACTGCAGCGTGCTTGTCCATGCACGAGCGCGTCTTGTCCGCCGACGGCACGCGGCGTTAGCCACGGCCCCGAGGCGCGCCGGGCTAGCGGCGATCGCGGCGGCGCGGCCAGGGAAGCAAGGCCGCCAGCATCTCGGCGGCGGCGCGGATCGCCTCCACGCGGTCCTCTCGGGAGACGAGCGCCACCAGAACGACGGCAGTGGCTGCGCCGATCGCGCCGATCAGCAGCGCCTCACTGCCGGTGGTGAACCACGCGCCATGCAAGCTGGCAACGCTGGCCAGACCGTGTGTGATGTACCTCCGCGTCACCATAACTGTCCCTGCTGTCGACCGTGCGTTGGCCCGGCGAGCCTCAGACCCTATCCTGGTTTTGCCAGATAGATCGAGTGCAGATTGGCAAATACGCGCGCGCTGGTCGACGCTGAGCTCGATGAGCCTGTCACGGATCCGCTCTGGGAGTACCTAGAGGCCGATGGGCTCGTCGAGGACATCGAGCTCGGCCTGAAGTCCGCCAGCCAGGTCGCTGCGATCGTGCGCAGGGTCCGCGCTGCCACCGCTGACCGGACCGAGCCGACGGCGCTGCGGGAGCCCGGTCTTCCGCATGCCGGCGCAGGTAGACCAGATCGAGGCGATTCAGGCCGAGGGCTTGGAGGTTGGCTTCGACCTGGGGCCGCAGGTCGGCGGCTGTGCCCTGCCGCGGGCCGCCGATCCGAAGACCGGGCCGACTTTGGTACCGATGACCAGGCCGGGCGGGTACGGGGACAGGGCCTCGCGGATGAGGGCGTTGGCACGGACCGAGCCGTCGGCGCTGCGGTAGAAGTCGGCAGTGTCGATGTGGTTGACGCCGAGCTCGATTGCCCGGCGCAGGACGGTGCGCCCGGTTTCCGGGTCCCGCGCGGGGACGTTGCGGTCGTTGCGCGGAAGGCGCATCGCGCCGAAGCCGAGCCGGTCGACCGGCAGGTCGCCGCCAAGACTGAACAGGCCGGTCATTGCTCTTCCTCCTGCGAGGGGTGACGGGCTGGGAGCCGCAGCCCGTTGACGCGACTTGGCTGCTGTACTACCCGGTCGCTTTCGGGCGCGGTGGACCGGCTGAGCTGGTAGTGGACGCCGGTGGGTCGCGTCCAAGATCCGGTGTAAATGAACCTCAAGACCAAGCCCGGCCCGAAGCTGGTGGAGATCATCGACAACCGGATCAGCGAGACGGCCGCCCGGTACGCCGCGACCTATCCCTCGGCGATGAAGTGCCTGACCACCGACCGCGAGGGCCTGACCGCCTACCTGCGCTTCCCCGCCGAGCACCACAAGCGCACCCGGCACTCCAATTTCATCGAGCGCACCTTCGGCGAGACCCGCCGCCGCACCAAGGTCATCGGCCGACTCCCCGGCGAGACCAGCTGCCTGACCCTGGTCTGGGCCGTGCTCGACCGGGCCTCGGCCGACTGGCGCGGCTTCACCATGACCGCCGACGGCCTGCGGCTGCTGCAAGACCTGCGCCGCTCGCTGCTCGACCCGCCCCGCCAGCTGCGGCCACGCACCGTAACCGAGACCGAAGCCGAGCACCTCCCCGGAACTGTCCGAGC
>DATIYI010000149.1:0-7517 GCA_035517695.1 Streptosporangiaceae bacterium
TCTTCGCCACGATGGTCCTGGCGGATGCACTCGCCGACCAGGGCGACGCCGCCCAGGCGTGCCGGATGGCGCTCGGCGCGCTGCGCATCGGCGAAGCGCTGACGTCCGCGCGCTGCGTGGCATACGTACGGGAGTTCCGGCGCCCCCGCTACCAAGTGAGCAGGTCAAGGGCCTCTTCCGATCTTGGAAGGGGCCCTTGTATTGCCGCTTGTGCACGGAGCTGTGCACGAGCCTCTCCTCCATACGGCAGGGCAGGCCGCGGCCGGGGACACGCCACAGTGATCTGAGACAGCGTATGACTCGCGTGACGTCTCTGCCGGAGTTGCTGGGCGCCGGGCCCAGAGATGGCTGCCAGATTTCTGGCAGATGACGTGGGGCGCCTTTAGTCTGTCCGAGTTCATGGATCGTGCCGGAGACGTCGGCCACGGCTAACATAGGCACGTGGCCTACGAGCGCATCACCACGGACCCTGATGTCATGGCTGGGGTGCCATGCATCAGAGGGTTGCGCTTCCCCGTCGCGACGGTAGTGGCGATGGTCGCGGACGGATGACGACCGACGAGATCCTAGCTGAGCATCCGGACCTGGACCGCCGAAGACATCCACGAATCGCTTCTCTATGCCGCAGAAGCCGTCCGCGAGCGGGAGTTGCCGCTGCGGCGGACGCCATGAGATTCCTCATCGACAACAACCTGTCTCCGCTCCTGGCCGAAAGCCTGAAGGCGGCGGGACATGACGCTGTCCACCTCCGGGACCTTGCCATGCAGGCGGCATCGGACCCGGTTGTCCTGGAGCGCGCTCAGGCTGAGGAGCGGGTCTTGGTATCGGCTGACACTGACTTCGGCGGTACACCAGGCAAATGTAGTTCACGGGGTCTGGAAGGGGCGAGGGGGTCGGATGAGGCTGTTCTTCGAAGATGAAGGCTTCGACGGTCAGTTGCAGCGCAGTGTCGGTAAGGCTGATTCGGGCATGGCCAATGTGGGTGAATGCCTGACGATCGCCGCGCAGATCACGCCGGGTGACCGGGACAGCTGGTACCGGGCCTGGGCTGCGTTTGGCTCACGGCTGGTAAAGCAGGCTGACGCCGCCCGCGATGCCGGGCACCGCGTCAGTGCGCGGGGTGCGTATCTTCGGGCGGCGGAGTATTTCCGGCAGGCGTTCTTCTTCCACCGCGATGATCTTGACGGGGCAGAGCTGCGCGCCGCCTATCCGGCTAGCGTGCAGGCGTTTCGTGCCGCGCTGCCGCTGCTCGGCCATCCGGCGGCGATCTTGTCCGGGGTGCTGTCGGGGTATCTGTTTGCCCCGGCCGGACCGGCAGCGCCGCGTCCGACGATCTTGCATGTCGGCGGCTATGACGGCACGGCCGAGGAATTGTACGCATCGGCGGCTCCCGCGCTGGAGCGCGGATATGCTTTCGCGGCCGTCGATGGCCCCGGCCAGGGCGCGATGCTGTATGAGCAGCGTGTCCCGATGCGACCCGACTGGGAACACGTCGTGCCCAGGCTGGTCGACGCGCTGCTCGGCCGGGCCGAGGTCGATCCGGCCCGCCTGGTGCTGGTGGGACGATCGTTCGGCGGGTACCTCGCGCCGCGCGGCGCGGCCGGGGAACCTCGCCTGGCCGCCATGATCGCTGATCCCGGCCAGTATGACATCGGGGCGGCGGCGGCCAGGTTCGGGGACCTGATGAAGCGGGTGCACGATCCGGCCGCCGAGGACGAGTTTAATGCCCTGCTCACCATCCCGGCAGTCAAGGTCCTGCTGGCGCCCCGGATGGTGACCCACGGAGTCTCCAGCGTCCGGGCCTACTGCGCAGATCTGCTCCGGTACACCAACGCAGCCACCGTCACCGATGTCAGCTGCCCCAGCTACGTCACCGACAACGAGTCCGATGTAGTCTCGACCGGCCAGGGCAAGGAGCTGTTTGATCACCTGACCTGCCCGAAAGACTTCCGCCTGTTCACCCGGGCCGAGGGCGCCGCAGGCCACTGCGAGGGCATGGCACCCATCGTGTTCTGGACCGCGGCCTTCGACTGGCTCGATTCCAAGAGGGCATGAGGCCACCCCGGCAGCCGCCCGCTGTTATCGCTGTAAGTATGGGGACATCAGCGACGGGAGGGCCCTGCGGTGCCATACCACCCCGAACAGTGGCACGACTTCGCCACCTCGTTCGCGGGCGCTGCGGGCGCCCTGCTCGGGCTGGCATTCGTGGCCATCTCCTTCAACCTCGATCAGATCCTGCAGGACAAGACGCTGCCCCGGCGGGCGGTCGAAACCCTGGCATTCTTTGCCTACCCGCTGGCGGCGAGCCTGCTGATCCAGCTGCCAGGCCTGTCGGACACGGCCCTGGGAATCGGTCAGGCAATCCTCGCCGCGGGCCTCATCGGGCTGGCAGCTGCCATCGACGTGCCGCGCTGGCGGCAAGAACGCGGCGACCCCCTCAGCTGGCGCCTGGGCCACATCGTGCCCGCCATCGTGATCATCGTGCTGGCCATCGTGGGCGCCGCGGCCACGATAACGGCCAGCATCGGTGGCCTGTACTGGCTGGCCGCCGCCATGGCCGCTGCCACCGCGGCAGGACTCATCAACAGCTGGGTCCTGCTGGTCGAGATCAAACGCTGACCCCGTGACACACCCGGCTCAGGTCCCTGGGGATGGCCCCTGAATTGTGACGTGCTTCCCCTCAACATTAAGGGCGCTGCGCGTTTCCTCCGGAAGTGGCCTTCGGCCACCCTTGAGTACGCCCGGCATGGGCGATCGATTGGGGGTGAAAGTCCCCTTGGAGGAATTGGGGGTGAAAGTCCCCTTGGAGGAATTGGGGGTGAAAGTCCCTTGGAGGAAGAGGTGGTGCTAGCTCCGAGCCGGAGGCGACTGCGTCGTCGTGAGGTGGGGTGGGAAGGAAGCCCGAGGCGTAACCCTGCACCGAGGAACACGAACCGCGTAGAAGGCTGGGCGATCTGGGTGAGCCTGCTCAAGAAGGTAAAGCCCGTCACCATCAACAGGGTCGTCACGTAGACGCGGCGGGCGCAGGGGGAAATTGGTCGTTCTTATCCGGGGAGGTCTGTCCGGGTGTCGGTTGTGCTGTCGTCGCCGCGCCGACGGCTCGCATCGCAAGGTGCGGGCTGACCCGGCAGAAGTCAGCGGAGGTCGTAGTACCGGCCGGGATCAGGTAAGGGGCCGGGAAGGGCCGAACGTCGAGTGGGACGGAGGAATCGGTGTTGCTCGTGCTGGTCGCGGTGATCGCAGCCATCCCGCGGACGCGGGCCAGCTGCCGGGAGGACACGGTGAGTTCCGTTGAGCACCGCAGGCGATCAAGCGGCTGAAGCATCAGCTGCGGATCTTGACCGGGCGGAGCTGGCGCGTGTCGATGGACTACCGCATCGGCAGGCTCGACCGGTTCATCACCGGCTGGATGGCCTGCTTCCGGCTCGCGGACGCCGAACGGACGTTCGCCAGCGGATGGCTGCGCCGCCGCTTGCGGCAGGTGCGCTGGAAGGAATGGAAGACCACCGCCGCCAAGCGGCACAACCTGCGGATACGCGGTATCTCCGAGAACAGCGCCCGCAAGTGGGGCGGCAGCAGCAAGGGGTACTGGCGGGTTGCGGGCTCCAAGGTCCTCCAGGTGTCCCTGCCCAGCTCCTGCTGGAACCGCCTCGGCCTGAAGACATTGAGCCAGACCTGGCAGCGTCTCAATCCGACGGCTTGACGAACCGCCGGATGCGGGCCCGCATGTCCGGTGGTGTGGGAGGGGGCGGGGCGACCCCGCTCCCTACCCGATCATTGAGCCTCACGAACGAACGCGGATGATCGTCTTCCCATTGATCCGCTCGGTTGGGTTGAAGGCAGCGACGGCATCGTTGAGGTTGCGACTTGGCCGATGTTCGTCCGCAGCCGTCCGTCCCGCACCCGCCGGGCGATCTCACCCAGTTGCGCGCGATCGGACACGACAACGAAGTCGACCGCCAGGCCGCCCGCAGGCCGCGCTTCGGGCGGACCAGCGACGGTCACCAGCATTCCTCCGGCTCGAACCAGACCCGCGGACCGCTTGCCGATGTCGCCGCCGAAGACGTCGAACACCAGATCGACTCCGCCGACATCTTCCAGTGCGTCGTTCTCAAGGTCGACGAACTCCTGCGCGCCGAAGTCGAGTGCCGTCTGACGGTGGGCAGCGCGTCCGGTACCGATGACGTAGGCGCCGACCTCACGTGCGAGCTGTGTCGCCATCGAACCGACTGCGCCGGCCGCGCCGTGCACGAGGACGCTCTGCCCCGCCGAGAGGTGGCCGTGCTCGCACAGCCCCTGCCACGCGGTCAGGCCCGTCATCGGGACGCTCGCGCCCACCATGAAGTCGACGTCGCCCGGCAGCGGCGCAAGGTTGCGCGCCTCGACGACGACATACTCCGCCAGTGTGCCGTCGCGGGTCCAGTCCGTAAGGCCGAGCACCCGCTGTCCCACCGGAGACCCGCCGTTCCATAGCTGAGAGCGGTGACCACTCCGGCCACCTCGTGGCCGGGGATCGACGGCGTCCGATCACGGCCGAGGCGATCGATCCAGGTCGAGGGCCACTCCAGCTCATTCCCGGTGAATCCCGACGCATGAACTTCAACTGGCGTCCCACCCGCACCATGACCTCGGCAACACGCTCGCCGCCCGTGGATGAGCTTGCGTGCCGCGACCTCGCCGCCGCCATCGGTGACGTAGACGGCGTCCGGGTGCAGGAGCCTGACCAGGCCGGCCAGGTCCCCGGCCTCGTAAGCGGCGCGGAAGACCGTGAGGACGCGTTTACGCTCCGCCTTCGATGCCTGCGGCGTGGACTGCTTCGCTTTGGCCACCCGCCGTCGTGCCCGCGAGGCGAGCTGCCGGGCACCCGGCACGGAGACGTCCAGCACTTCGGCGATCCAGCCGAACTCAAGACCGAAGACATCGTGCAGGACGAAGGCCACCCGCTCCGGCGGGCTCGCTGGGCTCTCCTCGGAAAATACGATTATCTTCTCATTCTGGAAACCGGAGCGGAACCCTTGGAGACATTCGCCACGCTATCTCGCATCGTACAATTGGGAACGATGCGTACCGAGACATTCATCGGGGTGCCGCTTAAGACATACTTGAACCATGTGAGCAGGGGGGAAGCTACCAAAGATTCATGAAACGCCATGTTCGCGTTCGGTACCGAGGTAAGCATTCATCCCGCGTGCGCTTGGTGATGTGGGCTGGTTGTGATCAGGTGGGTGCTGGGTCCGGCAGGTGCCGGGCATGCCCGGGCACTGTTGCATTGGGTGATGTCCGGGCAGCCTCGAAAGTGCGAGTCCCGGTGCGCCGGGTCAGATGGCCAGGGCGAGCTTGCCGAAGATGGTGCGCAGCTTGCAACGGTCCGGAGTATCGGTGGCGATGTCGTAGTGGCCGCGGCGCAGGTTCTGCACGAACGCGCGGCCCGCGGCGAGGATCCGTGCTGAGCGGTGGCGTTTGAGGCCGCGCATCGGCCGCAGCCGGGCCTTGAGCCGCCCGTGATCCGCCTCGATCGGGTTATTGGCGTACCGCTTCACCGTGTGCAGGGCCGAGGGGACCAGCTCATCGAGCACCCGCCCATATAGGCGGCAGCGCGGTCTGTGGTGACCTCGGCCGGGACCGTGCCCGCGCGCAGCGCCTGGGCGAAGAACCCGCCGGGCTGCGGCCAGGTCACGCCGTTCGGACAGCAGAATATCGATGACCTGGCCGTGCTGGTCGATGGCCCGGTACAGATATGCCCACCTCCCGGCGACCTTGAGGTAGGTCTCATCGGCAAACCACCGGTCACCCGGAGCATGCCGCCCCGGGCGGGCGGCCTCGATGAACGCGGGGGTGAACTGCTGCACCCACCGGTAGACGGTTACGTGATCGACGGTGATGCCGCGCTCCGCCAGCAGTTCCTCGACGTCGCAGTATGACAGGCCCACCTGTCCTGCACGAACCGATGCCGCCACGTCAGCAGACGGCAGCCCGACGTCGACCTGCCCGAGCCAGACCTCCGGGCTCTCGTAGAGAGCGCGCTCGCCGAAGGTCCGCCACCGGCTCAGCCCATCACCCGCTCCCACAGGCGCGTCCGTGATGGGCTGAGCTCGGAAGACGGAACATTCCTAGTCGCCGACCCGAGATAACCCGCGATTACTGGCGGCCGTTCTTTACCTGCTGGAGGCGTCCCTTGCCTTCGGGCATGGGCGGGGCGTAGCGTCGCCAGTGCCCGGCGTCAGAAAAGTGCGCCGCTCTGATCAGGTGCGCGCCGTCGGGCCTGGGGGCAAAGCGTTAGGCGCCCGCCGGGCTGAATGCATCCCGGCCTGGCGGTCGGCCTATGCCGGACGACAGCACGCGGACCGTAGTGGTGGCCCTCGGGGCAGGCATTGGGGTCACGCTGGCCAAGGTCGGCGCGGCGGTCTTCACCGGTTCGACCGCGCTGGCCGCCGAGGCCGCGCATTCACTCGCCGATAACGCCAACGACCTGTCCCTGTTCATTGCCCAGCGTCGCAGCAGCCGTCCGCCCGACGACCAGCATCCGCTGGGGTACGGCCGGGAAGCCTACTTCTGGGCGCTGATCGCGGCCCTCGGGGTGTTCGTCGCCGGGGCGGCGTTCTCCCTGCGGGACGGCATCGAGGAGTTGATCCACCCCAGCGCCACCTCCTCGTTCACCGTGGCCTACGTCGTGCTGGCCATCTCCACCGTCCTGGACCTGATGTCCATCCGCCAGTCGGCGGGCCAGATGAGCTGCCGGGCACGCCATTACCACCGGGAGCTGCTGGCCGAGTCCCGGGTCACGTCTGACCCCATGCTGCGGGCCGTGTTCAACGAGGACGCGGTGTCGGTCTTCGGAGACGTGATCGCGTTCGCCGCCCTGGCCCTCAATCAGATCACCGGGTCGTCGGTATATCAGGGCGTGGCCGCGGTACTCATCGCGCTGCTGATGATCCGCGTCAGCCTCCGGCTCCTCCAGCGCAGCCACGACTTCCTGGTCGGCACCTGGGCGGGGGCTGCCGGCGGGCCGCAGGGCCGCGACGTGGCCGGCTTCACCCAGCCGCTCCGGCCCGCTGAGGAGGAAAGAATACGAGCCTTTCTCCTCGGCTACCCCGGCGTGACCGCGATCCGCCAGCTCCTCTTCACCTTCGTCGGCCCGGGCCGGCTATGGATCGTCGCCCGGATCGACATCGACGATGGCCTGCGCGGCGCCCAGGTCAAGGCGCTGGCACACGGTATCGAGTCGGGTATGAAGCACAAGTCGGAAGAGGTCTACCGGGTCGACGTCGTGGCCATCGGCGGGAGCACAGGCTGTGAACACCCAGGTTCTCCATAAGGAGGTCCGCTTACGTTGCATGGCGCCAGGCGGGCGTAACCCTGGTGCTCGTTGAACAGGCCGGCGACTCCCGATCGTTGGGCTAAGGCCCGCCGGGGTTGTGCCGCCAACTGAGCCTGGCGGAGGGGAGGCGTCTTCCCGTGTTGGGCGGCCCGAGATCGGGCGCCGCCACGCCCCTGGGAGGAGGGCACCACAGACCTGC
>DATIYI010000150.1:0-60058 GCA_035517695.1 Streptosporangiaceae bacterium
TGACCCATGACTACAAGCGCAACGGCACCACGACGCTGTTCGCCGCGCTCAACGTGCTCACCGGCAACGTCATCGGCCAATGCCCGCCAAAGCACCGCAACACCGAGTTTTTGAAGTTCCTTCGCGCCATCGACCGGCAGGCGCCCAGGGGGCTGGCCAACGGCCGCGCAGGCGGCCGGAGTCCGGCGGGTTATCTTCTCGGGCGTGTACCATCCGTCGCTGTCGCTGGTGAACCACGCCAGCATGCGGCCGGTGGAGGAGGCGCTGTACCGCTCGGACCTGCAGTTCACCATCTTGCAGCCCGCGATGTTCATGCAGGGCCCCCTGGGCGGCTGGCGGTCGGCAGTTGATAACGGGATTTTCGTCATGCCCTACTCGAAGGACTCCACGACGACGTTCGTCGACTACCGGGACGTGGCCGAGGCCGCCGCTGTCGCCTTGACCACCGAAGGCCTGGTCAACGGCACCTTCGAGCTGGCGGTCGGCGGCATGGTGACCCCCGCCGAGATAGCGGCGCTGATGACCCGGTATGCCGACGGGAGGTAACCGCGCAGGACGCCGATCCCGGCACCGCCCTGCAGGAGACGCCAGGCGGATCCATGAAGGACGGCTTGCTCGCGATGTTTGCCGATTACACCGCCCATGGGTTCCACGGTGGCAACAGCCTGCTTCTGCGCGTCATCCTCGACCGCCCTCCGCGGTCGCTGCACGACTTCTTCGCCGAGCTCGCCGGCTGAACGCCAGCCGCACAGCACACCAGGAGGACGCATCATGTCCGATCAGCCAGATCCGATCCCGCCCAACGACCTGTCCCGCAGGCTCACCATCGCGCGGCCAGCCGAAGACCAGAGCCTGCTGCATATCGGGCTCGTCGGGGACACGTACACGATCCTGGTGGCCGACCAGGATACCGCCGGCCGGTGCACCCTCATCGACATGCACGTCCCGCCGGGCGGCGGGCCGCCCCCTCATTGGCACGACTTCGAGGAGATATTCACCATCTTGGACGGTGAGGTGCTGGTGACGTTCCGGGGGCGGACCATCACCGCCCGGGCAGGGGAGACAGTCAACGTGCCCGCCAACGCGCCGCACTCGTTCACCAACGCCGCAGGCACGCCATCACGGCTGCTGTGCATGTGCGCGCCCCTAGCCCGCCAGTTCAAGACCGAACTGCTGTCCCCGCCCGGCAGTGACTCGAAGGTGTCCGGAAATGACATTCACCCTGGATCCCGAGGTGGCCGCGGTCCTGGAGGCCGCCCTGGAGACCAGCGGCCCGCCGCCGTAGCCGCCGGTCGGCGACGTGCAGGCCCGGCGCGCAGCGCTGGACGCAATGCTGGAGTACTTCAACAATCAGGCGCAGCCGTCCGCTGACGACGTCGAGGTGACCGACCACTAGGTCACCACGGCAGACGGCGCCGCGCTGCTGGCGAGGTGGTACCGGCGGCCGTCGGGCGGCACGGGCGCCGCCCTTCTCTTCCTGCTGGGGTGGCGGGATGATCATCGGCTCAGTGCCCATCTTCGACGGGACTGTTCGCGGTACGTCTCCCGGACCGGCGTCCCGATGGTGTCCCTGCCGTGCCGGCTGGCACCAGAGCATCCGGACCCGGTACCCGTCGAAGATGCCTACGCCGGCTGGTCTGGCTGGCCGCCCACGCAGGCGAGAACTCGGCATCGACCCGGGCCGCATCGCGGTAATGGGGGACAGCGCAGGCGGCGGACTGGCCGCGGGCGTCGCTGGCGGATAACCAGCCGCGGCGACCCGGCTCGGCTCGCGGATCATTTCAGGCACGATCGCCAGTATTCCGCACGACACGGCAAGCTTCGCGCCGCCGGCCTCATCCCCTGATGCCGCGGAGGGTGTACGCCAGCGATGTCTTTGCCTTGGAGCGGTAGTTTCTTGTCGGCGCGCCGAGCAGGCAACTTTAGTGCTGGTCCGCCTAACCAAACGCTCACCTCCGGGAGCCCACGGTGATACTCCGCCTGCCCGAGGTTCAGGACTGCATGCTCGGGCTGGGCGGCGGCATCGGGCATGCTGGTCTCACTCCGCCTGAGGCGCTCTGTGCTGCGGGTCGCGTCCGTGGCCCTGATGACGTCCCCGCCCGGGGACGGCTACTGTCGGTCCTTGACCGGGTGAACGAGCGACGATGGAGGTTCAACATGGATGTCGGGATCGGCCTTCCGAACGCAGTTCCGGACACGGAAGGCAGGACTCTCGTCGACTGGGCCCGGCGGGCTGACGAGGCTGGCTTCAGCACCAGTCTGGTCCCGGCCTGCACCCAGGCGTTCGGCGGCGGGACAGCGGCTGGCTGACCCGGAACTGTCGGGACTTGTGAGCATGGCTGCTGTAAAGCAGGTCAGCAATACTGAAGAATCGAATGTAGGGCCTATCAGGCGGGGCGGGAAGTCGCCCCGGGCGTGAAGTGATCATCTTACGGGCCGGTGCGCGCGGGGCGGTGGCCGCTCCGGTGTGGCTGTGCGGAAGTCAGACTGGATGGTGGCGGGAGGTGGGATCATGAGCGTCGCGCTGGTCGACCACACCGGGCCGTGGACAGCCGATGATGTCGAGGCGCTGCCGGATGCCGGTGATCATGCCCGTTTCGAGGTCTACGAAGGTGGGGTTCTTGTTGTGAGCCCGGCGCCGGGCGTGGGCCATCAGCGGGCGTCCTACCGGCTGCACCGCGCTCTGGCCCAGGCGGCCATCACCGCGGGCGCCGATGCCGAGGTGCTCGAGGCGGTGAACGTGGCCCTGCCCGGCGGGAAGCTCCTGGTCCCTGACGTCGTGGTCGTGGCCGCCCAAGCAGTCGGTGAGACGGCCACCAGGATTCCTTGCGAGGCCGTTCTGGCCGTCGTTGAGGTTGGGTCCCCGTCCACGATGTCGATAGACCGGGCGGTCAAGCCGGCTATGTACGCGGACGCTGGAATCCCTGTCTACTGGCGGGTGGAGTTGCAGGGCACGCCGAAGGTCGTCGCGTGCTTCCTGAGTCGCGGCCGGTATGTCGCCCGGACCACGGTCGTGGCAGGCACCCCGGGCCGCATTACCCGGCCCTTCGCGGTCGAACTAGATCCCGCAGACCTCACCCGCCGCACTACCTGAATCGGGGCGACCCTAGACTGAGCAACTCTGGCTGATCTGCGCTCGGCCACGACCGGAGTAGGAACGTCGCAGCGAGTCGGCAACCAGAAGGCGGCTGTCTCGACAGACGGCATTACCTATTACCTTCAGTGATGCAGGGGCCAGGGAGACGCTCGCCGAGCCGCCGTTCTGCGCGGATGTCGGCTGTATTTCGATCAAAACGCTGGCCGCCCGGATCTGGGTATTCTGTGCGCCCGCGAACTGGGGTCGGGAGCCCGCCGGACCCGCGCGGGCGGTCAGGCCGTACCGCACATGCCGATGGGCGGACGGGTGGTGCTGCGTCCGTGTCCTCAATGATCCGCTGACGTACCGTACATCCCGCTTACGCCGGTCTTGGGGTACACGGCCACCAACGGAACTTGGAACTCTTGAGGTGCCGCCACCTTGCTCGAGTTCATACCAGGCCGTCGAAATCTCCGTCCTTAGCTCCTTTGAGAAACGCGTTCCACTCATCTGGTGTGTACTGGAGCAGGAGACCGTCCGGCTCCTTCGAGCTCCGAAAGACCACCATTCCATGCGCCGAGGCGACTTCGACACACGACCCACTCTCGCAGCGCGCCTTGCGCCATGCGAAGTCGGTTGAGCTGGAGCTATCTGGAGACATCTTCGTCTTCTTCCTTTTGCCTAATAATCGCCCTCGAGCTCGGGGGCGATGGACGAATTATAGCTGCCGCGCCGCCGCCGCAGCGAACGCCTCACCGATCTTTCTTATGGACTCGAGCGAGGACTCCGAATCGAGTGCGGAGGACGCCAGAAAATGAAGCGCTTCACGGTATCGTACAAGATCGGACTCGCGTTCGACATATAGGTTTCCGACCAATCCTTCCACATATACAATATCCGGGACGGAAGGGTCATCGAATTCAAGGAAGTTGAATGTGCTGTCCATCGCAGGGTGCGCGCCAGCATCATATGGGATTACCCGGACCGTCACATTCGGCAGCTCAGCAGCGTGAAGGATTCGATCAGCCTGTACACTCATGATGGTCGCGTCCCCGACGCGCCTGTGCAACGCTGCCTCGTCCATAAACGCGTCGAAACGCACAGGCTGTGTCGCGCTGAGACGCCTTTGCCTGAAAGTCCGCGCTTTAATGCGCTCGCGCAGCGCATCGTCGGTAATACGTGGGAGCCTTCCTCTGATGAGCGCCCCAGCATACTCTTCTGTCTGCAGTAGGGCGGGCACGAAACTTGTATGAAATATGGAGATTTTGGCGGCCTGGTCTTCAAGGCCTATATAGGTGTAGTCTCTGCGATTTCCAAGGTCATCATAGTCCTGCCACCAGCCGCGCTCTTTCGCCCCCCGAGCGAGCGACTTCAAGTGCTCTTGATCCGTGGGGTCACGCACATCATAGATGTCGCACAGGTCGCGGACGTCTCGCAGGCTTGTCGCGCGCTGACCCGTTTCCTGGCGGCTGATCTTGCTTGGCGAGCAGAGCAGTCTCGCCGCGACATCCTCTACGGTCATGCCCGCCTGCAGCCGGAGTTGACGCAGCCTGAGGCCCAGCTCTCGCCGACGAAATGTCGGGCTAGCACCAGCCACTGGGATCTCCCTGACAATGCGACTCCCACCACCAACACGGATAGTTGGAGATATACCAAAGTCTAACGCCCGAGGAACAGTCCTGTGGCATGTGCCCCGGCCGTGTGCTTCGGACATGATTCCGGGTACGTACTCCCTGGGTCAAGCGACTTGGTCCCACCGCCATTAAAAGGGCCGGAGCGGACTGATCATACAAGCGCGGAGGCTACCGATCTTTCTCAGCCGAACCCATGAAGATGCCACAAGTGATCGCAGCGAGAGCAGGCGATGAGCAGGTCCGCATGCTCGCTCCCGCACGTGTGGCCGCGACCGTCGGCCGAGAGTGAACGCCCGCGCCGACACCTCACCCGATTACAAGCAGCGAGCCTGGCCACGAGCGAGCGCTTGCTAGGGGAACGGAGGCGCGCATGAGAAGCCGACCCGTGTACCGCACTGTCCTCGCTGTCGACGTGGAGCAATCCACCCGACGGCCTAACCCGGTCAAGGAGCTGTTACGGCTGGAGACCTACCGAATCGTTGAGGCTGCGATGCGCGTGGCGGGCATCCACGCGTGCTACTGCGATCCCGTCGTCGACCGTGGCGACGGCGTGCTCATCTTGGTCCGCCCAGTCGACGAGGTGCCGAAGACGCTCCTGCTGCATCCGCTGCTCCCGGTCCTGACTCATCTCCTCATCGACTACAACGCCACCCTTCCCACTGCCCACCGCAACGGCTGCAGGCTACGGTTGCGGGCAGTCATCCACTCCGGGGAGGTGCACAGGGACGGTAACGGCCCATTCGGCGAGACCCTCGACGTAGCCTGTCGCCTTCTCGACTCCCCACGCTTGAAGAGCTGCCTCAAGTGCACGCCCGCACCGATCGTCCTCGTGGTCTCGGACGACATCTACAGATCGATCATCCGGCACGGATACGAGGGAATCTCGCCAAGCACGTTCACCCAGGCTGTGTCCGTGCACACAGCCGGCCAGCGCACACGGGGCTGGATCCACGTTCCGACGGTCATCGCCGCCGACCGTCAACTGGACTACCTCGCGGCCGCGCGCTAGCACATGTATGCGATTCGGTGGACGTCGCGGCCACGGTCCTATGCACCGAGGTTCGCCGCCTAGCGTGCTGCTCGCGCCGGGCTATCGGTGAGCACCGCCCGCCCGCAAACCGGCACTGTCGGAAGCCGAGTTACTTGCATTGCGGCCGCACAGCAGGTGCCAGATCTACTAGACCGCCGTAACTTCGGACTAGATCACACCTGAATCAGAGCGCCCGAACCGAGGAATCGGTGAGCATGTATCGAGGCGGTCTCGTGTGGGTCAAACGATCACCTCAGCCTCGACGTCGCTTGCGTCAAACGTCCGCTCATGCCGCTGCGGGCGCGGCGCCCGTTTGAGCGGCTGGCGCAGAGCCTGTGACCACGAGGCCTACAGGAAAGAGGAAGACGATGGCACTGCCGACTTTGGACCCCAAGCCCGCACTGATCGTGATCGACTTGCAAAAGCGAATCGTCGATGCGCCCACGGTCCATCCCACCGGAGAGGTTGTCGAGCGTTCTGCCAGCCTGGCCGACGCGTTCCGCCGCCAGGCTCTCCCCGTTGTGCTGGTCAAGGTGACCGGTGGAGCACCAGGGCGCACCGATCGGACCCGCCCGCCCGAGATCATCAGCTCTCCTGACTCGGCCGACCTTGTCGACAAACTCGATGTGCAACCGGACGACCACCTCGTCACCAAGCAGCGGCGGAACGCCTTCCACGACGCTGGGCTCGACGCTCATCTACGCGGCCTTGGCGTCACCTAGGTCGTGCTGACCGGCATCTCGACCACCTCAGGCGTCCAGTCCACTGCCCGCTCCGCATACGACCACGGCTATCACGTCGTCTTGGCAATTGACGCT
Organism: Streptosporangiaceae bacterium; assembly: GCA_035517695.1. Taxonomy (GTDB): domain Bacteria; phylum Actinomycetota; class Actinomycetes; order Streptosporangiales; family Streptosporangiaceae; genus DATFVJ01. Next base: position 6,559 of record DATIYI010000150.1, read on the forward strand.
ATGACCGACACCGATCCCGAGCCCACGCCAACAGCATCGAACGCATCTTTCCCAAGCTCGGCGAGACCACCACGACCGCCGAGATCCTCGACATGCTGGCGGAGACGAAATGACGCTCCTCAAGAACCGCAGAGGCAGAGACATCCATTCGGCGTGGAACCGTCCGAACCTGCAGGGACCAGAACTACTCATCGTGACGAGCGACGACTTCGGGGAAGGACGGTCGATCACGCAAGAGCATGCCGGTAAGCGGGTTGGCGGAAACAACCTGTCCCCCGATCTGAGCTGGAGCACGCCGCCACCCGAGACGACAGAGCTGGTGCTCGTGGTCGAGGGCCTCGACGTCCCCACATCCAAGCCAGCCGTGCACTGCCTGGTGCTCATCGATCCGTCCCGGCTCGACTCGCCCCATCACCTACCCCCAGGCGCGCTGTCGGCAAAAGCGCCCACCGCCGGGGTACGGATCCTGCGATCCACCATAAGTCGGGGATACCACGGACCCGAGCCGATCAAGGGCCACGGGCCACATCGCCACACATTCCAAGTCTTCGCCCTCTCAAGCGCAGTCAGCACCACCCCTGATGCGGCGAGACTTGATCGAGTTAGGCCCCGCACCCTTCTCAACTCCCTCTCCGCACCGGTGATCGCCAGAGGTCGGCTGACCGGCGATCACGAACGTTGAGCCCACGGCTCAGATCACCATGATCCTCTCAGCCTGCAGAGCCTGATCCGGTGGACGACGACAGCCTTGCTCAGGGGCCCAATTTCGTCCAGCGCACTCTGTCTTCGCTCCGGTGGCGGAACTTCCGCCTGTTCTTCATCGGCCAAACCATCTCCCAGACCGGCAACTGGCTCACCAATGTTGCCCTGACCCTCCTCATCCTGCACCGCACCGGAAGCGGCGTGGCTCTCGGCTTGCTGGTGGCGTGCCAGTACGGCCCGATCCTGCTGCTGTCTGCCTGGGCAGGTGTGATCGTCGATCGAACAAGTAAGCGCAACCTCCTGTATGTCACGCAGGCGCTCGAGACGTGCGAATCGTTGGCGCTCGCGGCGCTGGCATTCATGCACAACGCACCGCTCGCCGCGTTCTACGGCATCGCCGTGGCAGGTGGTGCTTTGCTGGCGTTGGATAACCCGGTCCGGCGGTCGTTCGTCAACGAGATGGTGCCGACCGACGAGATACCCAATGCCGTGACGCTCTACAGCGCCATGAACAGCATGGCGCGCATCGCGGGACCCGCCTTCGCCGGCCTGCTCATCGTGACGGTCGGCTACGGGTGGTGCTTCACGGCTGACGCTGCCTCCTACGCGGCGGTCCTCACCGCACTCGCCATGATGCGATCGGCCGAGCTGCACCGGCTGCCGGTGACGCCTCGTGGGGCCGGACAGGTCCGGGCCGGACTCAAATACATCTTCGGCGTGCCAGATCTCTGGATCACCTTTGTAATGCTCCTGCTCATCGGAATTTTGAGCTACAACTTCGCGGTCGTATTCCCGCTCTTCGTCGAGAAGGGACTCCACGGCGGCAATGGCACCTACACCCTCGTCTACTCGGCCTTCAGCGCAGGCGGCCTGGTCGGGGCGCTGCTCGTCGCCAGGCGTTCCACCGTCAGCATTCGGACGGTGGCGGTCGGTGCCGCGGGGCTCGGGGCGGCCATGCTTGTCCTCTCAGCCGTCCCCAGCGTCGCCCCCGCCTTCTTGGTGGCGACCCTGGTTGGTGCCGCCAGCGTCGCCTACATGACGGCGACGACGTCCATTGCCCAGCTCCGAACGGAGCCGCACATGATCGGGCGGGTGCTCGCTCTGCAAACCGTTCTCCTTGTCGGCACCGCACCGATCGGCGGACCAATCCTCGGGGCGATCGCCGACGCGAGCGGCGTCCGCGCCCCAGTCCTCATCGGCGGGGTAGCCGCTCTGGCCGCTGCAGCCTTCGGCGTGCTCGCTGCCCGTCGTGTGGACGCGCGTCGGGGTTATGGCTGAGGCGCTTCCGAATCGTGCCGCATCGGGTGGCCTGCGCGTCGCAGGCCGGCCATCAGGATCCCGAGCAACGCCACCGAATGCGCATCGGTGGCGTCGGTCTTGCGGCCCTGGCCGCTCGCGGAGACCCGCGCGGTCGGCCCGGCTGCCGCTTGGCACTCCGGCATGAGCTACATGGCCGCGGGTTGCATGTTGCATATGGTGTGGGCGTGCCTGAGATTCCCGCGGCTGTGGCCGCTGAGCTGGCGCGGCTGCGGGCGGAGAACGCGCGCCTGCTGAAGATGCTGGAGCTGAGCCCGCGGCAGGCCGCGCCGCCGGGTCCGGCGCAGGCCGGCTTCTTCGATGCGCCGCCGGGACCGGTCCATAAAGACTCGCCCAATGACGCGAAGGTGGCGTTCTTCCGGGCGCTGTTCGCGGCGCGCACCGACATCTACGCCACCCGGATCGAGAACTCCCGTACTGGCTGGAAGGGCTGGCTCCCGGCGGTGCGCGGCGGGTGGCGGCGCGGGATCCCGCATGAGAAGCGGGACTACCTGCCGCTGACCACGGATGTGCTGGCTGCTCATCTGAAGGGCGATGCGCACGTCGGCGTTTATCCGCTGCTGGACGGCGACCGGTGCTGGTGGCTGGCCGCTGACTTCGACGGGCAGGATGCGCTGACCGAGGCGCTGATGTACGTCAAGGCGGGGCGGGCGTTCGGGGTGCCGGTGGCGCTGGAGGTGTCGCGTTCCGGGGTCGGTATGCACGCGTGGGCCTTCTTCACCGCGCCAGTGCCGGCGCAGACTGCCCGGCGACTGGGCACCGGCCTGCTGCGTGAGGCGATGGCGATCCGCGGGAAGGTGAACCTGGCCAGTTATGACCGGCTGTTCCCGTCCCAGGACCTGCTCCCGGCCGGCGGTGCCGGAAACCTGATTGCGCTGCCGCTGTTCCGGCCGGCCCGGGACCGCAACGCGACGGTGTTCCTGAACTTGGAGAATCTCGAACCGCACCAGGACCAGTGGTCTTACCTGTCGACGCTTGGCCGCATGACGCCCAGGGAGGTCAGCCGGGCCGCGGACAAGGCCGGGCGGGTCCCGGCGGGCAGCGAGGTCACCAGGCTCGCCGCGCCAGTCTCCACGAAGATCCGGCCGGAGGTGACGACTGTGGTCCGGGCCCGGCTCGGCGCGGGCATCCGGGTCGAGCTGGCCGACCTGACGCCCGCGCTCGCCGCGTCGCTGCGGCACGCTGCCTCGATGCGCAACCCGCAGTTCTACGAGAAACAGCGGATGCGCGCCTCCACCTGGGACATACCCCGGTTCTTGCAGTTCTTCGACGAGACTATCGACGGCGGGCTGATCGTGCCGCGTGGCATGCTCACCACGGTGACCGAACTCGCCGCGCAGGCAGGCGGCAAGCTGGACCTGACCGATGAGCGCGCGGCCGGCACCACGCACGCATTCACCTGCTCGGCCGTGCTGACCGGGCCGCAGCAGGCGGCCGTCCAGGTCTTGACCAGGCACGATCTGGGGGTGCTGGTCGCGCCACCCGGAATGGGCAAGACCGTGATGGCGTGCGCGGTCATCGCCGCGCATCAGGTCTCCACTCTCGTCCTGGTGGATCGGAAGACGCTCGCGGACCAGTGGCGGGCCAGGATCGCCGAGTTCCTCGGCGTCAAAGCCGGGCAGCTCGGCGGCGGCCGGGCCAAGCTGCGCGGCTCCATCGATGTCGTCACCTTGCAGACCCTGTCCCGCCGCGACGACGTCGCGGAGCTGACCGCCGGTTACGGCCTGATCGTCGCCGACGAATGTCATCACGTCCCGGCCGCCGCGTTCGAGCATGCGGTCAGGCAGATCCCGGCACGGCGCTGGCTCGGACTGACCGCCACCCCGTACCGCCGCGACAAGCTCGACGACCTGATCGCCATGCAAGTGGGACCGGTCCGGCACACCCTCGCGCTCTCCCGCGACGCAGCCGGCCAGGACACGCTTGTGGGCACCGGCCGGCCCACCCCCGTGTTGTACGTTCACCCGACTGCGTACCGGTACGACGGCGATGCTGACCCGTCCCGCCCTGGCGGCATGACGACCATCTACCGGCACCTGGCCGCTGATGAGCAGCGCACCCGGCAGGTCATCGCGGACGTCCTCGCCGCACTGAGCAAGGACCGCAACTGCCTGGTCCTCACCAACCGGACCAGCCATCTGGAAAGGTTCGCCGGCTTGCTGCGCGAGGCCGGGCACGACCCGATTGTTCTTCGCGGCGGAATGGGTGCCAAGAGCCGCGCGGCGGCGCTGACCCGCATGCAGCCGCAGCCCGGCGGGCCGCCGCTCCTGGTCGTGGCCACCGGCCCGTACGCTGGCGAAGGCTTCGACTGCCCGGCCCTGGATACCTTGTTCCTTGCCGCGCCGGTCGCCAATAAGGGCAGCCTGACCCAGTACGTAGGCCGGATCCTGCGCTCGCATGAGAACAAGACCACGGCCGAAGTCCACGACTACCTCGATGAGCGGACTGGCGTCCTCGCCGCTATGCTCGCTAAACGCGCGCCCGGCTACGCGGGTCTCGGCTTCTCCGAGCCGCGCAGGCGCGCACTCACTCCAAGCGCCAGCACGGACAGCTAACCGGCTCCGCAAGCCATATAACATCACGCTGACACGATATTATGCCTGCGTAATGCTACCGCTGCGGGGAGGCAGCTGACGTGGCCTATGCCTGGTCATGACACCGGAGGTCCGGGCATGGCTGCACGACTTGGGCAAGCGTGACCGGGCCGGCGCGATCCAGGTCGGCCATGCCATCGGCATGCTGCGTGAAGCCGGGCCGGAGCTGGGCGGCCCGCTCGCCGACCGCGTCCACCACGCCCAGCTGAGCAACCTGAAGGAACTGCGGCCAGGCTCCGCCGGGCGCAGCGAGATCCGCATCCTGTACATCTTCGATCCCCGGCGAAACGCCGTCCTGCTGGCAGCCGGAGATAAGGCTGGTAAATAGGAGGCCTGGTACCCGCAGGCGATCCCGCTGGCCGAGCAGCGTTAGGAGGACTACCTGAAACAAGAGGGCATCCGATGAGCAGCAGTGAGTTCCACCACTACACCCGGGATGAGTTCCTCGCCGAGTTCTATCCCGATCCTGCCGACAAGGCCGCCATCGCCGCCGGGATGGAGCAGCTGCGCGCCGAGCAGCGCGCCTTCCGGCTCGCCGAGATGCGCCGCCGCCTCGGCATCACCCAGGCCCAGGTCGGCGCCCGGATGGGCATCACCCAGGGCCGCGTGTCCGCCATCGAGCACGCCAAGCCAGGCACCGCCGAACTGCGCACCCTGGCCGCCTACGTCGAAGCCCTCGGCGGCCGCCTGGAGATCATCGCCGACTTCGGCGACCAGCGGCTCGCCTTCATCGAACCCGGCACCGAAGCAGCCTGACCTGATCAGCACCCGTGACCGAACAGGAACTCCACGGTCAAGGCGAACCGGGAAAATCCTCCGCGACAAGGCCGCAGTCGGGCAGCTCACGTCGGTCCTCGGCGTCCAGGGCAAACGCCAGCGCCCGCGCGGTGGCCACCACCGTCCCGCGCTCATCCACGGCCGCCGCGCACAAGTGCGGAAACGCGCCCGCCACCTGCCAGTACAGCGCGTTCGCCACCGGGTTCTTGCCCATGAACTCCGGCCAGGCCGAATCCACCTCGTAGATCCGCTCGATCAGGTCGGGCCGCTGGTCCAGGCATTGAATCGCCACAGTCGGCCTGCGTTCTACGGTTGATGCAGGACTCCCGCCCAGGCGAGCGATAAATCAGCCAGTGACCGCCGTGCCCATCCGTCCGCCGTCACCACCGCGATGACGAGTGAACCCCGGCTGCGGTGACCCAGCGCGCAGATCGACCCGCTACCAGCGGCCACGAGCCCAGGAACTCGCCCAACCCGAACCGCGCCGATCGGCGGCTCGGGCTCGCCGAGGAGTGCCAGGGGTCGCCTGCGGAGCGCAATGGACCGCGCACGGGATTCCTAGACAGAGTGGTGAGCGGGCTAGGTCAGGAGGTTCAGCGCGGCGGCGTGCTTGGGGCGGACGACGGTGAAGTGCCGCCGGTCCAAGGTGGCCACGTCGGTCAGCTGGAGTCGCTCGGCAACCGCGATGACGGAGGCGTCGACGGCGCCCAGCGGCAGGTCGGCGTAGGTGCGCACGAGCTCCGCCATACGCTCCAGGTCGACGGCGGTGATGGTGACGTGCTGGATCTCGCCGGTGGCGACTGAGGTCAGGAAGGCTGCCTCGATGTCGGGTCGCTCTTCCAGCAGCCAGCACACTTCGGCGATGACGGTGGTGGGGACCAGCAGCGGGCCTTCGGTGGATTCCAGCAGGGCAGCGCAGCGGGCATGATGCTTGTCGGAGCGGTCGATGGCCGCGACGAGCGGGCCGGTGTCGAGCAGCAGTGTCATGCGGGGCGCTTCAGCCGCCCGCGGATGATCTCGTCGTGCCGCTCGGACAAGTCGCCGCGGCCCGATTCCCAGATCCCGATGACTGACAGCCGCCGCTGTCTCGCCTGCTCACCCCCGCCGTCAGCTTCTGGCTGCGCGGCAGAGGCAAGGTCGGGATCGGGGGCGACCAGGACGCGCAGCCGCTCCGCCTGGCGCGGGCTGAGCCGGTCCACCTGGGTCCTTCGCAGCGCTCGCCGACGGCCAGGTCGATCGCCCTCGCGGTGCGCGGGGCGAGCGGGAGGGTGACTACTTTGCCGCCCTTGCGGGTGATGGTCAGCGTCCGGTGGCCGCGTTCAGTGCCCAGCGCCTCGATGCTCGCGCCGGCCGCCTCTGAGACCCGCAGGCCGCTGAGCGCCAGCAGCGAGATCAGCGCGTGCTCGGCCGCGGTGCCGAGCACGGCGGCGACCAGCATCGCGCCAAGTTCGTTACGGTCCAGGCCGATCGCGTGGGACTCATAGTCCAGCCGGGGTCGGCGGACATGCGCCGCCGGCGACCGGTCAAGGAGGTCTTCCTCGACCGCATACCGGTAGAACCCGGCGATGTGCACGGGCGGCGGGTGATAGTGGCCCGGGCCCGGCCTTTGGCTTCCAGGTCGCAGGCGAAGCACTCGATGTCAGCGCGGCGGGCCTGGAACAAGCGCAGATGACGCTGCTGGCACCAGCCAGTGAACTGGCGCAGCTCCAGGGCGTAGGCCTCACGGGTCAGGCCGGTGTAGCCCGCCAGGAACCCAGCCAGCGCCAGCTGCTCTTGCGGAGTGAATACCGGCTCGGCAATGCCGATCACGGTGGACAGGGACGATGCGGTGGTGGTCATCAGGAACCTCCCGGGACGGGCTGAGGCCCGGAGGCTGGACCGGCCAAAGGCCCCCGCGACGATGATTCACCTCACCGTCTGCCCGCCCAGTAGATCACGCAAGGTCACCACGGATATCCAGACCGTCGCTCCGGATCGCCGAATATTCGCGCCTTTGGTAGCCGTTCGCAGAGTGCCGACGTCGTTCTGGGCGTTCTAGCGCCAGCGGTATCTTCGGTCGAGTGCGAGCAGGCCGGGAGCCGTACTCGCTCAAGCTGGGATGAGAGGGTGAGGAACTCGTGACACACACCGCAGTCCATGACATCGTCACCTCGGTGGAGATTCAGGAGGGTTCCGTCGTCTCCAAAGTGATCCACCGCGACGAGGGTCTAAACGTGACTGTGTTCGGCTTCGACACGGGTCAGGAACTGACCGAACACCAAGCCGCTCGGGCGGCTGTCGTCCAGGTCATGTCAGGTCGGCTGCGCTTCACCGCTGAAGGAGCGGAGATGGATGCCGGCCCCGGCTTCTGGCTCCACATGGCCCCCAACACGCCTCACTCTCTTGTGGCCACCGAGCCGACGGTCATGCTGCTCACGCTCGTCCGGCAGTAGGCGGCGAGACCGGTGGCGGGCCACCTGGAACGAGGCCGAATCCGCACGCCCGCGCCGACTACTCAGGCAGAAATCCCCTCGTGGGGGTGGGAGGGTGACCCCCGCGGAGGACCGTGGCGAGAACGAAAGCCTCACTGATTTCCGGTCGTTTCGTCGCGGTCAGAAGCGTCAACGTCTGCTCGCTCATCAGATCGCGTAGGCGGGCGACAGCCTCCGCACGCTCAGGCCGTCCCAGCTCAACCTCGAAGCGGTGTCCGAACTTCTCGAAACGCTTCGGGTCATGCGAGGTCTGGAGGCGGCCGGGGTGCGGGGTAGGGGAGAGCAGAAGGTGGGCGCAGAACGCCAGCGCCGAATCACAGAGCGCGTCGCCACACGGGCCGATCAGAGCGGCGGGTACCTGTAATTGCGAGCGGTACTTGCCGACATGGCCAACGGATTGCTAACGAGCCGAGGCGCGTGCTCCGCAGCACAGCTGCTGCACACTCATGCAACCTCTCAGCAGCGCAGAACACCCGCTGCCGCTCTTCGCGCGCTGGCTCGTGCGTCTAACCGGACTTATCAACGTCGCGGAGTTTCGCGGGCTGCGGCTTCGTGACCTGCGGGTTTGATCCAGTAAGGCGCGGGATCTGCGGGCTAGCCCGGTGCGCTTGGGGCCGTAGTGTGAGCCGGTGTCCCCGTACGTTCGGACGGTGAGGCGTCGTCGGGTGCGACGGCGGCTCAGATCGTGTGTTCCTCCTGGCGGGGTCGCGGGAGATCGCGCATCTGGGGTCGGCGCATAGCGGCGCTGAGGCGGAGCTGCTGAATGCAAGTCACCCATGACGTGACGATCACGTACCGATCATGAACGGAGGCTGGTCAATGACACCGCCGCGGGAATCTGCCGCGCGTCGTTACGGCAGGGTCTTCGACGAGATCGCGGCCGATTACGACCGCCACCGTCCGGCAGGCCTGCCGGGTCGCGGGGATCGGGAGGGTGATCTCGTGCTGGAGGTCGGGTGCGGAAGCGGCCAGCTCACGCGTTCCCTGGTCGGCCGGGGACTGCGGGTGACGGCATTGGAACCGGGCAGCAACCTCATTTCGCTGGCCAGGCAGAGCCTGGAAGGCGCCGGAGAGGTGGAGTTCGTGAACGCGCGGCTTCCCCGCGAGCGGTTCCGGGCCGTGTTCTCCGCGTCCGCGTTTCACTGGGCTGACCCTGAGGCCAGCTGGCAGCGGGCCGCTGACGTGCTTGTTCCCAGCGGAACGCTCGCCCTGGTGTCGTATCTTCGGGATGGAGGAAGCGCGCACCAGGCAAGATCAGGACGCGGCACTCGCGGCCATCGCAGCGGTCGCCCCTGATATCGCCGCGAGCTGGCCGGCCTACCGGGATCTTGACGCGACGCTCGCCGGGATCGAGCGGCGCCGCGACAATATCTCGCAGGCCTGGTCCTGGCTCGGCAGCTACGACATCGGGCGACAGTACGCCGGCCATCTGTTCGGCGATTTTCAGGCGGCGGTTATGCCGAAGCTCGTCGAGCACACGCCGGACGAACTCAGTGCTCTCGTTCGCACGATGTCGTTTTAGGCCCGGCTCTCACCAGACCAGCGCCAGGCCCTGGACCGCGAGCACCAGGCGATCTATCAGCGACTCGGGCGGCCGATACGCGCCAGCACGATCGCGGTTCTCCTCACCGCGCGGCGCCGCGCTGACCCGACCGGAGCGAGAGGACAGTTCGGTAACCTGGATGACCGCCCAATGCCACGCTGAACCGGGTGATCTGTGCCCGGCCGGCGTTCGCTCGCCGCGTTCGAGCGCTGTGGCAGCGCGTGGCTCCGGACCGCCGCCCATGCCCGGATCGGCGAACTGTGCCTCCAGGTTGACATGGCCGGTTCGGGCGACGAGGCGCTGCATCACCTGAGCGCGGCGCTGTCGGTGACCGAGGCGTTCGGGGCGTGGTCCAGCGCGAACCGGGTGCGCGAGGCAATCGTGGCCGCCGACCTGCAGCGGGGCGCCTACGACGAGGCGGAACGCGAGCTGAAGCTGACCACGCCGCACGGCGCGGACGAGCCCTGGGATATGCCGATGTTCGACACCGTGATGCGCGCGGAGATCGCGCTTGGCCGCGGCGACGTCGATACTGGCCTGCACCTGTGGTGTGCGGCCGCGGCGACGCTGCGGGACACGCAGCGCCCTGGACCCAGCGCCGACCTGTCCCGCCTGGACGCCTGGGCACTGCAGATTCAGGCCAGCGCCGTGGTCGCCCACGCGCACCACGGCCAGCTCGGCCTGGTCGCGGAGATCACCGGGGCGCTGCCCGCCGCGCTGTCAGCGCTGACCGCGGACCCGGGGCCGCCGCCCGGGACACTCGCGGCCTCCTATGGCCTCGCCATCTGCGGCTCGCTGCTGCTGGCCCTGGCCATGACCGACATCGACCGGGGCCAGCGCGCCGGGGACTCCGGCTTTGCGAGGTCGGGAGGGGATGATCGCGCTGGCCGAGCGCTTCGGCCTCAAGAACGGCCTCCAGCCGTCTCCGCCGCGCCCGGCGAGCCGACGATCCGTGCGGGAGCCTCGTTCTGGAGCGGCGGGATCAGCCGACTGGTGAGTGGCGCCGGAGTTAGGTAGTTGACGGCCAGCCGCAGTTCGTGACCGTCCGCGCTGAGTTGCCGCCTGCGATAGGGCGCTCTGCCCGCGCGATCCCGGCGTTGTTGATCAGCAGTGTGATGGCGTTATGGTCGGCGGTTATCCGGTCTGCTAGCTCACGGACGTGGTCGAGTGAGGCCAGGTCGGCGAGCACGGCCTGGGCGGTACCGCCGGACTTGGAGATCTGGTTCACGACGGCGGCCGCGCGCCTGGAGTCGCGGCCGTGTACGAGGATGTGCATCCCGTGGCCGGCGAGGGCGCCAGCGACCGCCCGGCCCGGGCCCGGGGTCGCACCGGTTACCAGCGCGATTGGCGTGCCAGTGATCGGTTCTCCCCTTGGGGTTTCATCAGATCCCCTTGTACCGGTCAAGTTGGCTCCGCGACCTGACCGATGCGCCCGTCTCCCAGCGGCCGCGTTGATGACTGATCGGCCTGAGGAGGCACATAGTTAGGCGATCTTGCGGTGGTAGGTGACCATGGCGAGCGCGTAGGCGACGATGAGGATGCCGAGGCACCAGGCGAGGGCGATCCAGATGCTGGTGCCGGCCGGCCGCTGAGCGAGCATGTCGCGGACCGTGTTGACGATGGACGTCACGGGCTGGTTGTCGGCGAAGGCGCGCACCGGGCCGGGCATGGTGGCGGTGGGCACGAATGCCGAGCTGGTGAACGGCAGGAAGACGAGCGGGTAGGCGAACGCGCCCGCGCCGTCCACGGACTTGGCGGACAGGCCGGGGATGACGGCGATCCAGGTCAGCGCCAGGGTGAACAGGACCAGGATGCCGGCGACCGCGAGTCAAGCCAGTGCTCCCGCCTCCGAGCGGAAGCCCATGGCGACGGCGATGACCACGACGACCACGAGCGAGATCAGGTTGGCGGCCAGCGAGGTGAGCACGTGAGCCCACAGCACGGATGACCGCGCGATCGGCATGGACTGGAATCGCTGGAAGATGCCGCTTTGCATGTCGGTGAAGAGCCGGACTGCGGTGTAGGAGATGCCCATGGCGATCGTGATGAGCAGGATTCCGGGCAGCAGGTAGGTCACATACGTTTCCGGCCCGTGTTTGATCGCGCCGCCAAACACGTAGACGAACAGCAGGAGCAAGGCGATCGGCATGATGGCGGTCGTGATGATGGTGTCCGGGCTGCGCGTGATGTGGCGCATGGACCGTGCCAGCAGGACGGCGGTGTCGCCGAAGAAATGCTTGTTCATCGTTTGTTCCTTATCTCTCGCTGCGATCGCTGCTGGCCGCGCTGTCGCTGCTGCCGGTACGGTCGTTGCCGACGATGGCGAGGAAGATGTCCTCGAGGGTCGGCTGTTTCTCGACGTACTCGACTTTGGCGGGAGGGAAGAGCCGCTTCAGTTCGGTGAGGGTGCCGCCCGCGATGATCCGCCCCTGGTGCAGGATCGCGATCCGGTCGGCGAGCTGTTCGGCTTCGTCCAGGTACTGCGTGGTCAGCAGCACCGTCGCACCGCGCCCGGCGAGTTCCCTGACGGCCTGCCACAACTCAAGGCGCGCCTGGGATCGAGCCCGGTCGTCGGCTCGTCCAGGAAGATCACCGGCGGATTCCCGGTGAGGCTCATCGCGATATCCAGGCGGCGGCGCATGCCTCCGGAATACGTCGACACCCGTCGCTGCGCCGCGTCGGTGAGCTGGAAGCGGGCCAGCAGGTCATCCGCGGTCTGGCCGGCGCCCTTCAGGTGCCGCAGCCGGGCCACCAGCACCAGGTTCTCCCGCCCGGTGAGGATCTCGTCCACGGCCGCGAACTGCCCGGTAAGGCTGATGGACTCCCGCACCTGCGCACCCTGCGCGGCAACGTCGAAGCCGTTGACGCTGGCCGTCCCCGCGTCGGCCCTGAGCAGCGTGGACAGGATATTCACGACCGTGGTCTTGCCCGCCCCGTTCGAGCCCAGCAGGGCGAAGATGCTGCCCCGCGCCACGTCGAAGTCCACGCCGCGCAGCGCGCGCAGCTCCTTGTACGACTCCTCCAGACCGCGCACGCGGATAGCCTGGGTCGGCTGCGCCGTCATCGGGATGTCCCTGCGCTTCCGGTGTCTTCTCCGGCGGCGCGCTCGATGGCGCTGGCCAGCCGTCGTAGCCTGGTCACGGCGATCGCCGGCCGGGATTGATTGATGGTCATCGTTGCCCTTCTTCTCCGGTGCCGGAAGCGAGTCGGGAGCGGCGGATGGTGATGTCGCCGTAGGAGGTGCGGCCGCGCACCTTCGACGGTCTCGTCGGCCTCTTCGGGCCGGGTGGCGTTCTCCAGCAGGTTGTGGACGTGCCCGTGTCCGGTGTTCACTTCCAGCCTGGCGGTGCCCTCGGCGATGCCGATCTCCAGGCGGCCCGCGGGGGTCCACCGGCCAGGCGGACCGGCGGAAACCCCGGAACACAAACGCGGCACGGTGTGTGCACAGGCGAACGCACGCGAGCCGCCGTTCGGTGCGGCCGAAGCGGTTTCCGTGACGGTCAGGTGGGGTGTCACCCGCAGAGCGGGCTGATCTGTGCCGAAGTCTGCGTTTTCCATCCGTGACCACGGAGGACCTGCCCCTGACCGCGGTATCGTGACCCGCCGCGCGCGGGACGCCCTCAATCACGCGCCTTACGACACGTCATCGCGCCCGGACTTGAACGGGGCGCAATGCCGCCGTCAGGTTAACGGCCGGCGCTTGACGGCCACGATGACGCCGCTGCTGAAGCCCAGCTCGGCGCACACGAGCTCAGCGTTGTCCAGCAGACGGTGACGCACCGCGGCCAGGGCCGACCGAAGCTGCTCATCGGCGTGGCGGGCAAGGTCCATGTCGTCCACGACGATGACGCCACCCTCGCGAAGCGCGGCCACAGTCCGGCGCAGCTTGAAGATCTTCCCGCCGGGCGCGTCCGCGAATATCAGGTCGAACCAGCCGAGCCGGCCGACGGCCTCGGCCCCGTCCCCCGACTCGAAGCGAACCCACGGCGGCCAGCGCGCCGAAAGCGCCGTCTGCTGCACCGCATCCTCGAGCTCAACCGTGACGACCTGCACGTCCTGGCGCGCTCCCAGACCATGGACCAGCCAGGCCAGCCCGACGCCGACGCCGGTGCCGATCTCCAGAACCCGGCCACCGCTGGGGACCGCCGCGGCGAGGGCAGCCAGCAATCTGCCCACTTCGACCTCGCAGGCGAGCCGGAAACCGGTTCTGGCGGCTCTCTCGTATGCGGCCAGAACGTTCTCGGGAAGCTCCTCGCCCTCGGTCACCAGACCATACTGCCAAGTACGCGGCTGCCTGCCTGGCGGCGACCCGTCCGCAACCGGCCGCTGCCGCGTACCCGGGGAGCCGCCCGGATGCCGCACGACAGGCGTTCAGCGTCAGCGCGCGGCGCTGCGCGAGATGGGCGTGTGGGTCGGTGTCGCCGGTAACCAGACGTCGCGCGCCGGGCCAGTGCCAGCACGTAGCTAACCTGGGCTGTCTCGGGTTGCTGGAGGTCGAAGAATTCGATGCGGCCCGCCAGCATGCTGGACTCGGCGACGGCCGCCGCTGGTGACGGCCGGGCTGCCTCCGGGACGCCTGGGAGCAGCGCCGCGCCGAGGCGCGCGTGGCGGGCCACCGCGTCGTGGAGCCGGGTCGGGCACCGACCAGTACAGGTCGTCCAGCGCTTTGTATGAAGCGCGCGAAGCGGTGTCCCGTGCCAGATTAATCAGCCCACCGCCCCTCCTATGACCTGGGCGGGCCTGACTGGATGGCAAACGATCAAAGGCTTGCGTTTTCACCCAAGTCGACCCATGAACGCGGTTTAGAACGTTCTTGCCATTGAATTCGGCCCGATCATGGCCGTGCTGGCAAGGTGGGTAGCCAGCACGATGAGGATGGGTGCGGTGCCACGCCGCCACCCCACTCAAGATCGAGAACAACGATCCTGGGCCGACCGTAGTGGCGAGCCGACCGAACGGGCCAAGTTTGGATGGCAACGGACCGACTTATCTGGCACCGGACAAGCGGTCGCACGACAATGCCGAAAGTAGTGCGTCTAAGGATACGTACAAGAATGCCGAACAATGCATAGATCTGCATGACTTGGGCGGAAGCGCACCTTGGCTGGGAAGTTAACGGCGCTGCCAGATCGCCGAATCTCGCGCCGTTCCGGGGCCGCCCGTGGCGCTCGTCGCTGGTTGGAACGTTCGGTATCCGGCGGAAGCACTGGTCGCTATCTGCCGGTGCGCTCGCGGTGCCGGCACCCTGGCCAGCAGCAGGGTCGGCGCTGGCCTTCCTCCAGATCCTCCTGGGTCCGGCGGATGCGGCGTTCTCGGGTCATCTTCTGCTTGGCAACCTCGACCCGGCAGATGAACTCGTTTCGGGCCAGAGGCGTGATGTCCTTCCAGGCATCGAGTGCCTTTGGGTTGGCGATCAGGGCCTTGCGCAGGTCTGCGGGAAGCTTGTGCACCGCCCCACCGGGCACTCGCTGGCTGCTCACAGGGCCACGGTAGCGGTCCAGGGGCCAGCCTGTTTCACCAATTCAGTGGCACCGATCGATCTCCCTGCCGACTATGTGTGGCCAGGCGAGTCGGTTTCGGCTGCCGTTCTGTTGATTCGTATAAGTCGAGGGCGATGGAGCAGCTTCACTGAGCACTGTCACAGGTGGCGCTCCTATCTCGTCTTACAAGGGAATGATGGGACGGAAGGAGCTGTCATGAAGATCTTCGTAGCCGGAGCCACGGGCGTTCTCGGAAGGGCGCTCGTCCCTCTGCTCGTGGCGCGCGGTGACGAGGTGGTCGGGATGACGAGGAGCGCATCGAAGCAGGACCCGGTCCGCGACCTCGGAGCGCGTCCGGTCGTGGCCGACGCGCTCGACCCCGACGCGGTCGCCCAGGCGGTGGCGTCCGCCGAGCCCGAGGTGATCGTGCATGAGCTCACGGCGCTTTCCGGGAAGATGTCCGTTAGGGACATGCGCCACCCCGAGCGTGCCGTCATGGCGACCATGACGAACCGACTGCGCACCGAGGCGACGGACCATCTCCTGGCCGCCGGCCGAGCCGTGGGGGCACGGCGCTTCGTGGCACAGAGCTTCGCGGCGTTTCGATGGGCCCGCACAGGTGGGCCGGTGCTGACCGAGGCCGATCCCCTCGATGCCGACGCGCCGGCCGCGCTGCGGGTTCCGCTGGTAGGCATTCTCCATGTGGAGCAGGCGGTGACGAGTATCAAGTGGGGCGAGGGGATCGTGTTGCGCTATGGCGGTTTCTACGGTCCGGGGACTGCGATCAGCCGGGCTCCGGATGCGGCAGTGGCGATGGCGGTCCGCAAGCGGCGGTTTCCGATCCTCGGCGACGGTGGTGGCGTCTGGTCCCAAGTCCACATCGACGACGCCGCGACCGCGACCGTCGTCGCGATCGACCACGGTCAGCCAGGTATCTACAACATCGTCGACGACGAGCCCGCGCCGGTTCGAGAGTGGCTACCGGTGCTGGCAAGGGCGCTCGATGCCAAGCCACCGAGGCATGTCCCACTTTGGCTTGGCCGACTGGCCGCCGGTGACGCGGCAACGATCATCATGACCGACGCGCGGGGTGCCTCCAACGCGAAGGCCAAGCGCGAGCTCGGCTGGCAGCCGCACTACGCAAGCTGGCGGCTGGGCTACGTAAAGGGACTCGGCTGAGGATGACTGAGAAGGAGTTCGACGAGCTTCACGCATCGGCTTTGCAATCGCCTGCCGGATGCTCGGTAGCGTGAGCGAAGCGGAGGACGTGGTGCAGGAGGGGATCCTCCGCTTGCCGGGTGCGCGATGGCGGCGAGCGGATCGAGTCGCCGCGCGCGTACCTGCCGACGGTGGTCTCACGGCTCTCGCTCGACCATCTCAGCTCGGCGCGGGTCCGGCGCGAGACCTACTGTCGGCGAATGGCTGCCGGAGCCGCTCGTGGCGAGCGCCAACGACGATCCCGCCCACAAGGCCGAGATGGCGGACTCGCTGTCGCTCGCCTTCCTAGGCGTTCAGGCCGTATGTTTATGCGTCGGCAGCGCTGGGCGTAAACGCCCGCTTCTGCCGCGGGGTGGTCGTCCTCAGGCGGCTCGGTGGCCGTGGTTTTTGAAGACCCGGATCGTGTGCCAGTTGACGTAGATGACGTCGACGGACGGCTGGCCTGGCCGGACGTTCAGTAGTGGCTGGCCGGCGAGGGCGTCGATGGCCCGGCCTGCCTGGCTGGTCGCGACATACAGCGGAGATACGGTAATCCGCAGATCCAGGCTGAGGCCGAGGACGCCGCAGTCGAAGAGCGCGTGGTGCAGTGAGCACAACGCGATCGCGTTCGCCACGTCGTCTGGGCCGTCCTGGCTGTGCCAGCGCACGTGCGCACCTTCGATGGCAACGGGATTGCGGCCGAGCCTGCCGTCGAATCCGCACATGGCTCACCGGTAGGCGTAGGCGCGCAGGACTTGCTCGGCAAAGCCCGGCGCGCGAGCCCGGCGCACCGACGGCCGCGAGATCTGGGATACCTCGAGAATGGCGAGATCAAGGTTGGCTGCTGCGCAAATCATCTCGCCGAGCACGGGCGTGAAGTGCTGGTCCAGGAGCAGTCGCGCGGCTGCGGCCAGGGTCGTGCTCTCAGCGAGAAGGGCAGTGACTTCGGGCGGGATCTGGCCAACGGCCCCGCGATCAAGCAGCCATCGCGTTCTCTCGGGCGCGTCTGGGCCTACGTCATCGCCACTGCGATCGCGAAGCTCCCATAGTTCATGCTCAAGATGCACGAAGGGCATGGCCGCTCGCTGGCGCTCCAGAGCAGGGCTCCTGACCGACGGCCCGAAGTCATTGATGAGCTGGCTCACCGGATCCGCGGCCTCGGCGTAAGGCGCCAGTGCCGAACCGGTGGCCGCGAACCTGCCGAACAGCCACAACAACAGCAGCGGCTTATGCGGTGCCCGCCGCCCGTCAACCTGGGCCCTTCGCAGCCCTGACAGCCGCTCCATCAACTCACTCGGCGTCACCGAAACACGCCGTAAACAGCCCGCAGGCTAGTCTCGCCACGCAGCGCCAAGGATCTGGATGCCGGCATGACGCCATTCTCCACGGCACGCGAGCCTGAAGAGGCTCGCTGCGCGGACAGACTCACGCCAGCCAGGGCATCGACTCGGTCGGCGAAACGGTACTTTGCCTTCTGGAACTCGATCACTGGCTCGACCGGCTCCAGGTCGTAGGGGTGTGGCGAGAGGATCGCGTGATCGGCACGTGCGTGCTAAAAGGCGTCTCGGGCTGCCCCCTACGCCCGCGCATGCCGGGCCTTGCCGCCCACCAGCCCAGATAGGACGCCGGGCGGTGGCGGCGCGAAGTCCTCCCACACCGGGACTGGCAACGGCACCGACGTTCCCGCCTCATGCGCGAGCTGTTCCTGGCGTTTTCGCTCCGCTGCATCCCGCCCGGGCGGCCTGCCGTTCTGCGTGGGTGGTCGCGCATTATGCTTTATCGTCTCCTCATTCATGCGCTCCCGAGCCTGGGCGACGCGCTGACGGCACTCCCGCTCACGTTGTAGCTCCGACCACAGTGACTTCTTGCGAGCCATTACCGCCTCCTCGTTCCACAAGAGCAAAAGGCGGAACGCGCCGACAAGACCTCCATCGCAATAGATGATCTTGATCGCTTCGAGATTCCCAGGCGCACGACCTCGGTCCGGCTGGGAGCAATGATCGGCCAACGATCTATCTCATACCAGGACTACCAAGGCGGACTCCCATGCCTGATTTAACCTCGCACTCTTCTGCCGCTGCGAGCGCGTGACAGGCCATGCCGCTGCCGGCATCTTGGCGCGTCACATCAGCCGTTGCAGTTCCTCGATGGTCATGCCGACGCCCGCAGTGTTCCTCTGGCCACATCGCGACCCTGGTGCACCGGAACCGTCGTGCCTCGCCCATCGGGATGCGGCATGATGTGATGGCTGTCGGCAACTCGCGCCACCTTGAACCCGGCTGTTTTTTACCCACGGACTACCCGATCGCCGCGCACGGACGGCAGCGCTGGCATCAGGCCACGTCAACCGTTAGAGTCAGCTCCTGCGGCGCGCCGAACTCGGCGATCAGCCCCTCAAGCGCCTCGCGCAGGTCCGCGACCGCAGCCTCTGCTGTATCGCCCTCACCGTTCGCACCCACGCCCGGACGCAGCTGCGCATGAGCGCACCAGACCCCGTCCTCGTCCTGCTCGACGGTGTAAGGAACGTGCACAGCCCGGGTCAATGACCCCTGCTCCTTCGAATCGGTCTTCGAATTCTAGACCGGCCGACGCCGCTGGCACCTGGCCGGGCGCCGGACCGCCGCCACGTGGTAACGAACTGTCATGCCGCAGCGGGCGAGTTCTGGACGGGCAAACAGTATCCGCAAATGTTGGGGCTCTTTTGCTGGGCTACCTGCTGTGGGATGCGTTGAGCCAGGCCGCTGCGCTCTTGGGCGAGGCCCGGGTGAGCCAGGCGTCCTGGATGATTTCCGTCAGTTCCGGCACTGAGAGCCGGCCGATCTGGCTCGCACGCACCAGCACAGATAGGTGGCCGTCGAAGTGACGGGTGGTGAAGTACGGCGAGTCCTGGTCTTGGACCAGTGCTTGCTTGTCGGACTCTGATGGCACCCAGAATATGATCACGTCGGTGTAGCGTTCGCCGGTCTGAGGGTCTATGGCGTCAGGCCGGGGGTTGCGGAAGAACACAAACGATTTGCCACCGACCTGGTAGATGGCATTGCCAAGCGGGCCGTGGCTCACGGTGACGTGAGGCATGCTCATCGCGATGTCGTGGACGTCCTCGACTCGCGCGCGACGCGCTCTCGCCGTCATGGGCAACAGCGTAGGCGGTGATGATCTCCTGGGCCCAGTGGCGGCCGACATCACCGATGAGGCTGGCACCCTGGTATGCCAGGCCATCTTCGAATGGAGCATCCGCCGGATCAGCCCGGCTTAGCCCGAAGTTACGGCGAGCCGGGCCCCACTCATTCGCCGTCGGCCACTCGTCTGGCTGGAACAAGCCGAGGGGATCTGACCAGGTCTGTGAGGAACGAGGCAGATGGTGCCGCGGGTCGCGGATTTGCTGGAGCGCGATCTTCTTGTCACCCGCCGGATTACTCGACGACGTCGTGGGCTGCCGGGCCGAAGACCACTAGGTGGTCGATAACCGGCGCCGGGTCATCGGACCAGTCAAGCGCGGCTAGCTGCGCCCGGCTGCGGCGGCCCATCCGCCAGCGGAAGGCCTCGAACCGGCTCGTGGTGAGCCTGAGCGCTGTCCCGCTGCCGGGTCCGAGCCGGAACTGGGCATCTTCCACCACCACCCGCAGTGGAACGGGCGGCTGCAGCCCGGTGAGCAGCCACTCGGCGCTGCGCCAGACCACCTCGGCGTCCCTGGCTCCGGGTCGGCCGAGCGCGCCGCGGATGTCGTGCTCATGGCTCGCGATGTCGATCACCGCAGCCCGCACGCGGAATTCGCCGACGAGGCGCTCGAACTCCGGCGCGATCGCGGCCCACCGGGCGAGGACGTCGGAAACTGGCTGGCCCGCAAACCGGGCTACCTGAGCGGCCGTCTCCGCCTCCGACGGTGGGCCGGTCAGCCGCCCGGCGACCGCATCGTCGGCGACGGCCGCCAGATGCGCCACCACGTCCCGCACCGACCACGCAGGACACGCCGGCACCCGAGCGTCCAGATTAGCGTCATCGACCGCCGACACCAGCGAACCCACGCGCACTCGCGCGTCCCGGTACAGCCGTGGCAGATCCCGGTCCAAAGGGTCAGTAGGCATGAACGCACTTTACGGTTGCAACGGCAGTCAAAACCATCTCCCTTCGCACGCCCGGCGGCCAGCCTGGCGCCGCGTGCTGGGGTGCGCGATGGGCAGAGCTGGGACGAGGCGAGCGTCGAGGACGTAGCCTGGTTCGTCGCCTGGCTGCGGGCCCCGGCAGGCAACGTGATCGTGCTCGCGGATGGGAGCGGGCCCGGGGCCCGGCGACGGTCAACCGTTACCTGGCCGGGGTCTTCGGCTTCCACGACCACCATGCGCACCGGTCTCGGGGTCGCTGCCGAGCTGGTCTCGTGGCGGCGGATCAGCTGCGGCTCAGGCGCGGCGTAGGCCTACGCGCCGACGCCCGGTTGCTGTGCGCACACGTCGACGACAACGGCTTGGGCGGACGCCGGCTAGCACCCTCGTGACGTGCGGTGTCGCGCGCGAGTTTGATGGATGGCTGCGTCGTATCCTGTGTATCCGACGTGCAAAGCGTCTGCCCCGGCGAGGAGTCCCCGATCTGGGCCCGCCGCTCCCGGGGGACAACTACCGTGCGGTTGTTCGCGTGCGGAAGCATGGGGAGGACAGGCGTACGGATGGATGAGGTTGAGCGGCGCCGCAGGGAGTTCGTCCGTGCGCATCATCCTGACCGGGGTGGTGATCCGGATGTTTTCATTGCGGGGTTGCGGCGCTTCGATGAGGAGCCTGATTGTCCCGGTGCGGAGCCGCTGCCGCGCGTGATCGTGGTTGCCCACCGCGCGTGGCTCGTTCGCCTGATAGCCGCGGTAGCCCGGGGGCTGCGTCCTGATGAGAGGGTTCCGCGGGTGCGGTAGGCCCGCTGTCGCGGCTTGCGCTGCCGATGTCTGGCTGGTTATTGACCGTCGTCGGCCAAGGTGTCGTCGACGGTGACGTTGACGGTGATGGTCTGCAGGCCGAGGTTATCGCGCAGGCTGGAGATGACGTGCCGCTGGATATCGCGGGCTACCTCGTGCACGGGATCGCCGTAGCTGATGGCAACAGCTAGGTCCACAACTGCGGTGCGGCCAAGCACGCCGACGGCGGCGTGGGGGTGATGGTGGCCGAAGGTGGCGCGTTCGGCGGGCGTGGCGAGCCCGCCGTGGGTGCTGCGGCCCAGGGCGACGCGGACGCCGGGGACCGTGTGGGCGGCGTCACGGGCCAGCGCGGCCACGGTGCGCGCAGCGATGCGGATGACACCGAGGTTGGTGGTCTGCAGCGTGTACCAGACGTCGCGGACTAGGACGCGGATCTGGCTCATGACCGCTGCGGTCAGGCCCGGCGGGGCAGGCACTGGGTTGCCCGCCAGCTCTGTCACTGGGCCCCACACGGCGGAAAACTCTTCGATCGCGGCCTGGCAGTGCACGCATTCGCGCTGGTGAGCGTCCCGGTCCCCGCCGAGGCCGTCAGCGACCTGTTCGAGCAGGAGGTCCACGTCAGCCCCGCACGCCAGTGTGGCCGACGCCAGCAGGTGATGGGCTTGCCGGTCCGACGGCGGATCGCTCACGAACCGGTCACCTCCACTCCTCCAGCTTGGTTCCCAGTGTGCGCCTGGCCCGGAACAGATGGCTACGGACCGCCGGGACGCTACTGTGCGTCACTTCGGCGACCTCGGCATATGAGAGACCCTCGAAGTGGCGCAGGACAACCACGGCCCGCTGGGCGAAAGGCAGCGCGGCCAGAGCGTCGGTTACCGCGTCGACAGCGAAGTTACGCTCAGCTTGGGCTGCGGGCTCCGCGCTGGGATCGGCTGCGTCGCCGAGGAGATCCAGGGAGCCGGTATCGCGGCGCCGGGTGAGCTTATTGAGCGCCCGGCGGGTGACGATCTGATACAGCCAGGTGTGGAACGACGAGTCGGCCCGGAAGCGATCCAGGTTCTGCCACGCCGCGATCAGTGCCTCCTGGGCGAGGTCTTGCGCATCGTGGTGATTGCCGCATAGCCGCAGTGCAACGCGGTAGGCCATCGCCGAGTGCCGCTGCGCGAGAAGCTCGTAGGCGTCAAGGTAGCCTTCCCGGGCGCGGGCAACCAGGTAGGTGTCCCCTACCTCGGCCTTGGACTGCATCTGCGCCTGCCATCGACTCGCGACCCTCGTGCCGAGTGAACATGCCACAGCCTGGAAGGCATAAACGGGGCGGGAGGAACCCCACCGGGCGGGCCAGGCCGCACCCGCTGCATCCAAGGCCGGCCGGGTGAACGAAGAAAAGTTTGCGACGATTTCTCCCCGTGCGGTGTCTAACCATCGAGTGCCCGCGCAGATAACCACCGCAGGGCCGCGTGTCACCGTTTGTGCCCTGCGACCCGATTCAAAGGAGCGTGAAAGATGAGCCAGCCCGCAGCACACAATGCCGGCGCCGAGGACCCGGCCGCGACCACCACCACGACTGCCAGCCCGGCGACGCGGGACCGGCTGGCCACCGGCGATGGGCAGATCTCCGTGGCCGAGGGCGTGGTGCAGAAGATCGCCGGGAAGGCGGCCCGCGAGATTGGCGGGGTGCATGCGATGGGCACCAGCGGTTCCCGCGCGTTCGGCTCGCTCCGCGAGCGTATCCCCGGCAGTTCCGGGCCCAACTTCTCCCAGGGTGTGGGAGTCGAGGTCGGTGAGACCGAAGCGGCTATCGATCTGGACATCGTGGTCGAGTACGGAGTCGGCATCGCCGAGCTGGGCCGCGGCATCCAGCGGAACGTCAAGCAGGCCGTCGAGAGGATGACCGGCCTGCGCGTGGTCGAGGTCAACATCGCCGTCGACGACGTCCACCTGCCCAGCGACGACGACCAGGACACGACCCCGTTGCGGGTGTCATGACCACCTCACCAACCAACGGCGTGCCCGGGTCCGCGGTCATCGATGGCGTCGACGTCGATGCCGTCGCTGCGGCAGTCCGGGCATGTACAGGCGTCGCCGGGCTGGACAGTGGCCGGTTCGGTGAGGTCGCTTCCTACCTGCCCGGCCGCAAGGTCCCCGGCGTGATAGTCAGCGGCGGCCGGGTACTCGTGCAGGTCTGCTCCCAGTGGGGCATCACGGCACCGGACCTGGCCGCCCTGATCACCACGGTGCTGGCGCCACTGACCGGACGCCGTCCGGTGGATGTGGTCGTCGCCGACATCGACGACCCTCCCGGCACCCCAGGACCCCGCAGGCCCGCTGACGGACCTGGCCTGGCCGTGGCACCACCGGCCTGAGCGGCCGGGAGATTTCCACAACCTTCCTGATCTGGATGTGAGTCATGAACCGTACCGCGCTTGCCACCATCACCGGGCTGATCCTGGGCCTGGCGCTGGTATTCGGCAATTTCGGGGACATGCTGATCGTGGCCCTGCTCGGCGCGATCGGCTACGGCATCGCCAAAATCCTCGACGGTGAGATGGACGTGGCCGGATGGCTGTCACGAAGCCGCAACCGATGAGCATCGCGACAGAAATAGAGCCTGCAGCGCGATCTGGCCGCAACGAGCTGGGAACGATCAGCATCGCCGACGGGGTCGTCACCAAGATCGCCGCACGGGCCGCGGCCGAGAACCCCGACGCCGGGGCCGCAGCCGTGCGGATGCTCGGCCGGGCAGTGCCGGGCGCCGGTCGCCTGGGCGTACGCGGCACCGACCTGGCGGCGCTGCCGAAGACCACCCTGGACGTGGATGGCTCCAGAGCCTTCGTGACCCTGGAGATCAGTGTCCGATGGCCCGCATCCATACCAAAGATCACCGAGCAGGTCCGCGCCCACGTCCGCGGCCGGGTGGCGGAACTGGCCGGGCTGGATGTCAACGAGGTGCACATCGTCGTTGCTGATCTGGCTACCGATATCACCCCGCCCCCGCGGGTCCGGTAAGGGAGAGAGAACTGATGCGCCTGCTCAACCGGCCGCTCGCATTCATCCTGGCCGTCGCCCTGGCGGGGGCCGGCATCATCGTCGTTGTCGAGGTCATCGAGTTCGCCGTGCACTCCGGCCCGGCGGTGGTGCACTGGACCACCTGGTACCACTGGGCAAGCACCACCAAATGGAACGCCCAGGTGACCCGGGTCTGGTCAGCCGTACTTATCGTCATCGGCATACTCATCCTCGCGCTGGAGCTCAAACCCCGCCGGGTCACCCGGCTGCGGCTGCGGTCTGGCGACAAGGCCACCGACGCGGCGCTGACCCGCAGTGGCCTGGCTGGGACATTGCGTGCCGCGGCGACCGGGATCGACGGGATCAGGGGCGCCGCCGTCACCGTGCGCCGCCGCCGCGCCCGCGTGGCAGCACAGTCGGCCGCCCGCGGCCCCGCCGCCGACGCGCTGAAGCAGCCCGTCGCCCAGGCGCTCGCCAGCCATCTCAACGAGCTGAACCTACAGTATCCACCTCGCCTCAAAGTGCGCGTAAACGCCCGGAGACGCTGATGCACGCCGACCGCACCAACCGCTTCGTCCTCACTCTGTTCGGCGTGCTGGTCCTGCTCGCCGGGGCTGCAGCCATGACCGCCTCGGTCGGCGGGTTCGGCACCGCCTTCGCACGGCGCGCCCTGTTCGACAACCGCGTCAGCGCCTACATCGGCCAGCATGCAACCTGGGTCTGGGCCGCAGCGGCGTTCATCTGCCTGCTCATCGCCCTCGCCGCGGTGCGCTGGATCGCCGCCCTGCTGATCTCCACCGACCGCGCCGGTGACATCACCGTCCCCGGCAGCGAAGACCAGGGCACCACGAAGCTGCAGCCCGGGGCCCTCACCGGCGCCCTCACCAGGGAAGTCGGTACCTACCACGGCGTCGACGCCGCCAGAGGCCGGGTCATCGGCGACGCCAGCAACCCGGAAATTGTGCTCAGTGTCACCGCCGCGCAAACAGCCGACCTGCCCGCGCTGCACCACCGCCTCGAAACCGAAGCCCTCGCCCACGCCCGCCAAGCCCTCGGCGACCCTGACCTGCCCATCCAGCTCGACCTCGATGTCAGCCGCCGTCACCCGTAAGGTCGTGGCTGGGAGCGGAGCCTGGGCAGGTCGTGCGGGATGCCGTGATTGGTGTTGTTGACCGGTGCCATCCAGGCAGCTTGCGGGCCTTTGAGGATGCGGGTCCCAATGGATCAAGGCGGAAGTATTTCTGCACCCTGAACCAGACCAACCAGCCACGATGTCGTCAATCCTGGGCGGTTTCTACTCATCGGATCTCAGGCTCGAAACGCGCGCAAGATTGGAGCCAAGCGTGCCAGGGAGCCACGTCGGCGAGTAAGGGTTAAAGCCGATCGCAAAGTGCCCGGCCTCGGGCCTGCCATGCCATATAGGTCAGTAATGGGACCAATCAAGGCAGCGTAGCAAAGAATGCGTCCACGCTGCTAAAGAATGCACCCCACGCTGATTACGGATCTCCTGCCCGTGGGTATTGCCTGTAGTGCGTCACCGTACTGATAGATCGTTTGGGCCAGGACTTTCAAGGCGAATGTCCCACGCAGGGGCACGTCAGCGTGGCGCGATCCGGTACCGGGGGGACCGTTGATCCGTTGGGTGCTCACATGGTGTCATGCAGTCGGCCCGCGCGCGCGCGGAGTAGTCGTGGCGGCCGCGGGCTGCGGCATCATGGTCGTCGCAGCCACCGGCCAGCTGGGCATTGTTTCCGTGGCCGCGGCTCCAGCACCCGTGGTGCGGGGCCTGGATGTCAGCGATCACCAGGCCAGCGTCAACTGGAGCGCGGTCAGGTCCGACGGTGCGCAGTTCGCCTACGTCAAGGCAACCGAGGGCACCGGGTACGTCAATCCCGACTTCGCGTCCCAGTACGACGGCTCATACGAGGCCGGGCTGATCCGCGGTGCCTACCATTTCGCGCTGCCCAACAATTCCAGCGGCGCGGCGCAGGCTAACTACTTCGTCGCCAACGGTGGCGGCTGGAGCGATGACGGCCGGACACTGCCCGGGGCCCTGGACATCGAGGGGAACCCATATGGTCCCCGATGCTACCGGCTCAGCCGGAACGCGATGGTGTCGTGGATCGCCAGCTTCGACCAGACCTACCACGCCCTCACCTCACGCTGGCCGGTCATCTACACCAACAGCCACTGGTGGGCGACGTGCGTCGGCGGCTACCGCGGATTCGCGAGCGAGGACCCGCTGTGGCTGGCGAGCTTCACAGACCGGCCCGGTCCGCTGCCAGCCGGCTGGGCCTTCTATACCTTCTCGCAGTTCGCTGACGCCGGCACGTTCCCCGGCGACCAGGACCTTTTTAACGGCTCCAGCAGGCGGCTGCTGCGGCTCGCGACCGGTGGCTAGCGTGGGTGGATTCGGGTCACGCCTGAAAAGTCGCGCACGAGAAGTCGCGCCCGAAAAGGAGAGGCCTGCGTCGCCGGCCTCGGCAGGGGCAGCCCGGCCAGCCGGCATCCCACATGTAGGGCCAGGCTGCCCCAGCGACGAGAAGGTGGCTTCACCGGCTTGTCGAGGGCAGCCCAGCCGGGCGTCACGCGCACAGGCCACGCAACTCGACGCTGACGCCGTTCTTCGTGCAGCGCAGCAGCAGCCTCATCAATAGCATGGGGCCGCCGCGGAGCACGCCCGGCCCAGCGAGGAGCAGCGCGTCGTGGCGGCCGGCGACGATCGCGGCTTCCAGCCTGTCCAGTGCCTTGCCGTACCGGTCGGCCAGGTCGGGACCGTCGTCAGCGTAGACCGTCGGTGCTGGCCAGCCGCGCTGGCGGGCGGCCTCGGTCACGGCCTGGTGCTCCCGGGTGAGGGCGCCCGCGTCCGAGCCAGCAGCGGTGCGGATGTAAGCGGCCGGGCGCTTAGGGGCTGTCATTGTCGGCTCCTCCGCCACATGGGGGTGATCGCCATCGCCCAACGCACGGTGCCTGGCGGGCCGAGCATGGTGCGTGGCCAGCCGGATGGGGCGTCGCAACGCAGGAATCGCAGACCAGGACGCAGGCGGTTCGCCAGCTGGCACATGACCGGCTGGTACGCAGCGGCGAGGCACAGCTGCGCCAGGGGGGTAGCCGCCCAGCGGCGCGCCGCGAGCATCCTCAAGCCGTCACCTCCTCTGCTGGCCTGCGTTAGGGCAGACGGTACGCAGCGCGGCGCAGCGTCGGCAATGAGGAAAACTCCCTATGAGCAGAATCGACAACACCTAGACGCGGTGGCGGTTCTCGTGCTAAGGATCCAGCCAAACGGGGCTATAGATCCAGGCTCACGATTCCGTGCTCGAGCGCGAAAAGTGTCACGCCAGCGCGGGTGGACACGCCGACCTTACCATACAGGCGCTGGACGTGGTGGTCGCAGGTCTTCGGGGAGATCCCAAGCTTGCGGGCCACCTGCTTGGTGGCCATCCCGCGGGCAAGCATGGCGAGTACCTCGCATTCGCGCTCGGACAAGCCGGCTGGCTGGGGGATGGGCCGACTTGGCTGGCCTGCGGCGGTCAGCACGGCGCTCACTG
Source organism: Streptosporangiaceae bacterium (assembly GCA_035517695.1). GTDB lineage: Bacteria > Actinomycetota > Actinomycetes > Streptosporangiales > Streptosporangiaceae > DATFVJ01. The sequence goes on from DATIYI010000150.1 coordinate 34,091, forward strand.
CAATCGGGACGAGCCTGCCCGCCTCGGCTTCCTGGCACAGCTGGTCCGCAGCGGCTCGCGGTGACAGCGCCGGTCGGTACGAGCGTGGTTCTCGCATCGCCTGGTAGCAGTCGGCCGCCGCGAGCAGCCAGGCTGTGAGCGGCAGGTCACCAGCCCGGCTGCCCCGATGGTAGCCGGACCCGTCGCAGCGCTCGCCGTGCGACCCGGCGAGACGGGCCAGCGGGCGCAGCCCGGCTGCGGCGTCGAGCACTCGTTCGCTGTGGTAGGCGTGCAGCCGCACCCGCTCGCGTTCGTCGCGGGTCAGCGGGCCACGCTTTGCCCACACGCTGACAGGCACCGCGACGCGGCCGATGTCATGCACCCACGCCGCCCGGCGCAGCAGCCGCACGTCCCCGGCGGGCAGCCCGGCCGTAATCGCTGCCTGCCCGGCGATCTCGGCGACGCCGCGGGAGTGCCCGATTGTCCACATGCTTTTCAGGTCGGCGAAGTCCGCGATCGCCGACAGGCACGCGTCCAGCCGCTCCTCGCTCACCGTCGGCTGTGGGCCGGGCTCGCCGAGCATCGCGTCTTCCCAGATCGATGGTGCGTCCAGGCCCTCATAGACGTCATTACCGAGTGCGAGGAAGGCTGCCACCCCCTGCGGGTCCAGTCCCGACCCGGCGCGCTCGGTCAGTATGCGCCTTGCCAGTGCGGCGCCGCCGCGCTGCCAGGCCATGTCCGCGTCCTGCGCCACTTGCATCAGCCGCACCGCAAGCGGGATCTGCGGACCGCGCAGCTCTCCCGGCATGCCGTTGCCGTCCCAGCGTTCATACAGGTGCCGCAGCGCCGCTTGAACCTGCCCGGTCAAGCCCATCCGCCCGCCAAGTAGCCTGGCGACATCGCAGTGGCTCGCCGCCCATTTGCGGAACTCAGCCACGCCGCCAAATGCCGACCTGATCATCACTGCCGCCCGCGCGAGCGGCGGACTGCCCGGGTGAGCGACCCGCGCCGCCGTGGCGACCAGTCCCAGCCGGGACCCGAGGTATGCCGCCATCATCTGCGGGCGCGCCGCAAGCTCGTCCCCGAAGAACCGCGCGTCGATCTCGCTCTCTGCCGTGCACCCGGCGAAATGCAGCATACCCGTGTAGAAGACGGTGACCTGATCGTCTTCGGACAGGCCCATTGAGTGAGCCAGCCGCACCGCCAGTATCGCGGTGCGCAGCCCGTGCTCCAGCGGTTGGCCCATCGCCAGGTCAGTCGCCAGCGACATCACCGCGGCGGCTTCAGCCAGCCGTAACGGGCGGGATAGCGCAGTCATCCATACACCGGCCGAAGGCCGCGAACCTTCCGTGTCACAGGAAGTGGTCTTGCATGCTCATGAAGTTAGGGTCGAATCTACACCTGGCCGTGTCAGGCTGCCCGCTGACCGCCTTTGGCGGCTGGCCGGCCTGCGAGCCTGCTGCGATTTCTCGATCTGCCTCAGTGGCGATCGAGGATCCCGGGGACCGTTGGACCCTCTGCCCCGTCGGTGGTGGCTGGCGTGGCACCTGGGACAGGGCAGGATGAGGTGATGGACACCGAGTCTTTCCTATCCGCGGCCTGCGAACTGCTCGCTGTGCCTTCGACGGCTGACCGGCGCGACGACCTGCGCCGGGCACTCGATTTTGTGCTCGGCTTCGTCGGACCCGGGTTCACGGTGGAGCGGTTCGAATCGGACGGCAGGCCGAGCGCGCTGGTCTATCGCGGCGCGCACCGGCCTCGTTTCCGGGTCATCCTGAACGGCCACCTCGACGTGGTACCTGCGCCGCCGGACCAGTTCCAGCCGCGACGCGAGGGTACCCGCCTGTACGCGCGGGGCGCGCAGGACATGAAGGTGTCGGCGTTGGCGCAGGCACAGGTTTTCAAGGAGCTTTCCGGCCGCTTGCCCTACCCGATCGCGTTGCAGCTTGTCACCGACGAGGAGGTCGGCGGGCGTCACGGCACGCGGCATCAAGTCGAGCAGGGCGTCAGCGGCGATTTTGTCATCATCGGCGAGCACAGCGGATTGGACATCGTGACCGATTCCAAGGGCATGGTGATGGTGACCCTGCGCGCCGTCGGCCACGGCGCCCACGGCGCGTACCCATGGCTTGGCGACAACGCCCTGATCAAGCTGCACCGTAGCGTGGATAACGTGCTGGCCAAGTACCCCGTGGCCACCGAAGAGGCCTGGCGTACCACCGTCAACCTCGCCCGAATCCAGACTCCCAACCAGGCCCGCAACCAGATCCCGGATTCGGCGCAGGCATGGCTCGACATCCGTTTCCCGCCCGAGGACGGCGACCTGAATGGCAAGACCGTCCAGCAGATCACCGCATACCTGGCGGAGTTCTGCGAGCCCGGCGTCACGCCCGTCGTCGATCAGGCGGACCCGCCGCACCGCGCTAACCAGGACCGCCCCGAGATACGCAACCTTCAGCAGGCCGCGCGTAACCAGGGTTACCGCGGCAACTTCCTCCGTAAGCATGGCGCGGGCGACGGACGCTTCTACCACGAACGCGGCATGGACGCCGTCGCTTTCGGCGTCGGCGGCGACGGCCAGCATGGTCCGGCCGAGTACGTCGACACGACCACGATCGCGCCTTATTACCAGGCGCTCAAGGAGTTCCTCCGCAATCCGGGCCGAGAGCAGGCACGGGCGAAGGATCCGGCATGATCGCGGCCCTCAGGCCCGCAAGCCACCGCCGCGGACCGAATCGCCGGCCGCCACGTCGAGGACCTTCGAACACCGCTGCCGGGGAACGTCCGCGCACCAAAAGTAGTTTCTCGATTACCCTGTGTCGAGGTTTGTAGCGTCGCAGCTTTTTAGCGTCGCAGCTTGTAGCGTGACGGTGGCCATCATCGACGTCGCACGCCGGCGGCCTGGCAGATGTCTGCGCCGCGCGGGGCGTGCGCAGAAGTGGCAAAGTGGGGATCATGAGCGATCAGGAGAACGGCTCGGCGCGCATTCTTGACGAGCGATTGCGCCTTGGCGCCGGCTTTGGGGCCGACGACCGAGCGCACGTGCTCGATATCCTGTCCAGCCTCGACAGGCACCTGGCCCACTGGAGCCCAGAGCGAGTAGATCTCGCGATCTCCGTCAAGGACCGCCGCGGTCCCGAGCAGAAGGTCATCCTCGAAGCCTGGCTGCCCAGGTGGCCACCGCTCGTAGCCACCTCGGCCGGACGTGACCTAGATCACGCGCTGACCGACGTCAGGAAGGACATTATCCGCCGGATCGAGGACGAGAAGACCAGGCGCGCCCCGCACAAGGGCGGGCCCGGGCGCGAAAGAACGGCCTGAGCGCGGTCGCGGCGGCCCCTGACCGCATCGTCAGCTGCGCGGCCGCACCACGTAGCCTCGAACCGCATTGCTGATGGCGTCGCCATCGATGTCTCCCAGAGCGTGTCATGCCCCAGATCGCTGCGGAGCGCCCATGAGCATTACCGCCCCGAACCGCTTTCCGGCGAGCACAAGTCCCGACGGTGACAGGGTCGTGGTCGGCGCGGGCCCAGTCACGGTGGACGCCTTCATCGACTTCGCCCGTTCTGCAGACAGTTCGAGCTTTCCTCCGGGCCGGCCTGGTCCGCGATGGGTGGATGGGCATGCGTGCCGTAACGACTGCCGGGGGAGGCTCCGCGGGTGCAGCAGGTGGGTCGCGCATCGGAGGGCGAAACGGGATGCCATCTTCCACAAGGCTACGGGCAGGCCAAGCCAGTTAGCGCGGTTCCGGTTACCACTGGCGGGTAGCGGTGATCCTCGTCGTGTCGAGGACTGTTCCGGCGCCTGCTGAAGTGACTGTACCGAAGGCTGACCAGGCGATGAACCGGGCGATGCTGGCGCTGACGTTTATCGGCACGGTAGCCGGTATCGTGAGCGCGATACGGTAGGTGAGCGTCCTTTCCCTTGAACTACAGGGCTGCTGCTTGCGTGACCATAATGGCTACGGCGAACAAGCATTACGTGCCGTGCCGAGCCGCCCAGATGAGCCAACTGAGGCTTTGACCCTGTGTTTGGGGCGTTCGAGCCATTCCTCGGTGTTCAGCTGTTTAGCCGTGGCGTACTTGACGTTGTTCGGCTTGTCCCGTTCCGGCGCGCCATCGGACTGCCGTGCCTCGCCAGAACCGCTACCAGCTCAGCCGCGGGTGTGGCAGCGGCACAACTTCGGCGCTGGAGCACCGCCGGAGCACCGCCCCGTCCAGCACATCCCGCACCATCCCGTCGATGAGATTCCTGATACGGCCAGATCGGTCTTCAGATCCGCCGGGACGCTACTGCTTCATCTCCCACGCGAGGTCGCTGGCTATCATTCCTCATAGCGCTCTTCTGTCTGCCGGGTCAGCGCAACGACGGCTTGCGCCGGGCGATGATGCTCACTAAGTCGGGAGGCGAGTATGTTACGGTTCCTGCGCCCATGCCTGGTGTAAGCGACGGGCGTACCAGCCGACGAAGGGGTTCCAGTGCCGTACATCGCGGAAATCAGCCGTACCAACCCGTCCTGTTTCATCTTCCTCGTCGACCAGTCAGCGTCCATGGTTGATCCGATCGGCGGCGAGATCCCCTTGCGCAAGGCGGACGTCGTCGCTGACGCCCTGAACCGCTTACTCACGGAACTCGCCATCCGGTGCGCGAAGGAGGAGGGCGTGCGTGACTACTTCCATGTCGCCGTCCTTGGCTATGGAGGCCGTTCCGCGCAAAGCGCCTTTGGCGGGGCTCTGCGGGGTCGGGGCCTAGTCCCGATCAGCCAGGTGGCCGACCACCCGTTGCGCGTCGATCAGCGCACCAAGCTGAAATCGGACGGAGCAGGTGGGGTCATTGAGCTAAAGACTGACTTCCCCATCTGGGTGGAGGTACAAGCCAACGGGGCTACGCCGATGTGCCAGGCCCTCATGCACGCGAGGAATTTGGTCTCGGCCTGGGCCGCCGAGCATCCCCGTGGCTTCCCGCCGATCGTGCTCAACCTCACCGACGGTGAGGCCAACGACGGCGATCCGCTCGAAAGCGCCCGGCAGCTGACGCAACTGCGGAGCGAGGACGGAACTGTGCTCTTGTTCAACCTCCACATATCAAACGCTGGCGGCTCCCCGACCACCTTTCCAGCCGACACGTCAAGGCTGCCAAACGTCTACGCACGCAGCCTCTTCGAGATGTCAAGCGAGCTACCCCCGCATATGCGCGAGTACGCGGCCCACAATCACTACGAGGTAAGCGAGGGCAGCCGCGGCTTTGTCTACAATTCCGACGCGGTGTCTCTAGTGCAGTTCCTCGACATCGGTACGCGCGCCCTAGCATTGCGATAACCAGATGAGGGCGAGCGCCATCGCTTACTGGGCACCCAAGGAAGGAAGCTCCGACGCCGAGTACGAGGACGCCTGGCAAGTCCTGCCCGCCACTAGCGACGAGGTCCCGGGTGATTGGGTCGGTGTGGCTGTCGCTGATGGTGCTACCGAAAGCCTGCTAGCTGGCCAGTGGGCGACCATGATGGCAGGTGGGTTCGCGGAGGCGTCCGCCGCGGCGTGCGATCGCCATTTATTTGCCGAGACGGCACTCGCCCTGTCGGCCCGGTGGCCCGGTGTCGTGGATTCCTACATAGCGGAACGCGAGAACGCCGCCCGGCCGCTTCGCTGGTTTGAGCGGCCCGGTATCGCGAAGGGAGCCTTCGCGACGCTCCTCGCGCTACAGGTGTACACCGACAGTACACTGCCGGTCAGACTTGGCGCTCAGACCCAACCCGGGCCGCCATCAGTCCTCGGCAGCTGGCATTCGGCCGCCATTGGCGACACCTGCCTGTTCCATGTACGTGGTGGGCAGCTCCAGGTTGCCTTTCCCTTGGGTGAAAGCGCGGACTTCGGCACCCGCCCTGCCCTCTTAGGCAGCTGGGATGCCGACGAGGATGTGATTGTGGCTCATGTCCGGCTCGCCGACGGCGCCGTCGCCGAGGGCGACGACTTCTTCGTGTGCACCGACGCACTCGCCGCCTGGTTCCTGGCCCGCGCCGAGGAAGGCGGCCGACCGTGGGAAACCCTCCGGGACGTCACCGACATCGGTTTCGCAGAATGGGTATCCTGGGCCAGGCGCGCCGGCGGGCTACGCAACGATGACGTGACTCTCGTACACGTCGACATCTGGTGACCAGGCATGACTACGCCGCACAGATTCCCCACGGGTGTCCAGTATCAGGAAGCGGTGCAGCATCCCGAGCAGTGCTTTTCCGATCCTGACCTCCGGTCGGCCTCGTTTGAACGGATGACGATGGGGTTGCCAAAGGCGATCTCTGGAAACTTTGCATCCGTTTTTCCAATGACAACATCCGGCGGCCACCGGTATGCAGTGAAATGCTTCACCCGCCAGGTGGCTCATCAGCTTCAGCGATACATGCTGATCGGTGAGCACCTTAGCAAGCTGAAGCCGAGGTGGGCGACGGATTTCCAGTTTCTCTCGGACGGCATCCTGGTAGACAGTGAACGGTATCCAATTCTTCGTATGGACTGGGTAAGTGGGCTCACGCTGACCCGCTGGATAAGCAACAACATTAACCAGCCCGCAGCCCTGAGCGGCCTAACGCAGCGGTTCGACGAGCTAATCGCCGATCTGGTGGCGGCTGGCATGGCCCACGGCGATCTGCAGGATGGCAATTTGCTCGTTGCCGACAACGGCAGGTTACACCTTGTCGACTATGACGGCATGTACGTACCTGGCCTCGATGGTCTGCCTCCAGGCGAGGTGGGACATCCCGACTACCAGCCGCCAGGCCGCTCGCAGGCTGACTACGGCCCGGCGATGGATCGCTTCTCCGCCTGGTTGATTTCCCTTTCCCTGAAAATGCTGGTCGCCGATCCCGTGCTTTGGGATCAGCTCAACCCTGGTCATGACGAGTACCTGCTGCTCAATAGGAGTGACCTCGCTGATTTAACGTCTTCCCGGCGGATTGCCATGCTCGTGTCTCACCGGGACGCAGAGGTCCGCAGACTCGCTCACATAGCGCGCGACATCCTCCCGCTGCCCATGACCTCAATACCCGCGCTCGCAATCCCTGCGCTGCCCGGCGCCTCCACTCAAGCTGCTGCGCCGACGGCCGCGACGAGCGGGATTCCCGGCTGGATGAGGGGCCACATCCCGGAACCTGCCGGCGCACCAGGCCCCTCTATAGCTCCAGCACCTCCTGGTCAGGCCCAACCGCAACACAACACGCCAGCACGATCGCTAACCTGGCTCGTGCGGATGCTGGCCGCCTTACCTCTGGCAGCGGCAGCGGGGGCCAACTGGGGCCTGCCTGCCGGCCTAGCCGGAATCATCGCCGCGAGTGTCATCGTCACAGTGACTGTATGGGCACTGTACCGGCGTGATCCGCTCACTCGCACGTTTACCGAATTGCGGCGGGCTCGTGCGAGGGCGACGGCCGGCGTCAACCGGGCTGCCGCGGATCTTGCGCGCGTAGAGAAGAACGGCGCTGCAGTCGAGCGCACGGCGCGGCGGCTGACTAGCCAACATGCCAAGAAGCGGACATCGGTCCAGGTCGCCTTCGACCGGAGGCGGCGACAAGTTGCGCATCAGGAAGAGTCGATCGACCGGCAATTGGCGCTGTTGAGGAGCCGCAGGCAGCAGGAGATCAGCCGCCGCCTGACACGGCTCCAGCAGGAGCACGTGAGATCCTGGCTTTCCCAGGCCGCGATCAACGCCAACCAGCTGCCAGGCGTGGGCACGCAGCTTGCGGCGAACCTAGCGGCTGCAGGCATACGAGTAGCCAGCGACTTCTCAGGGATCAAGTACTCACGTGGGGCAGGACCCACAAGCATATATTTCCAGCTGGCCTCGGGCAGGCTGGTTCACGTGCCTGGTATCGGCGAGGTAAAGGCGCGTCGAATCGACCAGTGGCGGCAAGACCAAGTCGCTACCGCCGTGACTAAGCAGCCTTCCGCTATTCCGGTGCCCGAACTGCAAGTCATCGATGCACAGTTCGCGACACAGGAACGGCAACTGCGGGACGAGCACTCGCTCGTAACCCAGCAAGTTGCCGGCCAAGTCGCTGCGATCAAACACGAACTGGATGCAGCGCTGGCTGCGGCGGACAAACAACAGCGGATCGAGCAGATCCCGATCGACCAACGCAGGACCGAACTGGCGGCCCAGCTCAGTCACGCTCATTCCGGCCATCTCGCTGCCAAGCAGCACCGCCTCGACTCGGATAACCGTCTGGCCGCAGCCCGGCGGCCAACGTTCCGCAGTTTCGTCGGCAGTGCTCTCAGAGGATAGTTCCGCCCCCAGAACCCGACCCGGTTGGGGCTGCAGGGGATGTTCGCTGCCGCGATGCTGGCCGCCGAGCCGTGCGCCTCGGGGGATACTACGTCGGCGATCATTTTGTGCCGCATGAGGGCGCCAAGCCGGTCGCCAACGGCTGGAACAACAAGCTCCGGATCCTCGGTCACGTCGGCGCCGGGCCGAGGAAGGCCGCGCAGACACCCACGTCACCGCCTACGACGGGCGCGCGGTCTGCTTTGTCACCGGCGAGCCGGCGCCCACCACGCCGCCGGTATTGGACAAAGGTGCCCCCTACGCCGAGCTGCTCGAATAATGCGAAGCAGCCCGACCGTGCGCGCGCGTCGATGGTCGCCTGAGTTGCTGCACCGCTGCGATCAACCAGCGCTGCTCCAGCTCACCGATCAGGAAGGCCATCGGGGTCGGCGTCCGGCCGACCAGATCGGCTGCTGCCGCGCAGCACGGCTCCAGCCGACTTTTGCTGCCTAACGGCCGCCGCGGCGCGGCCTGAGCGCGGAAGCAAAAGCTAACCGGCGAGAGCTCCCCGATCGGGACCTTCCGCCGACGGGCAGGCCTCCGCCTCCCGCAGCCCCGCGAGACCGGGAACGTGCTCCGCTACCAGGCTCAAACCGATGCAGGCAGGGCACGCCGCCTCGGCCCAGGCTTCGCTTCCCGCCCGTTTTCCCCGCCTGGCGTACCAAAAGGCGAGCGCCCCTATGACCAGCACGCCGAGCGCGACCAGAGCTGGCCCCGTTGCCTGGTGGAAGGCCTGATACGCGAGCGGGCCAAGCAACAGGCCAAGGACCAGGTGGAGCTGCAGGAAAACGCTGCTTCCCAGGATGAGGGGTGGCAGGGCACGCTTCCAGCTCACCCCCGAGACGCCCGCTGCGACCACGGTGAGCGTCCGCAGGCCCGGTGTCCCCCGTCCCACGGCAAGCGCGGGACGCCCTCGAGCCTCGACGAAGGCGGCCGCGCGACGGACCCGCGCCTCGCTGAGTCCCAGGCGCGGTCCGAACCGGGCGATGACCTGGTGCGCGGGGCCTCGGCAGGTCAGGAACGCAGCGGTGGTGCCGATCACCGAAATGACCTCAAAGCTCGCGACTGCCAGCCACAACGGGAATGCTCCGACGGCGACGCGCTCGCCCACGCCGAACATCACGAGATCGGCCGGCAGCGGGATGGGCACGCCAGCTTCCATCGGAATGAGGAGGCCTAAGGCGACCCACCCGCTCAGGCCGGCGGCAGCGGCCCTCACGTCACACCGCCACCCCGGGTCGGTTCGGGCGGTGCGGTCGTCACGGTCGCCATGGTGACATCAGGACCGCCAGCTTGCGTTTCCCGCGCCTGGTTCAGCACCAGGCGCGCGAGGCTGGTGATCCCCTCCGCCGACTGGGTCTGCATGGCGGCACCGACATGCGGCCCGAGCTCGGGGAAGTCCAGGTCGCGCCGGAACCGCGTGCCTCCGCCGTCCACGGTGGTCAGCTGGTAGCTGATCCGCAGGTGACCCACCGCGAGGTCGGTCTCAAGCGCCAGATGGTGCGGCCAGACGTGTTCCACCACCGTCCACGTGCCCGTGCCCTCAATCCCCGCGATCGTCACGTGCTCGATGATCCGGTCACCGAGCCGCGCCGGGTGGTCGACATCCCCCTCGACGCTTCGCGTGGCGGGGTGCCACTCGGTCCAGAACCGGGCCGTGCTGACGACGTCGAACACGGCATCGATCGGACGGTCCACGACGAAGTGGTGGCTCACCTGCGGCATGTCTTTGTCCTCCGTCCGCGCTGCCCGGGTCAGTCCGCTGCGCTGCCCGGGTCAGTCCCGCAGGGCTGCCCGGGTCAGTCCCGCACGGCTGCCGGGTCAGTCCCGCAGGGCTGCCCGCGTCAGTCCCGCAGGACTGCCTCTGTCTGCGCGCTGTCCTCGGTGCCGCGGTAGTAGACGATCTTTCCGTCACGGAAGGTGAAGAAGTGGTGCAGGTGCATCGCCGCGGTTTTGCCAGTGCCGCGTGACCTGGCCCGCAGCCGGACCACGGTGAGCACGTCTGTGTCGTTGGCGGCGAAGGAGATGGGCGTGAACTCCTCGACCTCCATGGCTGAGCCGAACGCCGTGAAGAAATCCGCGACGTCGTCCTTGCCGTGACGCACGCCGTACCAAGGGGCGGCGGCGGAGGTGGTTTCCGCGGCCCAGTCAACGTCGTCGCTGACGGCGTCGAGGATCGCGGCGACGTCGCCGCGGCCGAACGCCTCATATACCTGCGCGATGGTTTTGATCTTGACGTCATCGCTCACTGGAGTTCCCCCTCCTGCCGGGAAGCCGATTCAGTACTGGTCCGGTGCGGCGACTGCCTCAGCGACAGCTCCCAGCAGGGATACGTCGCCGGCAAGCGCAGCGGATCACCCGCCGGCGCCCGCAATTAGGGCATGCCCTAGTCGAGTGCGAGTGCCGCAGCCGCGGCAAGTACCCCGGCGGCCCGGCCGGGGTCGCCGCTGACGTGCAGGTCGAGATCGGCGGGGGCGACCCGGTTGGCGGCCAGCCGGCAGAACCCGACCGCGTCGGTGACAATGCGGATGCAGGCGGGACCGGGCGGACTCTCGCCGACCGCGACATCCGTGCCCCCCCCGGCCGTGCCGCCCCCGGCCGTGCCGCCCCCGGCCGTGCCGCCCCCGACCGCGACATCCCAGGTGCCGCCACCGGGGCCGGTCAGCACCAGATGCACGTTGACGGTTTCCCGCAGACCTGTGCGGGCCGCGCCGTACGGCAGCAGCCGAGCCGCCAGCTCGGACATCAGGCGGAGCATCGACGCGTCAGGTACCGACGAGGGCAACCCGGCCGCCCGGCGGATGTCGTTGTCGTGTGTCCACAGCTCGAATGCCCGGACAACCAGCAGCGCGCCGAGCGGAAGCCGCATGCCGTGCACGGCGACCTCGCCGTCGAGGTCGCCGCGGGCGCGGACGAGTTCGGCAGTGCGGTCGGCCGCGCGGCGCCACTCGGTGCGGGTTTGGGCAGGAGGGCGACCGGCCTGGCGGGCAGCCGCCGGCTGGGTCGATGCGATGTGGCTCGCCTCCGCCACCTCCGGGTCGCCGCACAGGCAGCGGTGCACATCATCCTCGACACCGATCAGGTGACCAACCAGACCCTGCACGTCCAGGCCACGCAGGACCGGCAGCCGCCAGTCTTCATCGTCCAGCGTGCGCAGCAGGCCGAAAAGCGCATCGGCGGCGCGGCTGAACGCCTCGGCGGGACAGATCGCAGTTGTCTCGGGCGTGGGGCGGCCGGCTGCACGTGCCTGCCGGGCGGCCGCCAGGACACGTTCGCGCAGATCGGCGGGCAGCGCCATTGGTGCACGCCCGTGTGCCGTCATGACGACTCCAGCATTTGCCGGTCCAGCGCGGTTTCCAGCTTGGCCAAGGCAAGTCTAAGCCGCGATTTGGCGGTGCCTTCCGGGATGCCGGCCGCGCGCGCGACCTCGCGGCAGGTCAGCCCCTCGAAGTAGGCGAGCTCGACCACCCGGCGCGATCGCGGGGGAGCGACCGTACCGCTTCCCGCACCACCCCGGCGGCCTCCGCGGCCGCCACCGTTTCGCACGGAGACGGATGCCGCTGCGCCGGAGTCAGCCGGTAGTGCCGCTCCTGCCGCGCGACTCGCCGAAGTTCGCTGCGCACCAGATCCACCGCACGATGCCGGGCGAGCACGATGAGGTAGGTGCGCAGCGTCCCGGCCGCCGGGTCATACCGGTCGGGATGGCTCCACAACTCGACGAAGACGTCCTGCACAACGTCCTGCGCGGTGCAGTCATCGCCGAGAACACGCAGCGCGGCGCCGTACACGCCCGGCGCGAGGCGATCGAAGACCTCGCCGAGCGCGTGCTCGTCTCCAGCCGCCAGGCGCGCCGCCACAAGCGCGTCCGTCCCCCCCATGCCCTGGACGCTAGCGCGGCCCGCGGCCACCAGACAACGCTCTGGTGCCGTCCGATCCGGGACCGATCCGTCCGGGCACCGCCGGTAAAGGGTCGCGGGCATCGTGCCTCCCACGCCGAGGGGATCCCACCGGAGATACGTCGCCGCAGCTGGGACCGGATCAGTCGGCGCTGCTGACCTGCGTGGTCGTCCGCGGCCTGCGACCGGGATGACCTAAGAGCGCAAAGGCGGTTGAATAGTGCCAGAAGGTTGGGTGGTTGCCACGTGATTGCCGCATACATACTGATCCAGGCCGAAGCCGGCCAGGCTGCCGGCGTAGCTGCCGCGCTCCGGCAGGTGCCGGGCGCCTCGAATACGGCGAGGGTAGCGGGACCCTACGACGTGATTACCCGCGTGGAGGCGAGGGACATCGACGAGCTTGGCAAGCTGGTAGCCACCCAGGTCCGCACCCTCGAAGGCGTGACACGGACGCTGAGCTGCACAGTCATTCACCTGTAGGGGAGTGGATGGGCGGCGAGCCCGATGACGTCCTGGCGTCTGATGACGAGCGTGAGGCGGTTGTCGCGCGGCTGGCGGACGGGTGCGCGCAGGGGCGGCTCACGCTCCAGGAACTCACCGCCCGGGCTGCGCACCCGCGCTCACTTGGCCGCGCTGCTGGCCGACCCGCCAGGTGAGCGGCAAGCCACGGGAATGATCACAGTGTGCGCCGGGGACCACAGCGACCGTCTGAGACCGTCGCCGCCGATCTGCGGCGGCGCATCGTGGCTGGCGAATGGGACGTGGATGAGGCACTACCTACGACGGCGGCGTTGGCCGAGCACTACCACGTCTCCCAGTCCGCAATCACCCGGGTGCTGCGCAACCTGGCGGCTGAGGGCCTAGTCCGCACCGTGCCACGGTGGGGGACCTTCCGCACACAGGGAGCGCGCAAGATGCAAGCAGGCAGGGGCTTTCGTGACTGACTGTCGCCGCTGGCATACGGGTCGGCGCAAAGGTCAACCACGGCCTAACCCGCGAGCTTGGTCTAAAAATAGACTAGCGATGTCTATACTTCTAACTATGACGATCGCCCTGACGGCTGTGCCGTTGTCCGAAGCCAAGGCGCGCTTGTCTGAGCTGGCCAGGCGAGTACGCCAGCAACATGAGCGGATCACCCTGACTCGCAACGGCGAGCCCGAGGCTGTCTTGCTGTCGGTGGATGACCTTGAGGGCTTGGAGATGACCCTGGAAATCCTCGGTGACACCCAGGCTGTCGCGCGCGTCTCCGAAAGCCTGGCCGCTCTGGGGCGTGGTGAGCCTGGCGCTGACGTGGCCACAGTGCGTCAGGATCTGGCCCGGCGGCGTGTCACCGGCGCGTGACGAGCGAACCTGCGCGGTATGAGATCCGGTTCCAGCCCGCTGCACGACGAGCGATTGCCCAGCGGCTGCCGGAAGCCGTTGCCGCCGCCGTGCTGGAGTTCTGCGATGCCGCGCTTGCGGTCAATCCTCACCGGGTCGGCAAGCCGTTATTCGGGCCACTCGCTGGCTGTCACGGTGCCCGACGCGGCACCTATCGCGTCGTCTACCGGATCGACGAGAACAGCCGCGTTGTCCACGTCCTCGACGTTGACCACCGTTCGGAGATCTACCACCGCCCTCAGCACTGACGACCGGCACTCGGCCCCGCATCGAGCTTGGATCATGCCAAATCAGCTACGCGACGACCTCGATGCCGTCCACGCTCAGCGGGAACGTGTGAGCCTGCCAGCCTGCCTCCCCATGCGCCGCCGCCAGTGCCCGCATGTGGCTGTAACTGATAGCTCCCGCCACCCCAGCCAGCCCCACTACCGTCACAGCGGCAGTCGAGCGGATCACCACGTCCACCCACCCCAACCGGCTCTCAGCGGCGCCTCCGGGCGGGTCACTTGGCCACCGTCCGCGCCCGTGACCTGGGCAGACGCACCGGGAGTGGGTCACCGGTTACTACAAGATCGTGGTTCGCATAGTGGTGCGTTTGGCCCATCAAGGCCGTGACCCGCACGTTCACGGATATGATTGACCATTACGCGAACCGTTGGCTGCTGTCCGCTGCATCGGCGAGCGCCGCCAGGATCGTGATCTTCTGGCTGGTGGCGGCGTGGGTGCGTACCGATCGGGTGGTTCGGTGCTGTTCCGAGGCCGTGTGTAGGCTCTTGCCGGGATGAGGCAGGCGACCGGATCGTCACGGACTGATGTACTGCGGTGGTCGGGGATGCGGTCGGAGCATAGCTGGGTCCCGGCTGGGGAGGGCCCCACCCGGACCGGGTCCTACCAGGTCCGCGTATCTTTTAGCGCTCATCAGGGGGTTGTTTACCGGACGGCGAACCGGGTGGTCGAGACGGATCTCGGAGCCGGATCGGTGTTTGTGACAGGCGAGGATTCGATCACCTGGTCGCGGGTCCGGGAGACCACCGAGGCGCTTGAGATCTATCCGGATCTGGGATTTCTTCGTTTCCTTGGTGGTGGGGAGCCCGAGCTTGAGCCCGCTGCGGCGGCACGGGATGGCACCGTGCTGGCGATCAGCTCGATCCTCAAACAGGCACATACCGCGCGGGCTTGATGCTGACCGATATGGGAGCCGGCACGCTGGCGCATCGCCTCGTGGGGCACATGCTCGCCCGCCACGGGCATCTCCGTCTCTGGGCGGGCCAAACGTCCGGGCTGCTGAGCAGCAAGGTCGTGGACTAGGTGGCCGAATATGTGGAGGCCGGTTGTCCGGCACCTTGACCTTGGACCGGCTTGCCCAGGTCGTGCGTCTGAGCCGTTCCATTTCGCTCGCGCGTTTAAGGCCACCACCGGCCTGAGCCCGCGCCAGTTCGTCATTGCGCGACGGGTGCAGCGCGCGACTCTCCTGCTGGCCGCGTCGGACATGCCGGTCGCCGAGGTGGCCGCCGCCGGGGTATCCAACCTCAGCTCTTCCGGCGGCTGTTCCGCCGGCACGTGGGCGTGCTGCCTGGGCAGTTGCGGGAGAACCGCAAGATTGGACCCTTCGCGGCACGCCCGCTCATGCCAGCATCGGGACCATGGCAGCGACCCCGCACCTGTTCCTTAACGGCGACGTGCCGCTGGCGGCCCGCGTGCACCGCAACACCGACGACATCGCTGAGCGCCAGCCTGCGGTGCTGGTCACCGGCTCATAGCTGACGGTGAAGGAGCAGATGGCCGACTTGTATGCCGACGCCCTTGCCGCCCAGGGCCTCACCGCAGTCACCTTTGACTTCGCCGGATTTGGCGCCAGCGGCGGCATGCCACGGCAGACGGAAGCCCCAGAGCGAAAGATCGCCGACATCACCGCCGTGGCCGCGCAGGTATCCCGGCTGTCGTTCGTCCATCCGAGGCGAGTCGGCTACCTCGCGGTCTGCGCCAGCGTCCAGTACGCGCTAGCCGCTATCGCTGCCGGTGCGCCGATCACCTCGTTCGCCAGCGTGGCCGACTGGTACCACGACATCCACACCATCGCCCCCTTCTACGGCGGCATGGAGGGCGTCGCCGGACGACTCCAGCGCGGGCGGGCCGCGCTGGCGGAATACCAACGCACCGGGGCCGTGCGCACCGTGCCCGCCGATAAGAGTGGTGACGAGCGGGCGGGCATGTTCATCGAGATGGACTACTACTCCAGCCCCGCCCGTGGCGCGGTCAAGTCCTGGGTCAATGAGATGGCGGAGATGAGCTGGCTGTTCTGGCTCACCTTCGACGGGCAGGCCGCCGCGCCGAAAGTGGGATCCCAGCGTTGTTCGTGCACGGCGACGGCTGCGTCCTGCCCGGAAACTTCAAGAAAATCCACGGCCAGTTCGCCGGGCCGGCCGAACTGATCTGGGCCGAAGGCAGCCAGCCGACTTCTACGACCAGCCGCAGCAGATATCGGCAGCGGTCAGCGGCACAGCCCTGCACTTCCGCACGACCCTGGGGACGCCATGACCGATTCTGACGTGCTCATCCGCATGCTGCATGCGATCACGCCCTGGACTGGGCAACCGTGCGGGAATGTTTCACCGACCCGGTAGGCACCAACTACACCTCGCTAGGGGGTGGACAGCCGGAAACCAAGCCCGTCGATGACCTGATCGCCGAGTGGACCGAGTTCGCCAGCGGGTTCGGTGCCACTCAGCACCTCACCGGACCGCTGCTGGTCTCGGGTGATCACGTCCAGACCCATGTCACTGCCCATCATTGGCCCAGGCACCGGGCAGGCGTGGTCGTGCATGGCCACTACATCGCACAGCTGGCAGGCGGCAAGATCGCCGAATTCACCCTGCACACCTTCTATGTCGGTGGCGACCCCAGCCTCCCCACCATCCCCGCCCAGCGTGCCGTCACCGCACTCAAACCAGCTCATAGTCCCCCGAACCGGCCTGCGGTGGGCCGGCCATGACTCAGCTCCGGCTGGCGGTGTGGGCGCAAAGGCCCTGGGCAGGGCCGTCGATACCCGGGTAGCAAGCCTGATGTATAATGTGGTGTATGAAGCGGACCAACATCTACCTGGCTGAGGCGCAGTCAGCCGCCCTGGACCAGGTGGCACACGCCCAGGGGATATCGCGTGCCGAGCTCATCCGCCAGCTCATCGACGCACGCATCAGCGCGGCGGGGGCGGCTGACCTGGACGCGGACCTGGCTGCCATCCGGGAGTCCTTCGGTGTGCTCGGCGATGAGGACATCCCCCTCGACCGCGGGCCCGACGAGCGCGCCCGGCACTTGGACCGCGTGGCCAGCCGGTGATCCTGGTCGACAGCGACGTCATCATCGCCAACCTGCGGGGCAAACCGGCCGCACGGGACTGGCTGCTCACCGCCCGCCGGGACACCGGCCCGCTCGCTGTCAGCGTGGTGAGCGTCAGCGAGGTTGCTGGCGGCATGCGATCCCCCGAACGGCGGCAGGTCAGCCGCCTGCTGTCCAGCATGCGTGCTTTCCCGGTGACTGAGCGGATCGCCTGGCGGGCCACGGAGTACATGCGCGCCTACCGGCGCTCGTATCAGGGGATCGGGCTCGGCGACTACCTCATCGCGGCTACCGCGGAGGTGGAAGGGCTCGATCTCGCCACCCTCAACGTGCGTCATTTCCCGATGATTGAAGATCTCGAGGCGCCGTTCCGGCTGTGACTCTGATGGGCACGGATCCATTCATCGGTGTTGCCTTCTTGACCCATGGCCTGCGCAGACGTGCCGGGGGCGGATCGCCGTCAACTACAAGATCGTGGTTCATAGTGGTGTGTTCGGCCCACCAGCCAAATTGGTCAATGCGTGAACCGCGTCACTGGCTTGCGGGTCGCGCTCAGCGGTCGGCGGTACAGCGCGGTTTGCGTCTTCGCGCGATCGATGCGGTGAATACGGGGACGATCCGGTCCGGCCCGATGATCTCGATTCGGGCGACGAGGGCTTCGATGAGGGCCTTGCGCTGGTTGCTGGCGCCTGAGCGGATGACGTCTTCGATGTGCTCTGCGACCTGCCGGAGGGTGGCCGCTGGCGGCGCGGTGGGCGCTGTGGCGAGGTGAGCGGCGTGTTCCTCGCGGCGGGCGCGCAGTTGTGCTGAGCCGGCTTGAGCTGGGCGAGTCGTCCGTCGAGGTCCTCGGGGTCGAGGGTGCCTTGCTCGAACGCATCCAGGTAGCGGTCGATCGCCGCGGCTGTCCTGGCCAGTTCGTGCTCCGCAGCGGCCAGTTCGGCGCGTCGGTCTTGGTGCCCGGCTGCGCGGCTGGCTTGCGCCGCGGCGATGGCGGCGGCGATGAGGTCGTGCTGGTCTCGGTAGAAGCTAGCGAGCGCGGCGATCACTGCATCCTCGACGGCGTCGGCATCCAGGCGGCTGGCTGGGCAGCGTGCGGTGTCGTACCGGATGCGGGTGAAGCAGGTGTAGTAGCGGTAGACGCGGCTGCGGCGATGCGCTCTGGTGCCGATCATTGCCTTGCCGCAGGACCAGCAGCGCATCAGCCCCGTGAGGAGGTAGTCGGAACTGTTCGCCGCGCGCTTGGAGTAGGTATCGCCGCGAGCGGCCAGGATCCGATGTGCTTCGGCGAACGCGGAGTCGCTGATGATTGCGGGTGGCAGTCGGTGGCGGTGATGCCGCGGAAGGTCAGCTCGCCCAGGTAGACCCGGTTGGACAGCACACGCACCACTTGGTGGGCGGACCAGTTCCCGCCTGTGGCGGTCCGGTGACCACGCTCGTTCAGCGCTGTCGCGATGGCGCGGGCGCCGAGCCGGTCGCGCGTGTACAGATCGAAGGTCAGCCGGACGACAGCGGCTTTCGCGGGATCAGGTACGAGCGTGCTGGTGGCAGGGTTGACCTGGTAGCCGAACGGGCGGCGGCCGCCCTTCCATTTCCCGGCGGCGGCCTTGCGCTCCATCCCGGCGATGACCCGGTCGATGATGGTGTCGCGCCGATCCGCACGTCACTGCTGCGATCGGGAGTTGCGGGTTGCTGGCTCACCTGGCGTTTCATGACCGGCTCCGGTGTTTGCTGCGCGGTGAGCGCGTGGGTTGTGATGCGGCGTGGTCAGCGTCGCTCGCCGTGCCGGGAAGAGGAAGCGCCGCGGATTCCGGCTGGTCCTAGTCGTGCTGCCAGGCGGTTATGAGGATGGCGAGCGCGATGATCGCCTGCTCGCGTTTGGTTGCCGCGCATCGGTTCGGTGGCGATGTGCTCAACGGCGACGCGCTTGCTGGCCGGGTGGGGCATGGACTGTTGCGTCCCGCTGCCGCCGGTTCGCTGCCACTAACCAAATCCGGCTTCGGGGCGCCTTTTTGACATCACCGGAAGCGCCAATTTGGAAAACTCGGTCCGCGCCGCGTCCTTCACGGCGCGGCAGCGAGATCTGCGGCGCACAGCGGCCCGATGCGAGCCTGACCGCTGTGCCCGAGGTCAGGCCGCCGCGGCGACGTTCGCGCTGTGCGCCGTGCTACGGTTTCCCGGCCGGGGGACAAGCGCCCGCGCCGCCGCGTCGATTCGGTAGCCAAACGGGCGCGTAACTGGATAGGTTCGGCAGTTGCTGTAGTGCCTTGTATGCGCTGGGTAGCTGGCCGCGGGTAGGGGTGTGCGTTATGCGTCGCCGGGGATGAAGGGGGTGCCCTGGGCGGCGAGGATGAGGGCGTCGAGTGCGCTGATCCCGTGCCGGCGCGCGGTGGCGATGTAGGACCGGAGGGTGCAGAAGGTCTCGGCTCCGGCCATCGACCGCATGCATCCGGAGACTTTGATCCGGAGCTTGCTCATCCGGATTACTCTCTCCGCTTTTATGCGACCGGGTGAGCGTGTCTAATTACGCTCCGCTATTATGCGATCGCGTTAACTGTCTCAGACGGGGGGACGGGATGGATCGCGGGGATGACGGCTGCCCGGACGGCAGCGGGGGCGTGGCCGTGCTTCGGGTGACCGAGGCGGTTCGTGCGGCGGCGGCGCCGGGCCTTGATGCGGGGATGACGGCCGCTGCGGTGCTGGCCTGCGCGGGGGTTCGTGAGCGTCAGGTGTTCGTGCTGGGGGCGGACGGGTCGTATGACGTGGAGCTGAACCGCTTTTTCCGCGAGCTGGACGCCTGGGGGGTGCGTGCGGCCAGCAGTGTCAGTGCTTATGCCCGTGACATCGCGGTGTTCTGCCGGTTCCTTGAGCAGGCCCGCGGGGGTAAGCGCATCTGGGAGTGCGATGCCGCGGATCTGGCTGCGTTCAAGCGTGCACGGCTGCACGGCGATCCGGAGCAGGCGGTGTCGGTGTCGACGTGGCGGCGGTCGATCGCTGCGCTGGACAAGTGGGCGGCGTGGGCCAGGTACGAGGGCCTGATCGGGGAACTGCCGTTCCGGTATGCGGACAAGACGGTGTGGACGCCGAACGGCGTGCAGCGGATCCGGGTGAACACCGCGTCTGAGCCGGATCCGGGTCCGGCGCCGGTTCGTTTCCTGGCGTTCGGGGATTACCTGGCCTGGCGCGATGTCGGGCTGGCGGGCAGGCTGCCGGATGGCAGCCCGGACCCGTCGTGGCGGGGTCGTCACGACGAACGGAACTGCCTGTTCGCCGACCTTCTTATCTTCACAGGGATGCGGCTCGGCGAGGCGGCGTCGCTTCTGGTGGCGGAGCTGCCTGGTATCGGGCCTGCTCGCGGGCAGGTGCCCGCGATCTCGCTGGCGGCGGCGGTGACCAAGCGGTCGCGGGCACGGCCGGTGTTCCCGCCGCTGCGGCTGGTCCGCTCGTTGCACCGGTACCGGTCGATCGAGCGCGGCGAGGTGGTCGAGCGGATGCGCGCCGCGGGCAGGTACCGGGCCGGCGATGGCGCGGTGCTGGTGCGCCGGGCCGGCCCGCGCGGCCTGGGCCTGGCTGATGGCCGGGGCGTGAGCGTCGGGAAGCTGGATCCGCTGACGCGCCGCCACCTGATCGGGATCACCGTCGGCGGGGAGCTGACCGGCCCGCTGGCGCTGTGGCTGGGTGACGACGGGATGCCGCTGCATCCGGCGGCCTGGCAGGCGGTGTTCGCGCGGGCCAACGAGCGGTGCGCCGGGTTCGGGCTCGAGGTGCGGGCGACCCCGCACTTGCTGAGGCATTCGTTCGCGGTTCACATGCTCGGGCTGCTGCTGCGGCAGACGGTCGCCGCGCTCGGCGAGGCGCACACTGCCGGCAGTCTGACGTCGGCGCAGGTGAAGCGCCTGCTGGTCGGGAATCCGATGCGCAAGCTGCAGCTGCTGCTGGGGCACCGGAACGAGGCGACCGTCTATACGTACCTGGATGTGCTGGATGAGGCCCAGGAGATCGTGGCCTTGGCCTTGGAGCAGTGGGAGACGCAGGCGGCGGCGCTGGACCAGCTGGATGAGCGGCCTCGCGGTCAGGGTGATGATGGCGTCGATGACGGCAGCGATCTCAGCGCGATGAGCGTGGCGGGGTGACCGGCCGGGGCAGCCGGGTCCGTTTTGACGGCGCTGGCGGGCACGCCGATCCGGTGCCGGTGCCGCAGTTCGGCCCGGTCGTGTTCAGTCTCACCTTCGGCGGCGCTGAGAAGACCGCGGACTTCTCCGATCTTGCGTGCCCGCTGCTGGCCCGGCCGCTGGCGGCGGCGCTGGCCTCGATCGGCGGGGACACCGGCACGATCCGGACCTGGAGCCCAGGCTTTGCGCAGCGGGTGATGCACCTGCGCACGTTCGTGACGTTCGCCGCCGGGGTGCTAGGCACGGAGGCCGGGCTGGCCGACGTGACCCCCGGGTTGCTGGATGATTTCGAGGCTGCGCTTTCGCGTCGTTTTGGTGCGGGCGCCGGCCCGGTCGGTGTCTACCTGGCGACGGTGGTCCGGCTGCTGCGGATAGCCGCGCAGGGCGAGAGCAGCGCGCTGCCCGCCGGGTTGCAGGCCCGGCTGGGTTACGCGGCGAGCGAGCGGTGCGTGCCGTCGGCCCCGCTGGATGCCTACCCGCTGCCGGTGCTGGCCGCGATGAAGGAGGCGGCGCTGGCCGACGTGCGGTCCATCACCGCCCGCCTGGATGCGGGCCGGGCACTGGCCAGCGCCGGGCAGGATCCGCAGACGGCCGGATGGCTCGACCGGCAGAACGTGCTGTGGGGCATCCGCGAGCACGGGCCGCTGACTGCCGGGCGGATGCGTGAGCTCGGCTGGCACGGCAATCGGCACGGCGGGGCACGGGACCTGAACAATGACCTGTTCCTGGGCGTCAACGACCTGGTGCCGTTCCTGGTCGCATTGCTCTGCCTGACCGGCCTTGAACCTGAATGCGCCAAGGGGCTGCGCGGCGACTGCCTGTCCAGCCCGTCGGGCGGGTTCTGGACGCTGGCGTATGACAAGCCGCGGGCGCATATCGGTACCGGCAAGACGATGCGGGTCCGCGGCGGCGGGACCGCCACCCCGGCCGGACTGATCCAGCTGGCCGTCCGCCTGACCCAGCCGGCCCGGGAGGCAGCCGGAAGCACCGCGTTGTGGGTCGGCGCCGGCGACGACGGGCTGCGCGCGTTCTTCGACGACACCCACCAGATGAACACCCAGGTGCGGGCGTGGATGGACCGCCATCGGCTGGACCAGCTGACCGACTACGGCGGCGGCCGGGTCCGGCTAGATCTGCGGCGGCTGCGCAAGACGGTGAAATCCGGGAAATACCTGGCGGCCGGCGGGGTGCTGGATGACTTCACCGCCGGCCACTCCCGGCAGGTCGCGGCGTCCCGGTATGCCGATATCGGCGCGCACCGGGAAATCCACGACCGGGCCGTCGAAGCCGGGCTGGAACAGGCGCTGGCCGTCGCGCTCCCGCCGCCGGCCGTCATCCCCGACGGCGCCGGGCTGCCCGGCGTGCTGTCGCCCGCCCAGCTCCGCGCAGCCCGCAGCGACGACAACGACGTGTTCCTCGCCTCATGCGCCAGCTTCCATGACTCTCCGTTCGCCCGTAAGCCAGGCGGGCCGTGCCCGGTCGCGGTATGGGGCTGCCTGGAATGCCCGAACGCGGTGTTCACTGACCGGCACCTGCCCAGTCTCGTCGCGTTCGCCGGCTTCCTGGAGGACCAGCGGGAGGCGCTGGGCGCCGCGGAGTGGACCGCCCGCTACGGCCTTGCCTGGCAGCGCCTGAATGATGGCGTGTTCCCAGTCTTCCCGCCGGGGCGGCTGGAAGCGGCCAGGGCCTCGGCCGCGGCCGATGACACCGCCGCCTTGCCGGCCCGGCTGCTGGAACAGCTCACATGAGCGCTGCCGCAGCGGCCGCCGTTCCTGCCGGCGGACGGCCTGCCGTCGAGTTCGCAGTCAGCCCCGGCGCGTTCGTGCTGCCCGCCCGCATCACCGAAGGCCGCAGCGGCGACGGCCCGCGGTTCGCCGACGACGTGTGGGACGTCACAGCGTTCGTTCCCTGGACCACCAGAAGCAGCAGGATCGACTTCACCGCCATCGCCGATCCCGGCCAGCGGCGAACCGCCAGGGAATTCCTGTACTCCAGGATCAACCGGGCCATCCCGGTCGGCGGCGCGACCGCCCGGCCCATGAAGATCACGAACCTGCCCGCGGAGTTCCATGAGGTCCGGGCCATCCTGGCCGACCTCGCGGCAGCCGGGGCACCCCGGCTGGCCGACGTCACGCCCGCCCTGCTGACAGGCGTGCTCGCCCGGTGGCGCACCTCCGCGGTCGCTGCCGCGGGCAAAGCCGGGGTGGTCAGGCACATGGCCGCGCACGGGCCCTTCCTCACCGACAAGCTGACGTTCATGCCGTGGCTGGGCCGCACCGCGAACCAGGTGGCCGGCCGGATGCCGCTGCAGGAGAACACGACACCCCGCATCCCAGAAGACGTGATCGCGCCGCTGCTCAAAGCCGCCGTGTTCTACGTCCGCACGGCCGCCGGCGACCTGCTCGCCGCGCAGGCCGAGCTCGCGGGACTGCACGCGGCCAACGCCGGCATGCCCCGCCTTACCACGGGGAAGGCCCGCGCCCGGCTGGAGGCTTTCGTCGAGTCCCGCTCGCGGGAGGGCCGCGGAATGCCGTCCCGGCAAAGCCCGGGCCCGGCGGGGCGGCAGCCGAACAAATCCCTGATCTGCCTGCTCGCCGGCATCCCCAGCAACGTCGGCTATCACCGCAAGTACCTGGACGACGCCGCCCGGCGGATCGGGTTCGAAGACGGCGGCCTCAGCGCACCCCGGTCGGAGGGACCGATCGCCGGCCGCCCCTGGCGACCCGGCCTGGACGCGAGCAGCCTCGACCAGGAACTGCACCAACTGCGCACCGCATGCTGGATCGTCATCGCCTACCTGTCGGGCATGCGCGACCCGGAGGTACGGGAACTCGCGCCGGCGTGCGCGGTCACCGAACCCGGCGCCGACGGCCGCACCCGCCACAAGCTGCACGGCCGCGTGTTCAAGGGCCGCAAGCTGTCCGGTGACGAGGCCGACTGGGTGGTTCTCGGGATCGTCCACGACGCCGTGGCCGTGCTCCGGCAGGTCAACGATCACCCGACCCACCTGTTCGGCTGGGACCGGGGCGGCAAGAAGGAACTCATGCGCGGCGTCCCCAGCCGGGTGAACCGGTTCGCCGCCCACTGCAACCAGCTGTGGTCCGCACCCGGCCGCCCGTTCATCCCCGATGCCGGCGGCGGCCCGTGGGCCTTCGACGCGCGGCAATTCCGCAGGAGCCTGGCCTGGCACATCGCGCACCAGCCGTTCGGCGTGGTCGCCGGCGCCCGCCAGTACCAGCACGCCAAGGTCGCCGTGTTCGAAGGCTACGCCGGGACATCGCAATCGGGATTCGCCGCCGAAGTGGAGGCCGAGCAGAACATCGCCCGCCTGGACTACCTCGAAGACCTGTACCGGGACTGGAACACCGGCGGGCCGGCCGGCGGGGGCGCCGCCCGCCGGGTCGACGCCGAATTCTCCAGGATCCGCGCCGACCTGGCCGACCTGCCCGGCACTATCGCCTCCCCGGCCCGGCTGCGCACCATGCTGCAGCACCTTTCCATCACCCTGCACCCAGGCGTGCTCGGCGACTGCTTCTTCCAGCCCGCCACCGCAGCCTGCCTCAAACGCGCCGCGCCGGCCGGGACCGGGCGGCCCCTGCCGATGCTGAATTCCTGCCTGTCCTGCCCCAACGCCCGCCGCACCCCGGCGCACCAGCCCCGCCTCCAGCAGGCCCGCGAGCAGGCACGCCAGGCCCTCGGGGAAGCCGCCGGCCGGCCGCTGCCGCCGCTGCAGCGCGCCGCCCTGGACGATCACCTCAATCAGCTCGACCAGCTCATCTGCCAGTGCACCAGCGGGAAGGACGACGTTCCCCGATGACACAGCGAGCCGGCCCTTCGATCGAGACCAGGCTCCAGGCCGCCCTGCTCCGGCTGCAGGCCGGCCGGCCTGAGCACACCGACGGCAAGCTCACCGTGAAGAACCTGTGCGCCGAAGCCCAGGTGCCGCGGGCCAGCTTCTACCGGTCCGCCCGCGCCGCCGAGTTCCAGCAGATACTCAACAACCCCGGCCAGCAACCCCAGGCCGAACAACTGCGCCGCCAGGCCAGCCAGCTCAAAGCCGCTGACAAGGAGCAGCGCAACCAGCACGCCGCCGACCTGCGCGAGGCACGCGAGCAGGTCAAGATCTACGCCAACCACATCCAGGTGCTCACCTTGCGATTGGCTCAGCTCGCCGACGAGCATGCCCAGCTGCTCGCCCTCGTCGAACGCGACGCTGGGATCACCCATCTTCCCGCATCCCGCCAGCCGACCTGACGACCTGCGGTGCCCCGGACCGAAACGGACGCCCCGCCCGCGGACCCCCTGCCGGTGAGACACTTCCTGCCCCGACCGAGCCACCGTCGTGAGACACCGGCCGCGTGGACACGAACCACTGATCGCATAACAGCCTCATTGTTGTCGAAGGGAACCCGCAGGTCACGGGCGAATCTCAGGTAGTCGCAGGCCCGGGTCAGCATCCGGGTGGCCAGGGCGTGGCGTTTCTTGCCGAGTTTGGTGCGGCGGGCCGCGTTGAGCGCGATGCCGGCCTTAGCGGCGTCGGTGAAGTACTTGCCGTGCTTGACGCGGTCCTCGCGGCTGACGGCGCCCTGACCCGCCTCGCGGGCCTCATCGGCGGCCTGCTTGAGGGCCAGGAGGGCGTCGATGGCCTGCCTGGCCCAGATCACGTCCAGGCTGGTGCCGTTCTCGGTGACCGCGGTCAGCTCCCGCAGCACGTGAGCGCCGCACAGCGCGTGGCCGGCCACGCCGGTGTAGGTGTCATACGGCGCCCAGGCGTCGTGGCAGGCGATCCCGGCAAACGACGGGAGCACCCCGGCGGCGTTCATCCCGTCGGTGCCGCGCTTGGCGTGCACGGTGACCAGCACGTACTTCCCGGCCGAGGCCGAATGAACCCAGGCGAG
>DATIYI010000151.1:0-3182 GCA_035517695.1 Streptosporangiaceae bacterium
GCCGCGCACACCAGCGCGACCCGCTCGGCCAGCAGGCGGCGGGCCACGAACGCGAGGAGCTGCGCGGAGGCGCCGTCCAGCCACTGTGCATCATCGACGATGCACGCCAGCGGCTGCTGCTCGGCGGCCTGCGCCACCAGCGTCAGCGTGGCCAGTCCCACCAGGAACCGGTCGGGTGCCGGACCAGTGCTCAGCCCGAACACCGTCGCAAGCGCGTTGCGTTGCGGGACCGGCAGCTCGTCGAGGTGGTCCAGCAGGGGCGCGCACAGCTGATGCAGGCCGCTGTAGGCCAGGTCCATTTCCGACTCCACCCCGACGGCGGACGCGACTTGCCAGCCGACGGTCCGGCCGGAGAGGTAGGCCAGCAAGGCGCTCTTGCCCACGCCAGCCTCGCCGCGCAGGACGAGAACGCGACTCGAACCCGCGAGCACGTCGGCCACAAGCCGGTCGAGCGCTTCACACTCACCACGGCGTCCGAGCAACTCAGCCACTGCACGACTCCCCGGTCTGGCGCCTACTGGCAGTCTCCATCACGCGGTCGTTGCGTGGCCAGACCGAGGCGCGCGGCGACGTCTGCGGACAATAACACCACGTCCCGTTCGGAATTATGAATATTTTGGGAACGGACGGTGGTATCACGCCCGATGGCCATGGGGGACGGCTGGCAGTACCTGGCGCAGCTCACGGCGCGAGGCGATGCCGAGCTTGGTGAATATCTTGCGCATGTGCCATTCGACGGTACGGGCCGACAGGAACAACTGGGCGGCGATCTCCGGGTTCGACAGACCGTCGCGGGCGAGCCGCGCGATGAGCGTTTCCTGCGCCGTGAGCTGGTCCGAGGTCTCGACAGTGCGTTTGCGTAAGGTCTCGCCGGTGGCGATCAGCTCCCGGCGAACGCCTCCATGCCGATCGCCTCGAGCATGCCGTGGGCAGTCCGCAGCCGCTCGCGCGCATCGCCGCGCCGACCTTGGCGCCGCAGCCACTCCCCGTATAGCAGATAGGCGCGGGCCAGATCCGGGCGGAGCTGGGTGCGGCCGAGCCGGTCGATCGCCTCTTGATAGGAACCGCACCACTGCAGGCAGCAGCCTAACCTGGCTCCGCCAAGCCAGTAACCCTGCCTGGAGCGCGGCTGACGTGGCTCGCGCTTTGATTTACCTCGTCGACATTCAGCGGTTGCTGGTGGGCAGGGCAGGGGCGAAGAAGTCGGTGAGCAGCTGGTTGACGCGCTCAGCCTCGTCGTGATGGACCCAGTGCGAGGCGTCGGGCAGGCGCTCGACGCGGTCCAGGTTGGGCACGTCATCGTGGTCGGGCTCGGCTAGTTCAGGACCGAGGTAGTGATCGCGCTGGCCCCAGATGACCAGGGTGGGCGCCAGGACCGGGCGAAGCGCCGCCTCGGCCTTCTTAGGCGAGGTCCGCACCGAGGACCGGTAGTAGTTGATCATGCCGGTGGCCGCGCCCGGCTGCGACCAGGCCTCGATGTAGCGGTCTATCTCCTCCGGCGTGTAGGCCGGGCGGGCGTCGTGCAGGAAGTGCCGGAAGAAATGCCAGTGGTTGGCGTGCACGACGGTTTCGGGCAGGTCCGGAAGGTCAAAGAAGAAGAAATACCAGGACTTGCGGAGCTGGCCTGGGTGGTGCAGTCCCTGCGAGAGCTTCCGCGGGTGGGCCGCGTTGAGGATGGCCAGCCGGTCGACGACCTCGGGGTACTTCATTGCGGTCGCCCAGGCGACGCTTCCGCCCCAGTCGTGACCGGCCAGCATCGCGGTCTCGGCGCCGCGTTCGTGGATGAGACCCCGGATGTCGGCGGTCAGCTGGTCGGTGTCGTAGGCCGCGACGCCGTCCGGCCGTGATGACAGGTTGTAGCCGCGCATATCGGGCGCCACCACGCGGAACCCGGCCGCCGCGAGCGGTGCGATCTGCCGCCTCCAGCCGTACCAGAACTCGGGGAAGCCGTGCAGCAGCACGACCAGTGGCCCTTCGCCGGCCTCGACGTAATGCAGTCGCACGTCGCCGATCTCGGCGTAGCCCTCGCGAAGGTCGCCGGGCAAGAGTCCCGACGCCAGCTCACTCGCGGCGCTTGTGTGGTGGTTCTCAGTGGTGGTCATGCCGCCTCCCTGGGGTTATGTCAGGGATAACGCTAACGATCTCAACCGCTGCGTCACCCCAGTGGAGACCACTGGTGGTTCACTGGTGGTTCCACTGGCGCGCGCCCATCAGCCGCCGGTCACAAGCTCACAGCGGCCGAGCGCGTAAGGTCTGCCAGAGCCCGGCGCAGCTCCCGGCGCGAGCTGATGCCGAGCTTGCTGAATACCTTGCGCAGGTGCCATTCGACGGTGCGGGTACTGAGGAACAGCTGGGCGCCAATCTCCGGATTGCTAAGCCCGTCAGCAGCCAGCTGGGCGATCTGTACTTCCTGTGCGGTGAACTCATAGCGCGCCTGAGCGGCCCGCTTGCGCACGGTCTCGCCAGTAGCCAGCAGCTCGCGGCGGGCGCGCTCGCCGAACGCCTCCATGCCCATCGCGGTGAAGCCCTCGTAGGCAGTCCTGAGTTGCTCGCGCGCGTCCCCGCGGCGGTTCTCCCGGCGGAGCCACTCGCCGTACAGCAGATGAGCGCGGGCCAGGGCGGAGCGCATGCGGGTGCCGCTGAGCCGCTGGATCGCCTCGCAGTGGAGGCTCTCGGCGGACTCACCGTCGCTAAGCAGCGCCCGTGACCGCGCCTCGATGCCGAGCGCCAACTCGGTCCTGGCCGCTTGCGTTCGCTCGATGAGCCGCTCCAGCGCGTCGGCCGCCAGATCGGTCCTGCCGCAACGGGCAGCCGCCTCGACCAGTTCGGGCAGCGACCATACCGAGAGCATCAGCTCGTCCTGGGCGCTCGCACTCCGGGCGGGATCCAGTGCCATCTGATAGTGGCCGAGGCCGTTATGGAGCACAGCCCGCCCGTGCTCGGCGAAGCTGAGCACAACCCCCTCGCCCCGGGCGAGGGCCGCGGGCTCGCTGGCCTCGATCAGCACCGATGCCTGCGCCTCGTCGCCGCGAAATGCCGCGAGCTGCAGCCTTCCGAACACGATGGGCGCGGCACCGGTGGCATCCGCGATCACCTCGGCCTCTTCGAGCAGCGCCGCCGCGGCATCCAGGTCGCCCTCGAAGATTCGCAGCGTCGCGAGGTAGTTCAGCGCCAGCGGGAGC
>DATIYI010000152.1:0-37364 GCA_035517695.1 Streptosporangiaceae bacterium
CACCACGGCTAGCGGTCGTGACCTGGGAGGTTGCTAACGCGCGGCGGTGCCCTCAGCCCGTCGCGCCGCCCGGTAGGGGCGGAAGAACGCGCGCAGCTCGTCGGCGTAGAGCTCGGGCTCCTCGAACGGCGCGAAGTGCCCGCCACGCGCGGGCTCGGTTACGCGCACGACGTCCGCCGTGCGCTCGAGCCACGCCCGCGGCGGGCGGACGATGTCGCCGTGGAAGAGCGAGAAGCCGGACGGCACCTCGACCCGGCGGGCGTGCTGCGCGGGCGGGATCGCGGCGTTCGCGGCGTACATGCGCATCGAGGAGCCGATCGTCCCCGTGAGCCAGTAGAGCGTGACGTTCGTGAGGATCTCGTCCTTCGTGAAGCGCCGCTCGACGTCACCGTCGCAGTCGCTCCACGCCCGGAGCTTCTCGACGATCCAGGCGGCGAGCCCGGCTGGCGAGTCGGTGAGCCCGAAGGCGGCGGTCTGGGGCTTCGTGCGGTGCATGGCGGCGTAGGCGCCTTCGGCCGCCCCCCAGGCTGCGGCGCCCTCAAGCCAGGCGCGCTCGTCGGGAGCGAGGTCCGCCGGGTCGCCGGTGAAGACGGGCAAGCCCGCGTCAGTGCGGTGGACGGCCACGACCCGGTCGGAGTGGTCGAGCCCGAGGTAGCGGCTCACGTGGCTGCCGATGTCCCCGCCCGCCGCGCCGAACCGCGCGTAGCCGAGGACGCCCATGAGCTCAGCCCACAGGCCGGCGACGGCGATGGCGTCGAGGGGCGGGCCGGTGGGGCTGTCGGAGTATCCGTAGCCCGGCATGTCGGGCACGACTACGTCGAACGCGTCGGCGCGGTCGGCGCCGTGCGCGCCGGGGTCGGAGAGGAGTGGGATGACCTTCGCGTAGCGCCAGAACGAGTCCGGCCAACCGTGGCTGAGGACCAGCGGCAGGACGGGCCCGGCCGGCGTGGCGGCCCGGACGTGCACGAAGTGGATCCCGAGGCCGCCGAGCGGGACGCGGAAGCGGGGGAGCCGGGCGAGCGCCGCCTCCTCCGCCGCCCAGTCGAACCCGTCCACCCAGTAGGCGACGAGCTCGCGGAGGTAGTCGAGGTCGGTCCCGAGCGACCACCCGGCGTCCTCGGGCGTGTCCGGCCAGCGCGTCGCGCGCAGCCGCGCGCGGAGGTCCTCGAGCGCCGCGGGGGCGGTCTGCGGGGTGAACGGCGCGGGGCCTGGCGGGGCGTCCGGCATGGGACGCACCCTACAGGCCGCGCCCCGCCGACGCGGCCGGATGCACTCAGATACGTGAGACAACAGACATGGATGCCCGATGATCACGTCCGTTGCACTCAAGTTGGATGAGAAAGGACATATGTCTCGGCCGGACCGGTTTCGGCGTGACCTGCACGCCTGCCCTCAAATGACCGATAAGGAACATTATGTTAAGTAATAATTCTGGAGGCGAACGGGCCACTCTCCTGAGCTCAGCCCGGTCGCGCGCTGCGAGGCTGGCGGCCAGGCTGAGCGCCAGGTTCCCAGGCGGTCACAGTGGATTCCCGAGTGAAGCCCATAAGCGTCATCCGCCCGGTGCCGCCTCCACGGGACTCAATCTCGTCCTCGTTACGTTCCACGAACCAGGAATCGATACGCGGGCCGGTTGCTATCGCGTCCCACACACCTGTTCCCGTCCGTACCGGCCGCGAAGCCCGTGCAGCAGCCGGTACGGCCCGTCGGCGGTTACGGCTCCGGCCAGGTATTCTCCGCTCTGTGCTGTCGGCTGGTGCGCGACCCGCACGCCTTGGCTTGCGGCCATTCGCCGCGCTGACGTCGATCTGCGACGCATCGTGCAACTTCAAGCACGCTGGACACATTCCGGCCGAGCAGAAGCGAGCAGGTCACATGACACACGCGGAGACCGCAGCAGGTGCGTCGCCGAGCCCGGTGTCCTATCGCCAGCCAGGCGTCGTGCTCACCGATCACACCTTCACCGTGCCCCTGAACCACGACGACCCCGGCGGCGAGCAGATCACCTTGTATGCGCGCGAACTGACCGCCGTGGGAAAGGCCGAAGCTGACCTGCCCTGGCTGCTCTACTTGCAGGGCGGCCCCGGCCACGGTGGGCCACGGCCGGCTGGAAGGGACGAGTGGCTCGGTCGCGCCCTCGAGGAGTACCGGGTGCTGCTGATGGACCAGCGCGGCACCGGCCGCTCTACCCCGGCGAACCGGCAGACGCTCGCCCGTCTCGGTGGCGCGCGGGCACAGGCGGCGTACCTCACCCACTTCCGCGCCGACTCGATCGTGCGGGACGCGGAACTGGTCCGCGGCGCGCTGATCGGTGACGCGCCGTGGAGCCTGCTTGGGCAGAGCTTCGGCGGTTTCTGCGTTGTAAGTTACCTCTCGCTGGCTCCTGAAGGCGTACGCGAGGCGATCATCACCGGCGGCCTGCCCGGTCTCGATGTGCGGGCGGACGACGTCTACCGCGCTGCATATCAGCGCGTCGCGGCCAGGAACGCCGCACATTATGAGCGGTATCCCTGCGACGTGGACCGGGCCAGGCAGGTGGCCATGCACCTGGGCGAGCATCAGGTGCGATTGCCCGGCGGCGGACCGCTGACCGTCGAGGCTTTCCAGACGCTCGGGATCATGCTCGGCGGCAGCACTGGCAGCCACAAGCTGCACTATCTACTCGAGGATGCCTTCGTCGACG
This sequence comes from Streptosporangiaceae bacterium, assembly GCA_035517695.1. GTDB lineage: Bacteria > Actinomycetota > Actinomycetes > Streptosporangiales > Streptosporangiaceae > DATFVJ01. The sequence continues at coordinate 2,684 of DATIYI010000152.1, forward strand.
GGGCGGGAGGGCGTGAGCTTTCCGACGAGTTCCGCTATCAGGTCCAGGCCGAGCTGACGTTCGCTTCCGCTCCCCTGTACGCGCTGCTGCACGAGGCCTGTTACGCACAGCGCTCCACCAGCCCGGCGACCCGATGGTCAGCGCAGCGGATCCGGGCCGAGTTCCCGCAGTTCGACGCCGGTGCCGCGATAGACAGCCACTCCCCCGTGCTGTTCACCGGCGAGATGATCTACCCGTGGATGTTTGGCACCGACCCTGTGCTGCGGCCGCTGCGCGACGCCGCGGAGATGCTGGCCGACCTCGACAGCTGGCCCGATCTTTACGACGCGGCCCGTTTGCGGGCGAACCAGGTGCCGGTCGCCGCCGTCGTCTACTACGACGACATGTACGTGGACCGTGAGCATTCGCTCCGGACCGCCGAGGTGATCCGCGGACTTCGGCCGTGGGTGACCAGCGAATATGAGCACGACGGCCTGCGGGCGGAAGGGGATGTAATTCTCGGCCGGCTGATCGCGCGTGCCAGGGGCGAGACGTGATCAGCCGGCCACGTGCTGGCCCGCAGGGCGGCGACTCACCTCGAGGTGAATTGGACCCTTATGGCTATGAACGGCAAGGTATGTGGTGACCGGGGCGAGCTAGGGCATCGGCAAGGCAGCCGCCAAGGCGCTGGCGAAGCTGGTCGCGCACGTCATCCTCGTCGTGCGCGACCCTGGCCGCGGCGCGGCGGCGCTCGGCGAGGTCAGCGCGGTGAGTACCGCGAGCACCCCGGGCTTGCAGAGCACGGCCGCGCCGCGGCTTGAGATCGCCTCCCTGGCGCGGGTTCGTGCCCTCGCCGACCGCCTTGGCCGGCTCAACAACGTCGATGTTCTGGTTAACAATGCGGGGCTGATGCTCGGCGAGCGCCGGGTTAGCGCGGACGGCTTTGACCACGTCCTCGCGGTCTACCAATCTCGCCCCGTTCCTGGTCACCAACCTGCTGCTCGGCAAGCTGACGGCCAGCGCAAGGGTGTCCGCGGAATGCGCGAAGGAGGCGACGCCAGTCCGCCCAGGATCGTCCCCTGGCCGTTCGTCATACGGACGGAATCAGGGCCGATCCAGAGCCGCCGTTCGGTACGCCTGAGTGACAGGGCACCCGGTTGGCTACGGTCGCGCATGACGGGTGATCTGCGCGCGGCCACGCGCATGGCTGGCACGGCTCACCGTGTCCGTTTGCCAGCCAGGCGTCACCCGTCAATCAGCGCGCTGCGCAGTGTGCGGGCTTTCAGCGCGGGCGCAAGGGCCTGCGGGTCTCGATGATGGCTGCGGCGGCCGTGTTAGCCAGTGCCACCACGGCGACTGCGGCGAGGAAGGCCAGGTGCGTGTAGGTGCCCCAGATGCGGTCGGGAATGCCGAGGACCACGGCCAGGCCGGTTGCCCACAGTCCGGTGATCCCGGTAGGCACCCACCGCCCTGTCAGGAGCACGCTGCAGGGCCCGATGATGAGCAGCCCGATGAGCACGACGCGGGCACCTAGGACAGCGTCGGCGGCGGCGGCCGTGGCAGTCAGCGCCATGCCGAGAATCCACAGCCACCTGACCGGCCAGCCGGGCAGCAGGGACTCCCGTCCCGCCGGGGACTGGCGCCGTGGCGCACGGGCACGCTCGCTTTCCGGTACGCGGCCATTGCCTGATACCTGCGGCGAGGGGTGCCAGCGCTGGCCCATTTCGCCTGGACCGGATGCCAGCCGGGCCTTAGGGTCACGTGGCTGGCGGTGCCGGGGTACCAGCAGGGCAGCCAATGCGGCGGTGGCTGTTATCCCGGCCGCGATCGGGAGCTGCGGCTGAGGCAACCGCGTGTAGGCAGATGCGACCAAGGACCCGGCGAACACGAGATAGGCGGCGATGACCAGGATGCCGGTCGTCCGGCGTATCCTGCGGTCACGGTAGGCGAACGCGAGCACCACGGCGGTAAGCCCGAAATACCACGCGGCGATGAGCGTGGTCTGGCTGTCGGGCCGGCCCAGGCCGATGACGGCGGCGGGGAGCAGCAGGCCGATGGTGATGTTGAGCGCGTTGCTGTTCAGGGCGGTGCTCAGAGTCGCGGCGCCGCGGCCGCGGGCAGCCAGCCAGACGGCAGCGACCGCGTTGGGCAAGCTGGTCACCGCCGCCAGCACCAAGGCGCCGACCACGATCTCCGGCACCGCGAACCGGCTGCCGAGCGCTGACGCGGCCCGCTCCATCATCACGCTGGCGGCGACCACGACCAGCAGCGACCCGGCGGCGACGGCGGCGTCTTGCCGTCGTGCCCGCTGCGGCCGGATCGCCGCCTCGAGCTCCAGTTCCTCCTCGGCCACCGCCAACCGCAGCCAGCTGATCCACCTCTGAGGCAGCGGAAGCCAGCCCAGACCCCGCTCGCTGCCCAGGATTATCGCGTACAGCGCTACGGCCCCGGACGCCGCCGCCAGGCCGGCCACGGGCGGCACCAGGCCCAGCACCACGGCCAGGCACACGGCGGCCACCCACATCGCCACTGCCCCGCTCAGAACCACGACCCTGCGGTGCAGGCGGATGCGCCCGGCGACAACCGCGCCCAGTCCCAGCAGGGCGGCCAGGTTGAACACGTTGGACCCGATGACGACCCCGGCGCCGAGCCGCTGCTGCTGGCCGGCCATCGCGGTGACGGCCGCAGTCACCTCGGGCGCGTCCGCCGCGAGCGCCGCCACCAGGCCGAGCAGAGCCTCGGACAGGCCCAGGCGCTCCCCGACCCGCTCCAGCCGGGAGACCAGCAGCCAGCTCACCGCCAGGCTGATAACCGCCCCGGCCACGAAGGCCAGCGCCGCGACCGCTACCGACATCGCTGCCTCCTGACCTGGACACGCACCCGCGCCATCTCACGCGCCGACCTAAGGTGCAATAGCTGATAGAGTCACTCTACAATCATTGCACTAAGCAAGTAAAAATGGAGTGCATCAGGCGTGACGAAGCAGGTGGCGGACGAAGCCGCGGTGGACGCGGTGCTGACCGCGAGCCGCACCCTGGTCGCGGTGGCCACCCAGTCGCTGGGCGCCGTGGCGGAGGACACCACCATCGCCCAGTACCGGGCGCTGGTGGTGCTCGCCTCCCGGGGGCCGCAGCGGATGACAGACCTGGCCGCAGCGCTGGATGTCACGCCGTCCACCGCGGGCCGGATGTGCGACCGACTGCTGCGCAAGGGCCTGATCCGCCGGCACCGCGCGCGCTCGGACCGCCGCGCGGTGCAGGTCTCGGTCACCGCAGCCGGGCGGGAGGTGGTGGACCAGGCGACCGCCCGCCGGCGGGCGCTGATCGCCGGCATCCTGGGCAGGCTCCCGGTCCGGCAGCAGTCGGCCGTGGCCAGCGCCCTGGCGGCGTTCGCGGCGGCGGCCGGGGAGATCCCCGACAGCCAGTGGCCCGCGGATCCGCCGGCCAGGATGAAACCGGAGCCAGAGCGCTCCGGCAGCACACCGGGACGATCATGACCGGTAGGGCGGCGGGCAGGCCCGCCGGAGCGGTGCCGTGGGCCGGCCGGGCGAGCGGCTGGCTGCGGGCCTCGCGGGGCGGGCTGTTCGCGGTCGCGCTGGTCGTGGGCGCCGGGTCGGGGCTGGGCGCGATCGCGTTCCGGTACCTGATCTACTTCTTCACCTGGCTGGCCACCGGCCATGTCCAGTTCGGCCAGCAGGGCCGCGTGGGCAGCGCTCACTTTCCCGGGCTCAGCCTGGGCTTCTTCGTCGTGATCCCGGTGATCGGCGGGCTGATCTACGGCCCGCTGATCTACCGGTACGCCCGCGAGGCCCGCGGGCACGGGGTGCCCGAGGTGATGATCGCCGTGGCCGAGGGCGGCGGCCGGATCCGGCCGCAGGTCGCCGCGGTCAAGTCGCTCGCCTCCGCGCTGTGCATCGGGACAGGCGGGTCGGTCGGCCGGGAGGGCCCGATCGTGCAGATCGGCTCCGCGCTGGCCTCCGGCCTGGGCCAGTGGGTGCGGATGCCGGAGAACCGGCTGCGGATCCTGGTCGCCTGCGGCGCCGCCGGCGGGATCTCCGCCACGTTCAACGCGCCGGTCACCGGGGTGTTCTTCGCGGTGGAGATCATCTTGCGGGAGTTCTCCATCGAGGCGATCTTCACCGTGATGCTCTCGGCGATGATCGCCGACCTGCTCAGCCGGCAGTTCGCGGGCAGCGCCCCGTTCCTGTCCGGGCTGCCGCCGGGGATCACGCTGCACCACCTGAGCAGCTACCTGCTCATCGCCGCCCTGGCGGTGATCGCGGCGCTGCTCGGGCTGGCGTTCGCGAAGATCCTGTACGCGACCGAGGACCTGTGCGACCGGGTGTGGGGGAACCGCCCGGAGTGGGCCAGGCCCGCGGTCGGCGGGATCGCGCTCGGGCTGCTGCTGCTCGCCCTCCCGCAGGTGTACGGCGTCGGCTACCCGGTCATGTACAAGGCGGTCGGCGGCAGCTACGCCCTGTGGTTCCTGATCATCCTCGCCGCCGGGAAGATCATCGCGTGCAGCCTGACCATCGGCATTGGCGGATCAGGCGGGGTGTTCGCCCCGTCGCTGTTCATCGGCGCCACCTCCGGCATGGCCTTCGGCGAGATCGCCAGCCACCTGCTCGGCCCGGCCGCCGGGCAGCCTGCCCTGTACGCCGTCGTCGCCATGGGAGCGGTGTTCGCCTCCGCGGCCCGGGCCCCGCTCACCTCGGTCGCCAGCGTCGTGGAGATGACCGGCGACTACACCCTCACCCTCCCAGTGATGCTCGCCGTGGCGATCGCCACCGCGACCTCGCGGGCCCTGAGCTACGGCACCATCTACACCACCAAGCTGCTGCGCCGCGGCGCCGACATCGACCATCCGCGATCAGCGGACCCGTTCGAGGACCTCACGGCCGCCGACGCCATGTACCCCTTCCCAGCGCCGCTCACCATCGCGGCCGGGCAACCCGGCCCGCCCGGACGGCCCAGCCCAGACCCGGCGCCGCTGCCCGGCCCGGTCACCCATCGCCACCACCCCCAGTTGCTGTTCGCCAGCGAGTCCCTCACCCAGGCGCTGCGCCAGCTTGAGCTCTACGGCCGCGATGGGCTGCCGGTGATCTCCGCCGACGGGCAGCAGCTGCAAGGCTGGATCACCAGCCAGAACGTGCTGCAGGCTGTCGCCCGCCACATGCACGCCGCCCCCGCCGCCGCGCAGGCACAACAGGCCGCCGCACTAGCCGTCTCCGGCCCGCAGGCCGCCCCCCGCCAGCCGCCGGCCCCGCTGCGCGGCTACCAAATCCTGGAGATCACCATCTCCGCCGGCTCGCCAGCCGCCGGCCAGGCACTCGGCGACACCGCCTGGCCGCCCGGCTGGATCCCGGTCACGGTCCTGGACAACCACACCCTCCGCGACCCCGACCCCGGCATCACCCTCGCCCCCGGCGACCGCGTCAACCTGCTCGCCCGCGCACCACACACCCCGCAGTCAGCGCACGCCGGAGCGCCCCGTATTCCTTGAGCGCGGCTGCGAGGGTGTTCTGCCGGTCGGCGCGGGACAGCTTGGCAACGATCAGCGAGGCGGTGAGGCTGCGGGGGGGATCCCGGGGGGTCGCCCCCCGGGGCCAGCACAGACTAACGGCTGCCGCGGAAGCGGCATCCTCGCCGATTTTGCGGGAACGCTGCTGGCCCGGACCCGCACACCACCGCGCGCGTCCCGGTAACCTTGCTGGCGTGCCGCGTTATGAGTACAGATGCCGCACCTGCGGCGACACGTTCGAGCGCAGCCGGCCGATGAGCGAGGCGGCCGCGCCTGCGCCATGTCCGCAAGGTCACGACGACACGGTGAAGCTGCTGTCGGCGGTGTCCGTCGGAGGCACCGCTTCCCCGTCAGCGGGCACGTCCGCGACCGGCGGCCGGGGCGGCGGATGCTGCGGCGGTGCCTGCGGCTGCGGCTGACCCGCGATGAGACGCTGGCGACGAGGTAGTGGGCCGCTGCGCCGCGCCGGGTTCGCCGCCAGCGTCGTCGCGGCCGTGGCCGTTCCCGTCGCCGTTTGCGCGCCAGCAGCAATAGCCGCGCCGAGCGCACCGGCGGCGGCCGCACGAGCGGCGGCGCCTACGCAGTTGGGCTCGGGCCAAGGTAAGGCCCAGGCCGTTGTGCTCGTCGGCATTCCCGGCCTGCGTTGGACCGACGTGTCGCCGGGAGCGACGCCGAACCTATGGCGGCTGGCACGCCAGGGCTCGCCAGGCACCCTGGTGACGCGCGCGGTACTCCCGCACACCTGTCCCGTGGACGACTGGCTCACCTTGAACGCCGGTGCCAGGGCGATGTCACAGCACGCCAACAAGGGCGCCTGCCCGCCGATACCCGCGCCCGGCGCGATTCCCGCCATCGCCGCCTACAACCAGCACTTCCACTACAACGCGCACTGGGGGCTGCTCGCCGCCGCAGCAGGACCAGGCGGATGCGTAACCGCGGCAGGGCCCGGCGCGGCCCTCGCCCTGGCAAGCGCCCAGGGTGTGGCACCGTCGCAGGTGCCGGCGTCACGCGTCAGCCGTTCGGTATCCGCGGGGTGCCCGCTGACGGTGGCGGATCTCGGCGCGATACCCGCGGGCGCGGGGCGGGCCGCCGCCGTCCGCGCCGATGACGCCGAACTGGGCCAGATAGCAGCGGCGATGCGGGCGACCGGGTTGCTCGTGGTGGCCGGGCTTGCCGATGGCGGCACACCCCACCTGCGGGTGCTCGTCGTCAGCGGCAACGGCTACAGGTCCGGCCTGCTTTCCACCGCCTCCACCCGCCAGCCTGGGCTGGTTCAGGTCACCGACCTGACCGCGGCGATCCTGACCTGGCGTCACCAGCCGCTGCCCGCCGACCTCGTCGGCTCACCGCTGACTGCGACGGGCCGTGGCAGCCTCGCCGCCGCCGTGCGCGGCCTGATCGGCCAGGACACCGCGGCCCAGGTGTACGGCTCGTCCGGCTGGTTCTTCGCCGCCTACGGCGTCGGCGACGGCCTGGTGTTCGGCGCCATCATGCTGCTGTGCTGGGGATCGTCACGCAGAAGGCGCCGCCACGCGTGGTCAAGGGCCGCGGGTACGGTGGCCGGTGCGGTGGTGCCGGCGTCGTTCCTCGCCAGCGCGGTGCCGTGGTGGCTGCTCCCGCACCCGGCCGTTCTGCTTTACGCGATGACCGCGGCCTGGACGGCTGCGATCGGGGCGGTGGCATTGGCCGGCCCGTGGCGCCGTGACCCCTTCGGGCCGCCAGGAGTGGTAGGCGCGATCACGGTCCTGGTCATCGGGCTTGACGTGATGACCGGGTCGCGGCTGCAGATCGGCACGCCTTTCGGGCTTTCCACGCTCGAGGCGGGACGCTTCTACGGCGTAGGTAACAACGCACTCGGGCCGTACGCGGTCGCGGGCATGCTCGCCGCGGCGTGGCTGGCCGGGGCCGCCGCGCGGCGGAGTTTCCGCTGTCAGCCGGGCTCCGCCACCGGCTCGGACCTCGCCGCCGGCACCGCCGCCCGCCCTGGCGACGCCCGGCCGCGGGCGCGCAGGGATGCGACCCTCGCGGTGACCGTGGTCGCCGCGTTCGCCGTGATCGCGTCGGGCTGGCCGGGGTTCGGCAGCAAGTTCGGTGGCACGGTCGCCATGGTTCCCGGGTTCATCCTGCTCGGCTTGCGCACCGCGGGCGTGCGCGTAACTGCCCGCCGCCGGGTGGCCATCGCGCTCAGCGGTGTCGCCGCGGTTGTGCTCATCGCGCTCCTCAGCTACTTCGTGCCGATCACCGGGCACTCCCACATCAGCGCGTTCGTCGGCGATGTGCTGCACGGCGGCGCGGGCGGCGTCCTGCAACGTAAGATCAGCTCAAATGTCGGCTCCCTCACCGTCACCCAGTACAGCCCGCTGGTCCCGCTTGTCGTCATCGCGCTTGGGCTGCTACTGCTGCGGCCGCGGTGGCTGCGCGCCTGGTGGCTGCCAGGCACCTGGCGGCGAGAGCCGCTGCTGCGCCCCACACTGGCCGCGATGTGGGTGGCCGTGGTGCTCGGCTGGCTCGCCGACGACTCCGGCGTAACCGTGGCCGCAGCGGCGCTGCCTTTCGCTTTGCCGCTCGCGATCGCCATTCATGCCGCCATCCCCATCCCCCCGCGCCGTGAGAATGCACCGCGGCCGGCGGACGCGCCCCCGGTCAGGGAGGCAACACGCGGCGCGTCAGGCCAGCGGGCCAGCGCGCCGCCGCGCAGCCGTTCTGTACCCTGACCCCGTCACTGGGTGCGCCGCTTGCTCGCGTTCGCGGGTGCCTAGCGGCTCGGATACAGCACGGCGAGGGCGTGCACCGCTTCGGCCATCCCCCGCCGTAGCTCGTCCGGGGCGAGGACCTCGGCATCAGGGCCGAACCGCGGCAGACCCGCGATGGCATGGTCGACCGACTCGATCGGCACAATCAGCCGGGTCCAGCCATCCGCGCCCTGGCGGGCCGCGCTCTGCTCGGCAGCGCGCACTACTGGCCGGGCATCGGCAGCATCTGACGGCCGCGGCGTGACACGCGCACCACCGCCCTCGCCCGGTACAGGCGCTCGGGAAGCGCGCGCGAGTGATCGTCCCACCAGGAGGCGAGATCGAGGTCGCCCGGCCGGGTGAACTGGTCAGCAAGCGTTCGAGGGACTTGATCCGCGCGACCCGGCAGGACGGGATCTCGCGCCCCTCCGCGCTCGCGGGCAGTGCAGGGGCGCACGCTCGTGGTCTAGCCACGTAACGAAATGCCGCCGTGGCGACCGGTGCGGCGCGGCCAATTTTCGTGCCAATCTGACCGCACGGGCATGGCCCGCGCCTATCGGGGTAGCACGCCATTTTCTGAGAGCCGCGACGAGAGGAGCGGTCATGGAAATCCCCGTGGCGCTGGTGATGTTCGCTTTCGGTGCCATCCTGACCTTCGCGGTGAGGGTCAATTCGCCCGCGCTCAACCTGCACATCGTGGGCATTATCCTGATGGCCGTCGCCGCTGCCGGTATCTACTTCTCCAGGCGCGGGAGCGCATGGGTGCGCAAGATCGTTGTCATGCCCGGGCGGCGGGGCCGTAGCCGGAGGTCCCCGGGCTACGAAGAGGTCCAGGATGCCGTCTTTCCGCCATATGTGAAGGAGAACCCGCACGCCATCCCGGGCGCGGCGGTGGAAAGCCCGGTAGAACCTGGCGACACCACGGTGGCGAAGTTCGTGGCCGAGCGGTTGACTGAAATGGAGTAATCAGCCACTGTCGGCGGTCGCCATGAATGAAGCCCAGATCCGCCGTGCCGTTCTCGACGACGACCGGGCACTCGCACTGCTTGACCACCGTGCCTGGTCATCTGACAGTGCCGTCGCCGGACGGCCGCGGGCGGACCGGGCGTTCTTCTGGACGGGACACACACCGGATCAGTTCCTTGTGGCCGTGCTCGGGCGTGCCCTTGCTTCACCTCCGCCGGGTACGGGCGGCGGCGAAATCGCCGGATGCATCCGCGTCGTCTCCCCCACCACCCTGCCCAGCAACGCGCACGTCAGGCGGATTCAAGGGCTAGCGGTCGATCCTGCCGTGCGGTGCCGCGGGATCGGCAGGGCGCTTGTCGATGCAGCCTGTGAGAGGGCGAGCGGGGAGGGCGCGACGCGGATCACGCTACGGGTGCTTTCTTCCAACGCGGCTGCGAGGAATCTATATGCGGCCGCCGGGTTTACCGTCGAGGGCATCCTCCCCGGTGAGTTTCACATCGGGGGCCGTTTCGTCGACGACATCCTGATGGGCAGGCCCCTGAGGTAGGTCCGGAGACTGCGCCACAGGCCCGTGGCGCGTGTCTAGCACCGCCGGCCGGACGGCACGGGGCCGGTGACCTGGCCGCAACGCGGCTGAGGCGGCACCATATGTAGCGACCAGGGCAGTTAGTTGCTTGAACAACCTAACTACAATGGCTGACACAGGGCTCTGGACGTGGCATAGCCGCTGCAGCGGGTACCGGCGGCGAGGGCATGGCGCCGTGAGCAGCCCAGGCCGCATAGGGAGCTTGGCATGACGGGGCGACCGGACGATGACGAGGACCGGGGTGAGCAGGTCACCCATCCGATTCTTGCTGGCTACGACGGGTCGGCATCCAGCCGGCACGCACTGGCGTATGCCGCAGGCATGGCCCGCCGCCTGGATGGTCACCTCATCGTCGTACACGTCCAGACCCAGACCGCGGCGCTCGGCGGGTACGCGGCCGTGCCGTTCGCTGCGGGCGGCAGCCTCGCCGAGGAAGACCAGCTCAAGTGGCTCTACCTTGAGCTCGAGGAGGCCGCGGACGTCACCGGCCTGCGGGTTGAGGTGCTCGCGCGGGGCGGAGATCCCGCCAGGGAACTGGTGAGCACCGCACTGGAGAAGAACGCGGACGCGATCGTGATCGGCGCGCCGGAGCAGCTAATGCACCGTTTCGCCGGTTCCGTGCCCGCTTGGCTGGTACGCCACGCCTGCTGTCCCGTCGTGATTGTCCCGTAGCAGGACCCTGCCCTGCGAATCCCTAGTGACGTAACGCATCCAGACCAGCCAAGTTCCGTAATGTTGTGCGGCAACTCCCGGCCCCACCGTACATTTGTGACCCAGCAGCGTCGCGGGCGCTGTCTGACGTTAGCGCGCCGGGCCTAGTCCCGTGGATCTTGGTGGATGCGGGCGGTGATCCAGGCGGCGATCGGCAAGGCGGTGCCTGTCCTCGAGGAGCCGAACGTGGAGCTATCGGCGGCAACGACAGTGCCGCCCTCGGCCCCGGTCGTTGTCTGGGGTCGTGGGCGGCCACCTTCGCGCCACCAAAAATCCGCGGGAGACGCCTTTAGCTGCTGCGGGATTCCTGCCGAGAGGGGCCACGTGAGTCGCAGACTGATCGGGCTGGAGGTTCCCGTTTTCCCCGATCGGAGAACGATCAAGATCATGGATTCGGTGATCGAGCCGGAGGCCGGTTCGCCGCTTCCCGTGGTCGGCGCACTGATCAGCGTGAATCGTGAGCAACTCTGGATCGGCAGCCTGCAGGACACGGTGCAGGCGCGCCTCACGCTGGAAGAGTGGGATGCAGCGCCGCCGAACGGCGGCGACGGCTGGGACGAGGAAGCCAAGGCAGAACTGTACCTACGCGGCCAGCTGACCATCGACATGGGCTCGGCGGGCCGGGCGGTCCAAGGGCTGCGGCTGGTGAGCGGTGTCGGCAGGTACGCTGCACGGGTGTACGCGCGAAATCGCAAACAGGTAGCGCGCCTCTACCACCAATTGTTTGACCGGTACAACGATCCGCTGGGCGACGAATTCGCACACGCCAAGCGGGGGCTCGAAGGGATCGAGCAGTACCTGGTTCAGCTATGGCGTGACTTATGACGGCACGACCGGGAACGGCGACATGACCGGGAATACCCCAGGAGGCGCGGGAACCGGAGGCAGCGCAGGAGCGGACCGCGGCGCGGGAACCGGCAACGGCGCGGGAACCGGCAACGGCGCGGGCCATCGCCCCGCGGGCGATGCATGGACCCTGGATGGCTCCCGGATCGCCGACAGCGCGCCGGGTCCTAACGCTCCCTCGGCGTCTGTGCCGCCGACGGCCACTCATCCGGCGGCCGTGCCGCCGGCGGCCACTCCTCCGGTGGCACGTGCAAGGCGGCGCCGTGGTGTCATCGCCTTCGTGATGGTGATCGCCTTACTGGCCGTCGCCGTGATCGCCACGGGAAGCTACGTCCTGCTGCGAACCAAGGCCAGCCCTGGCGCGACCGCCGCACGTTACCTGTCGGCATGGCAGCGCGGCGACGTCACCGCCATGCGCGAGCTTTCCGTCGGCGTACCTGCTGGCGGCCTCGCAGGCCCGCTCGCTGAGGTCGATCATGATCTTGGCGTGCGCAGCAAGCAACTGCGGCTCGGCGCGGTCAGCAGCGGCCCGCCGGGAGCGGCGCGCGCCGCCTTCACTGCGACCCTGGCACTGGCGGATGGCGTGCGGTGGACCTATCAGGGACGGCTGCGGCTGCTACATCGCAGCCGTCACTGGTGGGTGAATTGGAGCCCCGCGGCCATCTACCCGCAGCTCACGCAGGGTGAACGTTTCCAAGTCGCGGCGGTATGGCCGGCCCGGGCGCCAGTGCTCGCGGCGGACGGCAGCCGCCTGGACGCGGCGCAAGCGGTCGCACAGTCCGGCTCGGTCGAGATGCTCACGGGAACCACCGGCCCGGTGACCGCACCGCAGCTCAAGCAGTTGGGACCGCCGTATTACCAGGGTGACGTAGCGGGTCAGGGCGGCATCGAGCAGGCGTACGAACGCAGGCTGGCCGGGGTGCCCCGCACGTCCATCGAACTGGTGAAAGGAGACCATGTCGCCGCGACGGTGGCGAACTTCGGCGGGCACCAGGGAACAGCGGTGCGGACAAGCATCGACATGCGGGTACAGCAGGCCGCCTCACACGCTGTAGACACGGTGAACGGGTACAACGTAGCGATGGTGGTCACCCGGCCGTCGACAGGCGACGTCCTCGCGGTGGTCAACAAGCCCGGCGGCTTCAACCGGGCGCTGCTTGGCACCTACCCGCCGGGCTCGACCTTCAAGATGATCACAGCATCGGCGCTGGCGGCGACCGGGATGACACCGTCCGACAAGGTTCAGTGCCCGGCGACAACCGACATCGGCGGCCGGACGTTCCACAACTTCGACTTCGAGAAGTTCGGCACCATCAACCTGCTTACCGCGTTCGCTGTGTCCTGCAATACCACCTTTGCTGGCCTGGCCGCCCAGCGTCTTAGCGGCGGGCAACTCGGCGCCATGGCGAGTAACTTCGGCTTCGGCGTGACACCACACCTCGGTATCCCGGCTGTCCTGGGTCAATACACCGCGCCCACCGACAGCACGGATCTCGCCGCCGACGCTTTCGGCCAGGGCACAGATATCGTCAACCCGCTCGAGATGGCGACGGTGGCAGCCGCGGTCGAGGACGGCGCCTGGCGTGCACCGCGGCTGGTCACCAATCCGGCGCAGCCGCAGCAGGCAGCCCGCCCGCTGAGCCCGGTGGTGACCTCGGCCTTGCGGCCGATGATGGCTGCGGTCGTGAGCGTGGGGACCGCCGCGAACGTCGGGTTCCCGCCCGGCGTGCACGGCAAGACAGGCACCGCGGAATACGGCAGCGGACCCAACCCGCCATCGCACGCCTGGTTCGCCGGTTACCGGGGCGATCTGGCGTTCGCCGTTATCGTCGAGGGCGGCGGGATCGGTGCAGACAAGGCGGGCCCGGTGGCAAACGCCTTCCTGCGCGGGTTGTGACAAGGGGGGTCAGTCGAAGCCGGCGGACCGCTAGGGCGTAGATCTTGGTGGATGCGGGTGGTGATCCAGGCGGCGATCGGCAAGGCGGTGCTTGTCCTCGAGGAGCCGAACGTAGAACTATCGGCGACGACGACAACGCCGCCGGTCGTCTGGGCGCCCATCAGCGCCGCTAAAGATCTACGAGACATTGCCCTAGCTCGCTGCGTCCATCGGCGTCGGCCGTCGCGGCTAGGCCCCGGCACCCCGGCGGGACCTGCTGGCGGCACGCGCAGCAGGCCCGGCGATCTGTACGATCCCGTAGGGCATGTCCCTAAGGCTGGTGCGAGACCTGGCCGGCCGAGCGCCTGACGTCGGCACCCGCTGCCTTCTGCTGCGTCCCGGTGGGGGGCAACGCGGATGCGGTGGCCTGGGTGCTCCCCCCCGCTCGCCTCGTGACCGCCGACCGGCTTGCCGTCGGCGTGGGTCTCGGCCGTGTGCCATGACGCAGGCCGAGCGGCACAATGGCGTACGCGGCCACCGAGATGACCGCGAGGGTGATGAAAGCTATCAGGGAGGCGAGCATCCGGCCACGTCGCGAGCGCAGCGTCCTACCCAGCCCCGGTGGCCCGAAGGCGGTCAGCCGTGCGGCAAGCACGGGGTCTTCATCGGCGAGGCGGCGCTCGATTTCCTCGAGCATGCGCTGCTCGTCCATCGACAGCGCCATTCCGCGACCTCCGCTTGGCGGGTAGGTGTGGAGATGCATCTACTATCCCCCGCTGGCTGATCGTTATCCATACCCCTACCGCCGAGTATCCTGAATTGTCGAGCACGTTATCTTCATCCCTGACGCTCCAGCCCGCCTGCGCGAGTGGCGAGGCGCCAAGAGCCACAGTCTGACAAGTTGTGAAATGGGACGATATGTCGCGAGTTACACGTCGCCGCTGAATCTAAATGCAGCGCACGTGCCCCCGGGTCAGCGAACGTGCGTGGAAGAACGGCTCTCCTGTGACCTCGAGCTGGATGTCGTCGAAGAGCTGTCCTGCTATTCATCCGGGTTGCGCCGGGACGGATGCCGCCCGGGCTGCATGCACCTTCACGCGGTGGCGCCGCCCCGCCACGAGGGCATCATGCGGTACCCGACGGCTACGTCGAACGCCGCTGCGGCAAGCAGACGCGTCGAGTCGAGCACGGGCAGCGCCGACGAATGAGCGTCGATCAGCAAGGGGATCTCCGTGCAGGCGAGCGCCACGGCGTCACAGCCGCGCTCGCCGAGCTTGGCGGTGATCCGCACGTATGTTGACCGAGCTTCGGCGGTGGTGATCCCTTCGACCAATTCAGCGAAAATGATCGGTCGAAGACGAACACGGCTCCGGCCACCGGCTCGCTCACCTGCGGGGATGGTTTCTGCGGCCCCGCGCGAGAAACTCTTCCAGTGCCTGGGCCACCTCGGCGGAGATCGATCTCCCCGATGCCCGGGCATGGGCACGCACCCGCTGCGCAACGCTGGCCGGCACCTTGACCGTGAACACCGTCGCTGGCTCAGGGACCACGACGGTTCCCGACCGGGCCGCGACCTCCACGTAGCGGCGGGCCTGACGCTCCGAGCAGCCGAACCGCCCGGCCAGCACGCGAGCCGCCCCCGCCACCGAAACCCCCGCCGCCACCAGCTCAGCGGCCGCGTTGACGCGCTCGGCGTACTCCACGCCACCCACCCGGCCACCGCGAGCCATGTCACCAACGTACTCCCTGACATGTCACACGTCCGCTGCAACACGCCGGGGCCGCTCGCAACGCCGGTAGCCCAGCGTCACCTCAAAGCAAAAGTTGCCACTTGCGTTGGAGGAGTCATGACCTCACCTCTTGTGGACGAAGGCGCTGAGCAGCATACGCAGTGACGACGGCGAACGCCGCACCCCCTGATTGGTTGGCAATGCCCGAGTACAAGGCACGCGCGCACTGCCTTCGATGGCGCCACGTCGACGGTCACCTGGCCGCGGCACCGCGCGTGAGATGCGCGAGAGGGTGGTCCTTTGACTTATCGAATACATATTCTATTCTGGTGTCCTGCTCCGCGGTCTGGCGGTTCCGTTTCCGAAGGGCCACAGGTGCGGTGCGGATCGACGGCACAGCAGACGGCACAGCAGACGGCACAGCAGACGGCACAGCAATGGAGGCGCCTTGCGCTGGGACAACCTCAAGCTTAAAGACACAGGAGCGGACGGCACCGAGGCGGACGGCGCACAGGTCGAAGGCTCCGGGCCCGGCGGTTCCGGGCCCGGCGGTTCCGGGCCCGGCGGTTCCGGTCTTGACGGTTCCGGGCTTGACGTTTCCGGGCGGTGCTCGGGTGAGCCCGCCACCTCTCCGCCAGCTCCGCAATCTACAATCCCGCTCTTCGAACGTGCCGCGGTTACCAGGACCTTCGACACACCAGGATTTCGCGGCATTACGTTCTACGAGATCCAGGCCCGCTCCATCATCAACAGGGTCCCCGCATCGTCGCGGATGTCCTTCAACTGGACGATCAACCCGTACCGTGGCTGCAGCCATGCGTGTGTCTACTGCTTCGCCAGGAATACGCACACCTACCTCGATCTCGACGCGGGGCTCGACTTCGATTCAAAGATCATCGTCAAGGTCAATGCGGCAGAACTGGCACGTAAAGCCCTCGCGGCGCCGCGGTGGGCCGACGAGCACGTCGCCATGGGCACCAACGTGGACCCTTATCAGCGAGCCGAGGGCAAGTACCGGCTCATGCCGGGAATCATCTCGGCGCTTACGGACGCGGCCAACCCGTTCTCGATACTCACCAAGGGCACCTTAATCCTGCGTGATCTGGATCGGCTTTGCGAGGCAGCCCAGGTCACCGACGTCGCGCTCAACGTCTCCGTGGGCTGCGTCGACGACGACCTGTGGCGCCTCGCCGAGCCGGGCACGCCGAGCCCGCGGCGGCGGCTCGACGTGTGCGCCACGCTTACCCGGAACGGCCTGAGCTGCGGGGTGCTGATGGGGCCGGTGATACCGTTTCTTTCCGACTCGCCTGCCCAGCTCGATGCGACGGTACGGCAGATCGCCGAGACAGGCGCTTCGCGGGTGGCACCGATCGTGCTGCACCTCCGCCCGGGCGCGCGTGAGTGGTTTGGGGCATGGCTGGGTGAGCACCACCCCGATCTCGTCCCGGCATATCGCGATCTCTACCGGAACGGCAGCTACGCGCCCAGGTGGTACCAGCAGCGGATCAGTGAACAGGTGCGTGATCTCGCGCGCCGGCATGGTATCGGCCCGCCTGCGGCAGGGGCAGTGCGGTTGCGCGCGGCGCGACTGCGGCCGGCGGGAACCGGTCCTGCGGGAACCGGTCCAGCGCGAACCGGTCCGGCGGCGGGAGCTGCGGCCGGCCTGCGGGATGACCGGCGGCCGGCCGGTCAGATTGGCTCATCGACCGGGCTGGCCCAGCTGAGCATTCTCTAGTCCGTCGGTCTAGTTCTCGTCGCCTGTGCGGTTGGTGCGGTGGTTCGTGCCGTGGTCCGCGGCCCCGGCAGCCGGTGGGTACCTGCTGGCGTGGGCCACGAGGGTGGTGAGCGGTATGGACAGCGAATTCCGAATTATCAGCGCCGCTACCAACACGAGGACCACTCCGAGCAGGCCGGCGCCGATGGTGAGCAGGTTCGCCGTTGCCTGCGCCGAAATGACGAGCGCGACCTCCGCGGAGCGAGAGCGTTGATGCGGGTGCTCAGCCTACTGAGGGCGGCACGCAGCGCATCGAATTGCTATGTGCCGCTCAGCTCTTGCTGCAAGAGGACTGGCCGCGACAATGGCCGGTTCGCCTGGGTGAGCTCCGGCTCCGCCGGCCTGGTCCACCACACAGTGGCATCGTGGCTGACCTGAGCGAGATACCCACGTGATGCCGAGTCCCCCGACAGCTCGCGGCCTAGCTTGGGCAGCAGCGCGTCGGCCATCGTTATGCCGAGGTTGTAGGGCGCCAGAAATCGTCCACATATCTGCCCAGTTCACGAGCATTGCGGAGGCTAGAGGTCATCCCGTCGTGGTGCTGATCGGCCACGCACCCCAGCCGCCGCATGAACGCGACCACCGCCGGGGTGCGCCGTGGCCTGCTGGCACGGAATGGCGTCTCGCCTGGTGCGGCGTTTCCATGGCATCGCAAGCACGAGGACCGGCAGGATCACCAGCGAGCTGAGCGCCCAGGGCTGGTGCATAAGCCCCCAGGCGTGCTCGGTTGGCGCGCGGCTGAGCCATAGGTAACCGGCGCCGGCCCAGGCGGCGCAGAGCACGAGCGCAGGCTGCGTCCACCGGCTCGGGCGCGCGATCTGGTAGGGCACCGGCCAGACCAGGTACTGCGCGCTGACGCGGTCAGAGCCGACGAGGAACGCCAGGTTCAGCGCGGCGATCAGGTCGACCGGGTGGGCACGGCGCCACAGATACCACGTGACGGCCAGGACGGCGAAGAGGATGACGATGCCCAGCCGGGCCCATGCCGGGCTGATCTCCTGGTGGCCCCCGGTGACCAGGGCCGTCCAGCCCCAGTCGCCGATGACGCCGCGGGGGGTCAGCAGCGCGTGCACGTCGCTGCGAAGGAAACGCGGGGGATAACCGATGATGACCGGACCGGTGACGAGGAACGCCAGCGGAATCCCGCAGGCCCATGCGAGGGCGGTCAACCGCGTGCGCCGGCCCGGCAGCACCCGCATGATGCCTGGGATAAGCAGCGCCGGCCAGCTGTTGACGGCGATGGCGAACCCCAGCAACAAGCCCGTTGCGTGCGCCCGCGGCCGGGATCGCATGCCGACGAGAAGCGCGCCTACGCCGAAAGCAGCAGCGACGGGTTCCACCTGACCGTGAATCGCGCAGATCATGATGGCGAGGGGGTTCAGCGCGTACTGGAAGGCCGCGAAGCGGCGCCGCTCCCCGGTGCCCGCAAGCGCACCAACGAGCAGGATCAGCACAATATCGGCGCTGATCGGCACGACGCGGCCGATGGCCTGCCACGGCACGGCGGTCAGCTGGCCCAGCCGGTATGCCCCCGCGTTGACGTACGCCATCGCCTGCAGGAAGTGCCATTCGCTGTTAGGCAGGCGCAGCGGATCCTGATGGTGCAGCACCGAGTGGATCGCGGCGGTGAACTGATACATGAAGTCCGGTGGCTGCCAGGAATCCCGCCAGGCGATCACTCCGATGCAGAGCCTGAGCCCGGCCCCGACCGCGATGGCAAGCCCGATCGGAGGTGCCCACCGGCGCCACGCCGCCAGCAGGGCGATCGCGACTCCCACCGCGAGCGGGATGGCGGTGATCAGAAGGTGCAGCACTCCGCTCCCTTCCGATGCACGCGCGCGGCTCCTACGTGCTCAAACGTTTGCTGCCTGGTCGGCATGCGCACAGGAAGTCTCGCATACGAACCTGAATGAGAGCTGATGAGCCATCACGAGCACGATTTTTCAAGATATAGCTTGACGGCTTACCCAGACGCAATAGATCGTATCGGTTGGAATAGATAAGATATATCTCGTTTTGGGGATCTGGGGATGAGTAGTGGGTCCGCTACGTACCGCATAGCGGCAATTCCGGCTGGCCGTCGCGCGAAGTAGCTACACGTACCGTTTCAAGTTCAGAGCGTAGCGATCACGGCTGAGTGATATCGATCAGTACGCACACGGTTACAGATCATCGTTCTTCCGATCTTCAGTGCAGATCGGGAGAAAGGGCTCGGAGATGCGGCGCGAGTCGGAGCTGGAAGACCGCATCGAGTGCTGGACGCTGGATGAGAGCGAGTTCGAGGTGGTGGGCAACGAGACGGGCGCCACCCGGCTGGGCTTTGCCTTGATGCTGAAATTCTTTGAGTTGGAGGCCCGGTTCCTGCGGCGGGAGGACGTTTCCAAGGCCGCAGTGGACTTCGTGGCAGGCAGGTGAAGGTCGATCCCGCTCTGTTCCCGCAGTACGCCTGGTCGGGCAGTACGATCGAGTACCACCGCAAGCAGATCCGGGACTTCCACGGGTTCCCCACGATCACGGTAGGCGATGAGGACAAGCTGACCGGGTGGCTGGCCGGGGAGATCTGCCGGAGGTGTCGCGGGACCGGCTGCGGGCGGCGCTCTCGGCCCGGTGCCGCAAGGACAAGATCGAGCCGCCACGCCGGGGCAGGTCGAGCGGCTGCTGGGCGCGGCCGAGGCGATGGCGCTACCGCAGGAGATCGTCCGGCGGGCGATCTACCCGGTGACGGGCACCCGGACGCTGGCCAACATCATCCTCGAGGCGAACGCGAACGAGAAGGCGTTCAGCACCCGGGTCCGGACCAAGTTGCGCGGGCTCCTACTCCCACCACTACCGGCGCCGACTGCCCAAGCCTTGCGGCGGTAACGTTCCGGTCCAGCAACACCGCCTTCCAGCCGGTCATTGACGCGCTCGCCCTCCTCGACCGGTACAAGGACCCCGAGGAGGCGAGGCGCAACCCCGACCACGACTTGCCGCCACCCTCCGCCGCCGGCTTCTGCTGTGCTTGTACGGGCTGGGCACGAACGTGGGGATCAAGCGAGTCGCCGACGGGGTGGCCGCCGCAGGTGGCCCAGGACGCCGACACCGAGATGGCGCTGCGGCGTACGCGCCGGTTGTTCATCAGCCGCGACAACCTGCGCTCAGCGATCCGTACGGTGGTCGACAAGACCCTGGAGGTCCGCGAGATCGAGCTGTGGGGCCCGGGGACCTCGTGCGCGTCGGACTCGCCGCAAGTTCGGATCGTGGTCGGCGAACTTCATGACCGAGTGGCACCAGCGGTACGGAGGCCCGGGGATCATGGTGCACTGGCACGTCGAGTGGCGGTCGGTGCATCGACTCCCAGGTCACCAGCACAAACGCCTCCGAGGTCGCCTCCATAATCGAGGGGCTGCTGCGCCACCTGACCAGCGCGGAGATTGATCGCCAGCACACCGATACCCACGGGGCTTCGATCGCGGGTTTCGCGTTCGCGCACTTGCTGGACTTCCAATTGCTCCTCGGTTGAAGAACATCGGGTCCGCACGGCTGTACCGGCCGGCGTCGGGGAGGACGAGGCGTGGCCGCAGCTTGATGGGGGTGCTGTCGAACGAGGCCATCGACCGGGATCTCATCGCCCCCAACTACGACCAGATGATCAAGTACGCCACGGCGCTCAGATTGAAGACCGCCGAGGCGCACCAGATGCTGCGCCGCTTCGCCCGCGGCGGCCCCAAGCACCCCACCTCCAGGCCATCGAGGAACTGGGACGCGCGGTCCGTACGATCTTCATCCGCTAGTACCTGGCCAGCGAACAGCTCCGTCAGGAAATCCACGAGGGCGTGAACGTGGTGGAGAACTGGAACGTGGCGGGCCAAGCTCACCGCCGCCGATCGGCGTGGCCCGTCGGCCCTGTTCTGGTCGCACCTGAACCTTTACGGACGGTTCGAGCTGGACATGAGCAACTTCCTGGACCTGGGCGTCGACGCAGGTACCGGCGGCGGGTCAGGAGGTGGTGGCAGCTAGGCCCGAAGTTACGTGCCGTAACTTCGGGCTAGCCGGGCGCCCGCCCGCTGCCCGCGCCCGGCCCCGGATCGATCCGGTGCGGGGCGGACCAGGCCCGGCCGTTGTAGGTAACCGCGTTGCCGACGCTGTCGACCGTCGCGCAGAATGTCCGGCTCGGGCAGGACACCGACGTCAGGTCGTAGGGGATGTCGATCGGGCCCGGCCGCGTCCAGCTCGCCGCGCCGCGATAGCTGACGGCGTGACCGCTGTAGTCCACCGCCGCGCAGAACCCCGGATCCGGGCACGACAGCGAGACGAGCTCGTTCCCGCGGTCGACGCTGACCGGCGCGGTCCATCCTGCGCCGGCGCGGTAACGTAGTGCGCGACCGGAGACGTCCACGGCCACGCAGAAATACCCACGCGGGCAGGACACCGCACGCAACTCGCTCGGATCCACCCGCACCGGCCGGGACCAGGCCCCGCCGCGGTAGTACAGCACCCGTCCGGAGCTGTCCACCCCGGCGCAAAAGGCCGGGCTCGCGCAGGACACCGAGTAGAACGCCCCCGAGCGATCCACCAGGACCGGCGCGGACCAGCCCTTCCCGCGATGGTAGCTGAGCGCCTGCCCGGCGACGTTCACCGCTGCGCAGAAGTCCCTGCTTGGGCACGACACCGAAACCAGGCCGCCGGCACCGGCGACCACAGCCGGGCCCGACCAGGCCCGGCCGTTATAGGTGAGCACATGGCCGGAGGCGTCCGCGGCGACGCAGAAGTCATGGCGCGGGCAGGACACCGACACCAGGTGGCCGTTGCGATCGATCAGCGCCGGCCGCGACCACGCACGGCCGTCGAAGGTGAACGCCCACCCGGAAGTGCCGGCCGCCACGCAGAAGCTCCGCCCCGGGCAGGACACGGCGCCTAGATAGTCGGCGTTATCGATCTGCACCGCCCGCGACCAGGTCCGCCCGTTGAACGTGAGCGCCTTGCCCCGGAAGTCCACCGCCGCGCAGAACCCGGCCGCCGGACAGGACACCGCAGTCAGCACATAGTAGGAATCGATCTTCACCGGCCCAGACCAGGCTGCGCCGTCATAGCGGACCGCGTTGCCATAGACGTCCACCGCGATGCAGAGACCGGCCGACGGGCAGGATA
This sequence comes from Streptosporangiaceae bacterium, assembly GCA_035517695.1. Taxonomy (GTDB): domain Bacteria; phylum Actinomycetota; class Actinomycetes; order Streptosporangiales; family Streptosporangiaceae; genus DATFVJ01. The sequence continues at coordinate 24,534 of DATIYI010000152.1, forward strand.
CCGAGGCCAGGCCCCCGAATTCGTCCACCGGTCGCGGCGCGGACCACCGCCCGCCGCGATAAGTCAGCGCCCGCCCGGGCACATCCACCGCGGCGCAGAAATCCCGGCCCGTGCAGGACACCGACGACAGCCCGGCCCGGCGGTCGATCCGTGCCGGGGCCGTCCACGCCCGGCCGCCATAGGTCAGTTCTCGGCCCGCGCCGTCCACGGCCACGCAGAACCGCCGGCTGGCGCAGGAGACGCCGGTCAGGCCGTGGCCTGGATCGGCCCTTACCGGCGCTGACCATCTGCCTCCACTCAAGGTCACCGCGTGGCCCGTGTTGTCGATCGCCGCGCAGAAAAGGCGCCCGGGGCAGGAGACCCCGGTCAGGCGGCCAGTGTCGATCCGGGTCGGGGCGGACCACTTGCCGCCGCGATAGGTGAGCGCGTGGCCGGCCAGATCTACGGCCACGCAGTAGCCCTTATCCGGGCAGGAGACCGACACCAGTGCGGCGCCGGGATCGACCAGGCGCGGAGCGCTCCAGCCCCGGCCGCGATAGGTGAGCGCGTTGCCGACGTTATCCACCGCCAGGCAGAAGCCACGTGCCGGGCAGGACACCGAAACCAGGTTCCCCTGCGGCCCGTTAGCCACCGCCGGCGCCGCCGGCATGCCGGTAACCGCCTCTGGTGGGTCGCTCGGGCTAGCGATCCCCGGCGGCGCCGGGGTCATCAGAAGTGCCGCGGCCACGATCACGGAGCCCGCCGCAAGGCGGCGCCAGATTGGTGCCTTGCCAGTCCTGACCATGATTTCCAGATCAGCTCCCCCAGCTGACAGCAAACCGGGCCACTTGTCCCCACCGTTATACCCAGGTTCCGCTCATGCCTAGTAACCTAGTGTTACGGCAGCTTCGCTGAGCTGCGAAGGCGTTCCGGCCTAGAGATGATGTGAGTACGGCGGGACCCGCGAGTTCGCAGCTCACGACCGCGCTCGCCCGGACGCCAGGGATCTCGTCGGCCACGCGGCCAGTGACCAAAGGCGGCCTCGCCTACCTGGAGGGCACGCTGACCAGCGCCCCCGACAGCCAGGCCGCCTACATATCCCGGCAGGGCTAGCGGCGGGGCCTGATGGCGAGCTCGCCGGGGACGAAGCTGCCGGTCCGGTTCCTGCGGCCGGGAGGCGCTGAAATGGACGGTTACCTATCGACACTGAATCAGCCGGAACTGGTGTAAACGGCCGGCCCGGAAGGCGCGGCTGCTGCCGCCCCGTCGTACAGTTGGGTGCCGTGGGAGCCGAGCGCTGTGATGCCCAGACCCTGGGCAGGCTCATGGCCCGCACTGTCGAGATCCCCGACCCAGGCGATCTGCTCGCCAGGCTCCCCAGGCCGGATCTGGCCACTGCCTGGGTTCATCGCGGTGATGGGCTGGTGGGGTGGGGCGAGGTAGCGAGGATCACCTTGCCGGCGGGCCCGGACAGGTTCGCGGCGGGCGAGAAGTGGATGCGTGCCCTCCTCGACACCGCCGACATCGCCGATCCGATCGACCTGCCCGGCTCGGGGCCTGTCGCCTTCGGCAGCTTCACCTTCGACCCAGCCTCGGAAGGCTCGGTGCTCGTCGTGCCCCGGCGCCTGCTCGGGCGGCGCGGCGGCCGGGCATGGTTTACCGCCATCGGTGACGGGCGCGAGCCCCTCGTCCGCAGGCCGTCCAGTGGCCGGCCGCTCACTGATCGGCCGCTCAGTGGCAGGCCGCTCAGTGGCAGGCCGCTCAGCCCGGTCAACCCGGAGATTGCCCCGACGGAGGTGCGCTGGCAGGACGGATCGCTCACCGCGCCGCAGTGGGAACGCGCCGTCGCAATCGCGGTGGCACGGATCCGGGCAGGCGATCTCGGCAAGGTGGTGCTCGCTCGTGACCAGGTGGCCACGGCCGCCCAGCCGATCGACGCGCGGGTGCTCTTGCGCAGGCTGGCCTCGCGTTACCCGAGCTGTTACACGTTTGCCTGCGCCGGGCTCGTCGGTGCCACCCCCGAGTTGCTCATCAGGCGCGACGGGGAGCAGATCAGCTCGCTGGTGCTCGCGGGTACGACGCCGCGCGGTTCGACCCCTGCGGATGACGCCGCCATCGGTGCCGCGATGCTTGCCTCAGCCAAAGACGTCGAGGAGCACGAGTTCGCGGTGGCTTCGGTCCGCGATGCCCTTGCGCCGCTGTGCGCCAGGCTCGACGTGCCGACACGGCCGTCGCTGCTCGCGCTCGCCAATGTCCAGCACCTGGCCACGACGGTCACCGGCAGGCTGGCCGGCGACCGTAGCGCGCTCAGCGTGGCCGCCGCGCTGCATCCCACCGCGGCCGTTTGCGGCACCCCTGCCGACGCCGCGATGGAGCTCATCCGTGAGCTCGAAGGCATGGACCGCGGCCGCTACGCGGGGCCCGTCGGCTGGGTCGACGGCCGCGGCAACGGCGACTGGGGAATTGCTCTGCGCTGCGCCGAACTCGACGGGCCGCGGGCCCGGCTTTTCGCCGGCTGCGGCATCGTCGCTGGCTCCGACCCGGCAGCCGAACTCGCCGAGGCGCAGCCCAAATTCCGGCCCATGCAGTACGCGATCGAAGGCTGACGCCGACGGGGCGTGCCCCGAGGCGTCAGGCAGGCCTCAGCGCAGTTCCCGCACTGACTCAGTGTGTTCATTGCTTACTCGGCGTGTTCTTGCCTACTCAGTGCAGGCGGACCCTGGGGTCGAGGACGGCGTACAACGCGTCGACGACGATGTTCGCGACCACGACCGCGGTAGCGGCCACGAGGACCACGCCAATGATCACGGGCAGGTCGGATTCCACGATGGCCTGGACCGCGGTGTAGCCGAGGCCGGGCAGGCCGAACACCTGCTCGGTGATGATCGCACCGCCGAGCAGCACACCCACGTCGATGCCGAACTGCGTGACGACGGGCGTAAGCGCGGCGCGCAGCGCGTGCCGGAAGATCACCCGCCGCTCCGACAGGCCTTTCGCCCGTGCGGTACGGATATAGTCCTCCCCCATCACGTCGAGCATGGCGCCACGCGTCAGCCGGGTATAGACGGCCGCGGAAACGAGTGCGAGCGTGATCCAGGGCAGCACGAGGCCGCGGAACCATTCGAACGGGTTGGTCGTGAACGGGGTGTAGCCGGACCCGGGGAACAGGTTGAGGCCGTGGATCGTGAACTCGTAGTAGAAGACAAGCAGCAGCAGGAACCCGAGCACGAACGTGGGCATGGAGTAGAACAGCAGAGCAAGCGCCGTGAAGCTGCGGTCCATGAGCGACCTGCTGCGCACCGCGGACAGGATCCCGGTAAGAACGCCGATGATCACCCACAGGATCGCCGCCCCGGCGACCAGCGAGAGGGTGATCGGAAACGCCGCCTTAAGGATCGAATTGACCGATTGATCATGGTAGTAGTCGTAGCCCAGATTGCCGTGCAGGAGCAGCCACATAAAGTGGCCGTACTGAACGATGAGCGGCCGGTCGAGCAGTAGCCGGTGCGAGACGAGGGCGACCGTCTGAGGCGTGGCCTCGCGGCCGGCCAGCGTGCGCGCGACCTGGGCCCGTCCAGGTCCGACGTAGAAGATGAGGAAGACGACGATCGTCACCAGCCACAGCACGAATAGGCCGAGGATGATCCGGCGGAGGAGGAAGCGGGCCACTTGTAGCTCCTAGACGAAAAGCTGGTCGCCGCGCGGATCGAACGCGTCGCGGACGCCGTCTCCGAAGATGTTGAACGCGAGTGTGGTGATCAGCAGGGCGAGGCTGGGAAACAGCAGGAACCACCAGGCGCCGTTGCTGTAATAGGCGGACGACTCGCTGATCATCTGCCCCCAGTCGGCCGTCGGCGGCGGGATCCCGACGCCGAGGAACGACAGCGACGCCTCGGTCACGATCGTGAGCGGGATGAGCAGGGTCGCGTAGACGATGATCGGAGCGAGGATGTTCGGCAGGATATCGATGACCATGATCCGCCACGGACCCGCGCCGAGCGCCCGCGCCGCCTCGATGTACTCCTTCTCGCGGATCGACAGCACCTGGCCCCGGACGATTCTGGCGACGGACGCCCAGCTGAAGAACCCGATGACGATGATGACGACGCCGAGGCCTGGCCCGGTGATAGAAACCAGCGCCAGGGCGAGCAGCAGGAACGGGATGGCGAGCAGCACGTCGATGAGCCGGGCCAGGATCGTATCAACAGCCTTGCCGAAGTAGCCGGCGGCCAAGCCCACAATGGCGGCGACGATGACGGAAAGGGCCGTGGCCACCACACCGACGATGAGCGAGATCCGGGCACCGTAGGCGATCCGGACGAGGATATCGCGGCCCTGGTCGTCGGTGCCGAGGAGGAAGGAACCACCTGGGCCGACCGGCTGGCCATCCGGGGTCAGTCCGGTCGTCCGGAATTGCTGGTAGACCCCGTGGCCGGTGATCGAGGCAATCACGGGCGCGAAGATCGCGATGATCACTACGAGCATGATGATGCCAAGGGCGATCATCGACGCGCGGTCCCGCCGAAGCCGCTCCATGGCCAGGCGCCCCGGACTACGCCCTTCGATCTTCTTCGCGGCTTCCCCTTCGGGGATAGGGACAGCCGGCGTCGGCTCGCCGCCGACCGCGATCACGTCGCCGGAACCGATGGTCATGGTTCGCTCCCTTGACTAGTGCCCAGGCGTTTGCGCTGTCGGCTCAGGCACCGCCAGTGACTCCCGTCTCAATGACGCGCTCGCCCGCCCCAATGCTCGGGCGTGCCTGGGCAAGGTCCTCACCGTCCTCGGTGGGCAGGTGGCATGCCGTGACATGATCCGCCTCGTCGCCGAGACGCGGCTGCAGCGCTGGGTCGCTATCGACGCAGACCCGGGCTGCCTTCGGGCAACGTGGGTGGAACCTGCAGCCGGACGGCGGGTTGACCGGCGACGGCACGTCACCGACCAGGAGAATCCGCTCACGCCGTTCCGCGTGCTCGGGGTCGGGGACGGGCACCGCGGACAGCAGCGCTCCCGTGTAGGGATGGCGCGGGTGGTTCCACAGTTCCTCGACCGGAGCGTGCTCGGTGATCTTGCCGAGGTACATGACCGCGACCGAGTTGCTCACGTGCCTGACGACGGACAGGTCGTGGGCGATGAAGATGTAGGTCAGCCCGAACTCTTCCTGCAGATCCGCGAGCAGGTTGATGATCTGGGCCTGGATGGACACGTCCAGCGCGGACACCGGCTCGTCACAGACGATGAGCTTGGGCCGGAACGCCAGTGCCCTGGCCACGCCGATGCGCTGTCGCTGACCGCCGGAGAACTCGGCGGGAAACCGGTTGTAATGCTCGGGGTTGAGACCGACGAGCTCCATGACCTCCTGAACCCGGCGTTTGCGGTCCTTGCCACTGGCAATGCCATGGATGGCATACGGGTCACCGATGATCGCCCCGACCCTGCGCCGCGGGTTGAGGGATCCGTACGGGTCCTGGAAGATCATCTGTATCTGCCGCCGGAACGGGCGGATCCGCCTGGCCGAGAGCTTGCTGATGTCCTGCCCGTCGAAGATGATCCGGCCGCCGGTAATGTCGTACAACCGCATGACGCAGCGGGCAAGCGTTGACTTGCCGCAGCCGGTCTCGCCGACAAGCCCGAGAGTCTGGCCGCGGCGTACGTCGAGGCTCACGCCGTCGACCGCGTGCACGACTGTCTTCTCCCGGTGGATCAGGCTCCTGGCCTGCACGGGAAAATGCTTGACGAGGTTCTCGAGGCGCAACAGGACGTCCGCGTCCGCGGCGGGCTGCGCTGGTGGGGCGGGCACGTCCGTGGCCATCGCAGTGCTCCTCAGGCCTCGGCCGGTGTCGGCAGGGGCTCGCCGATAACCTTGCGTCGAAGCTGGTCGCGTGTGCTTGTGTCGTGCGGGAGGAAACACGCGGACAGGTGGGTCTGGTCGGCACCGACCTCGCCGAGCGCAGGCAGGTCGGTGCGGCAGCGATCCATCACATAGGGACAACGCGGGTGGAACGGGCAGCCGGGCGGCAGCGTGATCAGGCTGGGCGGCTGCCCAGGAATGGGCCGCAGCCGCTCCCGCGCGCCGCCGCCATAGGCGGGCAGCGACTGGAGCAGGCCCTCCGTGTAGGGATGGTGGTTGGCGAAGAAGATCGTCCGCCTGTCCGCCTTCTCCATCGCCGCCCCCGCGTACATCACGACGACGTTGTCCGCGACGTCGGCCACCACCCCGAGGTCGTGCGTGATGAGAATGACCGCCATACCGAACTCGTGCTGCAGTCGCTCGATGACCTGAAGCACCTGGGCCTGCACCGTCACGTCAAGCGCCGTCGTGGGCTCGTCGGCGATGAGCAGCGCGGGGTTGAGCGCCATGGCCATCGCAATCATCGCGCGCTGGCGCATGCCGCCGGAGAACTGGTGCGGGAAGTCATCGACCCTGCGGTCCGCCTGCGGGATGCCGACCAGCCGGAGCAGTTCGATCGCCCGCGCACGCGCCTGCGCCTTCGACATCTCGTGGTCATGCTCGCGGATCATCTCCACGATCTGCCAGCCGACGCGGTAATAGGGATGCAGGCTCGACAGCGGGTCCTGGAAGATCATGCCGATCTTCGCGCCCCGGACCTTGCGCAGCTGGTCACGGTTCATGGTGAGCAGATCCTGACCTTCGAACAGGGCTTGGCCCGTGACCCTGGCGCCACGGGTAAGCCCCATGATCGTCTGGGTGGACACGCTCTTACCAGAACCCGATTCCCCCACGATTCCGAGGGTCTGCCCGGAATCGACGCTGAACGTCAGGCCGCGGACCGCCTGCACGACGCCGTCCCGGGTCGGGAACGACACCTGCAGGTCACTGACCTCAAGTAGTGCCACGTTACCTACCCTCTGCAACGGCGCTGGGTCAAGCCAACGTTATATCCGCAGCCCAGACGCCAAAACGACTGTAATCTCGCCGGCCGCTCCGCGGAACTATCGCGGAGCGGCCGGCGGGATCAGTCCGGCCGACTGGCAGCCGACTCTTCCGGGTTGGCTCAGCCCGGGCTGCTCAGCCAGACATTGGTCGGGTCGTACGACTGCAGTGACGGCATGTAGACGGCATTGTGCACGTAGCTGGCATGGTAGAGCGCCCACTGCCCCTGGGTGATCGGGAAGATGGGTGCCTGCGACATGACCTGCTTGTCTGCCTGGAGCCAGAGGGAATTGGCCGCGGACGCGGTCGTCGCCAGGTTCGCCTGGTTGATGATGCTGTTGGTCGCGGCGTTGTTGTACAAACCGAAGTTGCTGCCGGACGGCGGGAAGGAGGGCGGGCCGGAGTACAACGGGTTGAAGAACGACGCCGCGGCGTTCTGGTACCAGTCGGGGCCCCAGCCTGCCAGCGAGATGTCCCACACACCGCGCTTGGCCACCGACGGAACCTCGAGGTACTTCACGTAGAAGTCCGCCTGCGTCGCCTCGACCCCGGTGAGCTTGACGCCGATGGCGGCCAGGTCGGCCTGCAGCGTCTGGAACATCTTGGCCGACAGCGTTTCCGTGGGCCGGTACAGCATCTTGAGCGTGAGCCCGTTCGGGTACCCGGCCGCCGCCAGCATGGACTTGGCCTTGGCGACGTTATAGGGGTACAGGTCGAAGTCCGCCGGCAACTGCTGGCCCCCGTTAAGGCCGTTCGGCAGGATGTGCGTGAGCGGCGGGCTGACCTCGGGGCCGTTGTCGTCCTGGATCAGGTGCGCACGGTCGATCCCGTAGCTGAGCGCCTGGCGGACCGCCACCTTCGCGAGCGCGCCGCCGTTGTTGGGCGACACCGTGTTGAAGACGATGTACGGGTTCGACGAGTAGGTCGGGCCGAGGGTGAAGTTGTGGCCGCCCGCGTTCATCTGGCTGATCAGCCCTGGGATCGCCGCGACCGGTGGGGCGGCATCCCATCCCATGCTCGCCGCCGCGGTGTTGGTCTGCAGTTGCTGCTGGATGGTCTCCGGTTGGCCGGTCTCGTTGACCACGATCTTGTCGACGTACGCCTTGCGGATCGGATCACTGCTCTGCTGCCACGCAGGGTTGCGTACGAACACGATGCTGCGGGTCGGCGTGTAGCTCTGAATCGCGTACGGGCCGTCGGAGATGATGTGCTGCGCCGAAGCGGCGGTCGTTGGCACGTAGCTGAGGCTCTCGACCGGGGCCGGGTTGAACGGGGGCAGCACCAGCATGTCGGCGAAGGCGGGCACCGGCCGGACCAGCTTGTAGGTGATGGTCTGGCCGGAAGCGGTCACGCCGGAGATCTGGTGGCTGTCGACGTACGACTTGATAGCGGCCGCCGTCGGGGTGACTGTGGCGAAGCCGGCGCAGAAGGAGCCGTAGCCGACGATAATGCTCTCGAAGTCGGGCAGCCCGCCGAACGGGTGCTCCGGGTTGCAGGCGCGCTTGAGGCCGAGCACGGCGTCGGCCGCGGTGACCTGGCGCGGCGGCGAGGTGTCCCACATCGCGCCGGTCCTGATCGTCACCGAGTAGGTGGTATTGCCGTTGCTGAGCACCGGCGCCGCCGTCGCCAGGTCCGGTACGGTCGTGGTCGTCTGGCCGGGGATCGCGGGGTAGGTGTAAAGGTTACGTGCGTACATGCGCTGGGCCTGGTAGCCGACCGTGTAGTAGGGGACGTTGTAGTCCATTTGGTCCACGTCACTGCTACCGAGCAGGTTCAGCGTGCCGCCCTTTTGCGGCGTGCCGGCACCCGGGTTGAGCCCCTGATTGCCGGCTGGCGCCGAGGACGACGTGCCGGACGATGTCGACGTACTGCTGCCCCCGCAGGCAGTGATGACAAGCGCAAGGGTCGCTAGGCAAGCGATGGCGGCATAACCGCGCGTGAATGTCCTCATCGACACTCTCCTCCTTCCTTTAGTCCGCGAAGTTCGTCCGCGAGTCATACGCCGCAGGCGAACTGCCCCACGGCGCGACCGCCCGCTGCCTGGGCGAACCGTCGAGTCATGGTAGGAGCGGGGCAGGCAACCTGTGAACAGGCGCTCCGGTGCGTCGGCGAATCGTGATCCGACGGTAATCTGCCAATTACCGGACCGCTACATGCGCCACTTGAATTTGACAAAGAACGATATATGGGCAAATCCCACTTACTTGATCAGGTGTATCGCAGCCAGTTCGTCAGGTGTCCGCGGGGTGCAGGCTCAGCCCGCCGGCCGTCTCGCCCCTGCGGCCGGGGGGACAGCGGGGCCGGCGTGGCGGGTCGCCTGGCGCGCCGCGCGGGGACGTGGCGACGCGGAAGCTACCGCCAGCGTGGTTACGGAGCGTAGCCGGTCACGAAGCACGGCCCCGCTGGCCCGGTCGGTCCTCACCTCGATCAAGCGGATGCCGCCTGCCGACGCGCAGGCGGCCAGCATGTCGGGCAGGTCGCCCGGCCGCTCCAGCCGCTGGTAAGGCACCCGAACGGCCGCCGCGGCTGCGGCCAGGTCCGTGCGGTGCGGAGTACCGAAGACGCGCTCGAACGGCTCGTGGAATGTGGCCTGCTCGAGCAGCGAGAAAATGCCTCCGCCGTCATTGTTCACGACGACGATGGCCAAATCGGGCCGCGGCTCATCCGGGCCGAGCACCAGGCCGCTGTGATCATGGACGAAGGACAGGTCGCCTAGGAGTGCGACCGCGGGCCCGCCGCCGGCGCGCTGGTGGGCGAGTGCGGCGCCCATCGCCGCCGAGACCAGCCCGTCGATACCGCTCGCGCCTCGGCTGGCGAGCACCCGCAGACCCGCGCGAGGTGTCATGTGCTGATCCAGGTCACGGATGGGCATGCTCGACGCGGCCCACAGGAGCGCGCCGTCAGGCAGTGCGGCGGCCAGGTCGCGGGCGAGCCTCGGCTCGGACAGGCCGCCGCGCGACCGGCCCGCGTCGCCCTCGAGCATCTCGTCAAGCACCGCGTCGGCGGCGTCGCGGGCGGCGGCGTCGGCCCGCAGCCAGGATGCCAGCCACGCAGCGTCGCGCGGCCTGCCGCCGCACCGCAAGGCCCGTGCCACGGCCGCAGGGCCGTCCGCGCCGCCCGCAGGGCCGTCCGCGCCGCCCGCAGGCCCATCCACGCCCGCCCCAGGCCCGCCCGCGCCGCCAGCAGGCCCATCCACGCCGCCCGCAGGGCCGTCCGCGCCGCCCGCACGGCCGGCTGCGGTGCCGTCCGCAGCGCTGGTTGTGCCCCCCGCCGGGCCGGCGGCCATGCCGCCCGGAAGGCCGGCTGCCGGGTCGCCTGCCTGAAGGACCAGCGACGCGGTCCGTGCCCCATCGGCCCAGCGGCCCGGGCCCTGCGCGATAACGATGTGCACGGCGGCCTCCCGGACGAACGCCGTCACCTCGCGGGACAGCCCGGGCCGTCCGGCCGTGACGACGACGTCGGGCTGGTGTACCGCGACGAACTCGGGGGTGGCAAGCAGGTACGGATAGGCGGCGAGAGCACCGGGGCCGTTGCGGGCGCCGCTCGATGGCTCGGCGAGCACCGGCCAGCCGGCTCGCTGCGCGGCCGCGACGAGCCCGTCTGGATCCGGTGTGCCATCGCCGCAGATCAGCACGCCGCGAGCGACGTCGGGCAGGTCGGCCTGCGGGGCGGGGTACGCGCCTGGGCCGCCCAGCGGGTGCGCGCCGGATCCGCTTGCCGGCGGCACGCTCCGGCTCGCGAACCGGGTCCAGGCGGCACCATTCTTGCGGCCGTCGAGCGGCTCGGGCCAGCCCGGATCGTCATCAGGCACCAGTGGCTCCGCGAGCGGGACGTTGACGTGCACGGGGCCAGGCAGCCCCCCGACCGCGCCAGTCGCGTGCGCCCACGCGTCGCAGGCGAGCGAGCGCCAGTAGGCCGCCATCCCCGGCCTGGTGTCGGGTGTGCCGGCCTCGCAGAACCATCTGACCGCGGCACCGTAGAGCTTGACCTGGTCGATCGCCTGATTCGCGCCGTTGCCGCGTAGCTCGGGTGGCCGGTCGGCAGTGAGCACGATCAGCGGCACAAACGCCTCGTCGGCCTCGACCACGGCCGGGTGGAAGTTCGCTGCCGCCGTGCCCGACGTGCACACGATCACCGGCGGCACGCCCGACGCCTTGGCGAGGCCGAGCCCGAGGTAGCCGGCGGAGCGTTCGTCGATCCTGACATGCAACCGCAGGCGCGGCCGGCCACCGTCACCCGGCTGCCCGCTGCGGTCGAAGATTGCCATCGCGAGCGGCGCGCTGCGCGATCCTGGCGTGACCACGGCCTCGCGAAGCCCGCACCTGATCAGCTCATCGACAATGGTGCGCCCGAACGCCGTCGATGGATTCACGATTCGCCCTCGCCGGCGTCGCGCAGATAACCCGCTGCGGTGGCCGCGCGCTCGCGCCACCGGGCAGGATCGATCTCCCACCGCGTCAGCCGTTCCGGCTCAATTTCCGGCCGCATGACCTGCAGCAGCCCGCCCACCGGGGCCAGCGGCTGCGCCGTCACGTCCCCGGTGAGCAGGCTCAGCGTGCCCAGCCCGCACGCGTATGGCAACTGCGGCAGCGCTGCGGCGAGAGCCAGGCCGGCGGCGAGCCCTGCCGACGTCTCCACCGCGCTTGACACCACGGCGGGCAGCCCGCACGCCGCGGCGACGCGCAGCGCGGACCGCACTCCGCCGAGCGGCTGCACCTTGATGATCACGATGTCCGCCGCCGCCGCGGCGCGCACCCGCAGCGGATCCGCGGCGCGCCGGATCGACTCGTCCGCGGCGAGCGGCACATCGACGCGCCGGCGCAGGTCCGCGAGCTCGGCCAGGGTGCCGCATGGCTGCTCCGCGTATTCCAGGCCGTACCTGCCGAGCCTGCGGAGCATGCGCTCGGCCTGATCCACCTCCCACGCGCCGTTGGCATCCACCCGGATCTTCCCGGCTGGGCCCAGCGCCTGGCGGACCGCCGCTACCCTTGCGACGTCGTCGCCCGGCGTCTGTCCGCGCTCGGCCACCTTCACCTTCGCGGTGGCGCAGCCCGCGGCCGCCGCCATGGCGTAGGCGCGGTCAGGAACGACCGCGGGAATGATCGCGTTCACCGGTATCTGATCCCGCACCGGCGGCGGCCAGCCGACCGTAGCCGCCTCGATCGCGCAGGCGAGCCAGCGGGCGCTCTCCCTCGGGCCGTACTCGGCGAACGGGGAGAACTCGCCCCAGCCGCCGGGACCGTGGATCAGGGCGCCCTCGCGCACGGTGATGCCCCTGAAGGGGGTGCGCATCGGGATCGCGAAGGCGCGCATGCTCCCGATCAGATCCGCTGCCGCGCCGGCCGCGGACGGCACCGCAGCACCGCGGCACGGTCGGTGGCTCAAGGCCGGCGGGGGAACCTGGCGAAGTCGGGCGTCCGCTTCTGCTTGAAGGCGTCCCTGCCTTCCTGCGCCTCCTCGCTCATGTAGTAAAGCAGTGTCGCGTCGCCCGCGAACTGCTGCATGCCCGCGGCGCCGTCGGTCACCGCATTCAGCGCGCCCTTGAGCATGCGCAGCGCGAGCGGCGACTTCTGCAGCAGCTCCGCGGCCCAGGCCAATGTCTCTCCTTCCAGCCGCTCGAGCGGCACCACCGCATTGACCAGGCCCATGTCACGAGCCTCGGCCGCGCTGTACGGCCGGCACAGGTACCAGATCTCGCGCGCCTTCTTCAGCCCGACGGTGGCGGCCAGCAGCCAGGAGCCGTAACCCCCGTCGAACGAGCCGACTTTCGGACCGGTCTGCCCGAACACGGCATTGTCCGCCGCGATGGTGAGATCGCAGCACACATGAAGGACGTGGCCGCCGCCGATGGCATAGCCCGCCACCATCGCGATCACCGGCTTGGGCGTGCGGCGGATCTGCACCTGCAGGTCGAGCACGTTGAGCCGTCCCACGCCCGCGGGTCGACGTACCCGTCATTG
>DATIYI010000153.1:0-55392 GCA_035517695.1 Streptosporangiaceae bacterium
CGGCTGGGCGCGGCTGGGCTGCGGCTGGGCCCTGCTGTGCCGAGTTCTGGCCGGTATGACTGCTGCGTCGGGGGCGGAGTATCGGCGGGCCGGCTGTCCGGATAGCATCGGGGACGCATGGCAACCAACCGGAGGGGACCCGTATCGGCGTGAGCGTTCTGGACGAGATTCTGGCCAGCGTGCGCGCGGATCTCGCCGAGCGGCAGCGGCGAACCAGTCTGGATCGCCTGAAGGAAATGGCCCGCGACGCACCATCGACGCGGAACGCGCTGTCCGCTCTCAATGGCGACGATGTCGCGGTGATAGCCGAGGTCAAGCGGGCGAGCCCAGCCAAGGGCGAGCTCGCGGCGATCGCGGATCCTGCGGCGCTTGCCCGTGACTACGCGGTCGGCGGTGCGCGTGTCATCAGCGTGCTCACCGAGCCGCGCAGGTTTGGCGGCAGCCTCGCAGACCTGGCCGCCGTGCGCGGCGCGGTCGAGGTGCCTGTGTTGCGCAAGGACTTCATCCTCAGCTCTTACCAGCTCTGGGAGGCGCGCGCGCACGGCGCCGACATGGCACTGCTGATCGTCGCCGCGCTCGACCAGAACGCGTTGATCTCGCTCGTCGAGCGGGCAGAGTCCATCGGCCTGCTGCCGCTCGTCGAGGCGCACACCGCCGAGGAGACCAGGCGTGCCGTCGATGCGGGCGCGAAGGTCATCGGGGTCAACGCCAGGAACCTGACCACGCTCGAGGTCGATCGCACGATCTTCGCGCAACTCGCACCGCTGATACCCGACTCGATCGTGAAGATCGCGGAGTCGGGTGTTCGCGGGCCGCACGACCTGCTCGCGTACGCCGCGGCGGGGGCGGACGCGGTGCTTGTCGGGGAGAGCCTGGTCACCGGCAAGGACCCGCGCAGCGCGGTTGCTGATCTGGTGACGGTGGGTTCGCACCCAGCGCTGCGCGGTGACCGCGGGTGACAGTTCCAGGCAAGGCGCGCGCCGCGGCAGCCGCTGCGGATCAGTTGACGTCAACCGGGCTGGACGTCGCCGTACCGGACGCGACCGGCCACTTCGGGCCGTACGGCGGGCGGTTCGCACCCGAGGCACTCATACCTGCGCTCGACGAGCTTGCCGCGGCCTACCGTGAGGCGAGGGCGGACCCGCAATTCCAGGCCGAGCTCGATCATCTCCTGCGCACCTACGCGGGCAGGCCGACCGCGCTCACCGAGGCCCCGCGTTTCGCCGCTCACGCGGGCGGCTGCCGGGTCCTGCTCAAGCGTGAGGATCTGGCGCACACTGGCTCACACAAGATCAACAACGTGCTGGGGCAGGCCCTTCTTGCCCGCAGGATGGGTAAGAGCCGCGTGATCGCCGAAACCGGCGCGGGACAGCACGGCGTCGCGACCGCGACCGCGTGCGCCTTTCTCGGCCTTGATTGCGTGGTCTACATGGGCGAGGAGGACACCAGGCGGCAGGCGCTTAACGTGGTCCGGATGCGCATGCTCGGGGCCGAGGTCGTCCCCGTGCGGATCGGCACCAGGACGCTCAAGGATGCCATGAACGAGGCATTCCGCGACTGGGTCACGACGGTCGGGCACACGCACTACTGCATCGGTTCTGTGGGGGGGCCGCATCCCTTCCCCGTCATGGTGCGCGACTTCCAGCGGATCATCGGCGTTGAGGCCCGCAGCCAGGTACTCGAGCTCACCGGGCGCCTCCCAGATGCGGTGATCGCTTGTGTGGGTGGTGGATCGAACGCGATCGGCGTCTTCCACGAGTTCATCCCCGACGATGGGGTGCGCCTGTTCGGCGTCGAGGCAGGCGGAGACGGCTTGGCGACCGGTCGGCACGCGGCGACCCTGGTCGGCGGATCCGCGGGGATCCTGCATGGCATGCGGACCTACCTGCTGCAGGACGCCGATGGCCAGACGCTGAAAACGCATTCGATCTCGGCGGGCCTCGACTATCCGGGAGTGGGCCCTGAACACGCGTGGCTGCACGACACGGGCCGTGCCACCTATAGCGCCGTCACCGACCAGCAGGCCATGGACGCCTTCTTGCTGCTCTGCCGCCAGGAGGGGATCATCCCGGCGCTGGAGTCCGCGCACGCCCTGGCCGGGGCGCTTGACATCGGCCGTGAGCTTGGGCCGGGCGCGATCCTGCTCGTCAACGTGTCAGGGCGCGGCGACAAGGACGTCGACACCGCGGCGCGCTGGCTGCACCTGACCGGCGACACAGCCGACGGCTCGCCAGGTATCTTGGAAGCGCGGCCGTGAGCGCGGTCAGCGGTGTCTTCGAGAAGGCCGCGGCCGACGGCCGGGGCGCGCTGATCGGCTACCTGCCTGCAGGATTCCCTTCCGTCGACGGGGCGATCGCGGTCGCGGTCGCCATGGCCGAAGCGGGCGTCGACATGATCGAGGTCGGGCTGCCCTACACCGATCCGCTGATCGACGGGCCGGTCATCCAGGAGGCGGTGCAGCGGGCCCTGATCGGCGGTGTGCACCCCGCCGACGTGCTGCGCACGGTGGAGTCGCTTGTTTCCGCTGGCGTGCCCGCGCTCGTCATGACGTACTGGAATCCGGTACAGGCATACGGCGTGGACGCCTTCGCCAGGGACCTCGCATTGGCAGGGGGATCCGGCATGATCACCCCCGATCTGAACCCGGAGGAGGCCGGGCCATGGCTGGGTGCCGCGGACCGCTACGGGCTCGATCCGGTGTTCGTCGTCGCGCCCAGCTCGACCGGCGAGCGGCTGGCGAAGGTGGTCTCGGTGTGCCGCGGGTTCGTGTACGCGGCGTCGGTTATGGGCGTGACCGGCGCGCGTGACGTGGTAAGCGAAGCTGCGTCAGGACTTGTCGCACGGGTGCGGGAACATACGACGCTGCCGGTTGGTGTCGGGCTCGGGGTCAGGGACGGCGTGCAGGCCGCGCGGGTCGCCCAGTTCGCTGACGGGGTCATCGTCGGCTCCGCGTTCGTGCAGTGCATTCTTGGTGCGCCCGATCTGGACGCTGGCGTCGCCGCCGTGGCTGGCCTCGCCGCCGACCTTGCCCGTGGCGTCCGCCTCCGCACACCGCTTCCGGCTGACGATGCGCCATCGGCCGACGATAGCGGGTAACGTCCGAGGCTATGTCGATCGCATTCATCCCGAGCCCTTCTCAGGGCGTGTGGCATCTGGGACCGGTCCCCATCCGCGCCTACGCGCTGTGCATCATCGCTGGGGTGATCGTGGCGGTCTGGGTGGCAGAGCGCCGCTACCGGGCGATCGGTGGCCGCCCTGGGCTGATTCTCGACGTCGCCACCTGGGCCGTGCCTTTCGGCTTGGTCGGTGCCCGGCTTTACCACGTGATCACGGACTATGAGCTGTACTTCGGTGCGGGCAGGGATCCATGGAATGTGTTCAAGATCTGGGATGGCGGGATCGGCATCCCTGGCGCCATCGCGCTCGGCGCGGTCGGCGCCTGGATCGCCTGCAGGCGCGCCGGGGTCAAGCTTGGCCCTGTGGCGGGCGCGGCGGCGCCTGGGATCGCGCTCGCGCAGGCGATCGGCCGCTGGGGAAACTGGTTCAACCAGGAGCTTTACGGTCGGCCTTCGACATTGCCTTGGGCGCTGGAGATCTCACCGCAGCACCGCGCCGCGGGGTTCGAGAACGTTACCACCTATCAGCCGACGTTCCTTTACGAGTCGCTGTGGGACGTGGGAGTCGCACTGCTCGTCATCTGGGCGGCGCACAGATTCCTGCTAACCGGTGACCGCACCTTCGCGCTATATCTCGCGGCGTACGGTGTCGGCAGGTTCATCACAGAATCGTTGCGGATCGACTATGCGCACCACGTCCTCGGCCTGCGGGTCAATCAGTGGATGGCGATCATCATCTTTGTCGGCGGTGTCCTCTACCTCTACCGCACCCGCGACAAGATCGGCCCCGACGTCATAGAACCGCCCGCGTCCGCGCCGGTCGAGGCGTCGCAGCCAGGCGGGGCCACCGCCAGCTTGCCCACGGCCGATGACAATCCGGCCCGTATCACACCGACGCCTGACGAGGACGCGGGCGGGCGGCAGCCGGCGGACGATGGCGGCGGCGAAGCGGTGGCGGACGAGGACACTACGGCGAAAACGGAGCAAGCCAGCAGGTAAGCCGACAGTGTCAATGATCCCGAATGGCTGCGCGGATGCGGCTTCGGCCGCTGCGGGGGATCCGGGGGGTGGGCCTCCGGGGCCAGCACAGCCGAATGGCTGCCGCGGATGCGGCTTCGGCCGCTGCGGGGGTCCCGGGGGGTGGGCCTCCGGGGCCAGCACAGCCGAATGGCTACCGCGTGACGCGCCGATTGTGTGCCTGCAGGGGCGCTTTGGGGGCATCGCACCGACGCCTGGCACGCTGCGCTGCGGAACGAGCTTGATCGTTGGCCCGTAGGGGGGTCCATAGCGCCCCCCACGGGCCAACCACGGCGGCCAGGCCCGCTCAGTCCTCGCGGTCTGCTTCGCCCTCGATCTCGATCTTGATCTTCTTGCCAACGACGAAGCCGCCGCCCTCGAGCGGCATGTTGACGTGAATGCCCCAGTCCTCGCGGTCGATCTCACCGGTCATGCTGAACCCGATGACCTGCTTGCCGCCCATCACGGCCGGCTGGTCGGTGACCCCCTCTATTTCCACCTCGAGCTCGACCGGGCGGGTCACCTCGCGGACGGTGAGGTCGCCGACGATGTGGAACACTGCGCCCTCATGGCCAGTGACGCGGGTGGTGTGGAAGGTGATCTCCGGGTATTTCTCCACGTTGAGGAAGTTCTCACCCTTGAGGTCGCCATCTCTGGCGGGTACACCAGTGTCAACGCTAGCGGTCTTGATTACCAGCTCGGCGGATGACTGCAGTGGGTCCTCGGCCACGTTGATGTGCCCAGAGAACTCGCCGAAGCGACCGCGAACCCGGCTCACCATCAGATGCCGTGCGACGAATCCGATCCTGGTGTGGTACGGGTCAAGGACGAACTTTCCCGGTGTCGGGATCGTGATGCCTTCCCACGTACGGGTGTTTGCATCGCTCACGAGGACCCTCCTGAAAGATGTTGAAGTTTGAATATTTGACGAAGCAAATGCTACAGGTAAAGTATTCCCAGCGTCAACGATATCGAGGCAGCGTAGTGATCACTGACGACCCACGGCTGACGGCGGCCGGCATGCTTGCCGAGACCTTCGCCGGGCTGCGTGCGAAGCTCGCCCCGACATTTGCTGCCCACGGCATCGCGCCGCTCGAGTTCGAGGTGCTGCTGCGGCTCGCGAGGTCGCCGGAGCAGCGTCTGCGGATGACTGATCTCGCCGCCCAGGCAGGCATGTCCACCAGCGGCGTCACCCGGATTGTGGACAGGCTCGAGCGGTCGGGGACGGTGCGGCGCGAGACCTGCCCGTCCGACCGCAGAAGCTCGTTCGCTGTCCTGACCGAGGCGGGTGCACGGCGGCTCGCCGTCATACTGCCAGACCACCTGGCTGACATCGACCGATGGTTCACCAGCATTCTCCGTCCTGGGCAGCTTGCCGCATTGCTCGACGCACTACAGGTGATCAGAAACACCGTGCGCCCGGGGGCTACCGCGGGGACAAGTGGCCCCGCATGTGCTGCCGCCGACGTTTCGGCATCAGCTGATTCAGGGGATCATTCCGCTGGTGAGGTAATCTCTAGCGGATAGCACGAGCAGGGCCAAAGTTGTCCCGGCTGCATCAAGCAGGATCCGCAGGCGAGACGGCTGGAGGTTCAATGCCCCCTGCAAACACACAGGACGCCGCAGGGATCCGGGGCGTCGCATCCCCGGATCAGCGGAGCGGGCTGTACGACGCCAGCTACGAGCACGATGCATGCGGTGTCGGCTTCGTCGCCGACCTGTCCGGCCGCCGCAGTCACGACACCGTGGCGAAGGGCCTGGCAGTGCTCCGCAACCTCGAGCATCGTGGCGCGAAGGGTAGCGAACCAGACACAGGTGACGGCGCGGGCATTCTGACCCAGATCCCCGACGGATTCTTCCGCGAGGTAACCGCCTTTGCCCTGCCCGAGCCCGGCGCCTACGCGGCTGGGACAGCCTTCCTCAGCCGGTCGGCGCCCGACCGCGCCGCGGCCGTCGAGGCCATCGAGCGGATCGCCGCGCAGGAAGGCTTGGCCGTCCTCGGCTGGCGCGACGTGCCGCACGATCGATCGTTCTGCGGTCCAGGTGCGCGCGCCGTGATGCCGCACCTGGCGCAGTTGTTCGTAGCTGCCGCAGATGCGCTGCCGGACGCCCCTGGTGCATCCGGTGGGGCTGGCAGGTCCGGTGAGGCCAATGGGCTCAATGGTACCGGTGCCACTGGGGCTGGTGCGGCCAGTAGGACTGATGTGCCTAGCGAGACTGATGTGCCCGGGACCGATGTGCCTATCGGGACAGATGTGCCTATCGGGGTCGGTGCGCCAGGTGCGGCTGGTCCGGTGGATATCGACTTGGACCGCCGCGCGTTCTGCCTCAGAAAACGTGCCGAGCACGAGGCCGGCGTGTACTTCGCGAGTCTTTCCGCGCGGACCATCACCTACAAGGGGATGCTGACCGCGCCACAGCTTGAGCCGTTCTACCCGGACCTGTCCGACCGTCGGTACACCAGCGGCCTGGCACTGGTGCATTCCAGGTTCTCCACGAACACCTTCCCTTCCTGGCCGCTCGCGCACCCGTACAGGTACATCGCGCACAACGGCGAGATCAACACGATCAGGGGCAACCGCAACTGGATGCGCGCGCGCGAGGCCATGCTGGCGACCGGCGGCGTTCTGGACGGCCCGGCCGGCCGCGGCATCGAGCGGCTCTTCCCAGTGCTCGACGGCGACGCCAGTGATTCGGCCAGCTTCGATGAGTGCCTGGAACTGCTGCATATGGGCGGCCGCTCGCTGCCGCACGCGGTGCTGATGATGATCCCGGAGCCGTGGGAGAACAACGCGGAGATGGACCCGGCGCGTAAGGCGTTCTATCAGTTCCACGGCACGCTCATGGAGCCGTGGGACGGCCCGGCCTGCGTGGCCTTCACCGACGGCACGGTGATCGGCGCCGTGCTCGACCGTAACGGCCTGCGTCCAGGCCGTTACTGGATAACCGACGACGGCTTCGTGGTGCTCGCAAGCGAGGTCGGGGTGCTCGACATCGACCCGGCGACCGTGATCCGCAAGGGACGGCTGCAGCCGGGCCGCATCTTCCTCGCCGACACCAGCCTGGGCCGGATCGTGGAGGACGAGGAGGTCAAGGCCGAGCTTGCGGCCGAGCACCCGTACGCCGACTGGCTGCACGCCGGTCTGCTCCACCTCGACGATCTGCCCGGCAGGGAGCGGACGCTCCCGCCCCACGCCGAACTGATCACCCAGCAGCGACGGCACGGGTACACCGAGGAGGAACTGCGGGTCATCTTGACCCCGATGGCACAGAACGGGGCCGAGCCCATCGGGTCGATGGGCACCGATACCCCGATCGCCGCTCTTTCCGACAAGCCCCGCCTTGTGTTCGACTACTTCGCTGAGTTGTTCGCCCAGGTGACGAACCCGCCGCTTGATGCGATCAGGGAGGAACTCGTCACCTCACTCGCGTCCGCCATCGGCCCGGAGGGCAACCTGCTGCATCCCGGGCCCGCATCTTGCAGGCAGATCGTGCTGCCCTTCCCGGTGATCAGCAATGCCGACCTGGCGAAGATCGTCCACATCAACGAGGACGGCAACCTGCCCGGCTTCGCTGCATACGTGGTCGACGGCCGCTACCGGCTGGCCGGCGGAGGCGACGCGCTGGCCGCCCGGTTGGCCGAGATCTGCGCGGACGTGTCCGCGGCGATCGCCGGCGGCGCCCGGATCATCATTCTTTCCGACAGAACGGCTACCGAGGCCTGGTCCGCCCGCGACCGTGGGCCGATCCCATCGCTGTTGCTCACGGGGGCGGTGCACCACCATCTGATTAAGGAGAAGACCCGCACCAGGGTGGGCCTGGTGGTGGAGGCGGGTGATGTCAGGGAGAGCCATCACGCGGCGCTGCTTATTGGCTACGGCGCGACAGCGGTCAATCCGTACCTGGCCATCGAGACCGTAGCTGACCTGGTCCGCAGCGGTGTGCTCGACGGGCTCAGTGAGAGGAAGGCCGCGGCTAACCTGATCAAGGCGCTGGGCAAGGGCGTCCTGAAGATCATGTCAAAGATGGGCGTGTCCACGGTCGCGTCCTATGCTGGCGCGCAGATATTCGAGGCCGTGGGGCTCGGCGACGAAGTCATTCGCCGCTGTTTCAACGGGACCACGTCGCGGCTCGGCGGCGTCGGCTTCGACGTTCTTGCCAGCGAGGTCGCGCAGCGCCACGCGGATGCGTTCCCTCTCGCTGGCGAGCCACCCGCGCACCGCGGTTTGGAAACGGGTGGCGAGTACCAATGGCGGCGCGATGGCGAACCGCATCTCTTCAACCCGGAGACGGTGTTCAAGCTCCAGCACGCCACGCGGAGCCGCCGTTACGAGATCTTCAAGGAGTACACGAGCCTGATCAACGACCAGGCACGGCACCTGATGACGCTACGCGGGTTGCTTCGCATCCGCGGGATCGACGACATCCACGACGCCGCGGGCACCGCCGGCCGTGCCCATCCTGGCGGGCCGGCCCGCCCACCGGTACCCATAGAGGAGGTCGAGCCGGTCAGCGAGATCGTCAAGCGGTTCGCGACGGGTGCGATGTCCTACGGATCGATTTCGGCCGAGGCGCACCAGACCCTCGCGATAGCGATGAACCGCCTGGGCGGCAAGTCCAACACGGGGGAGGGCGGCGAGGACGCCGACAGGTTCGCCCCCGACTCCAACGGTGACCTGCGTCGGTCGGCGGTCAAGCAGGTGGCGAGCGGCAGGTTCGGTGTCACGAGCGAATATCTGGTGAACGCCGACGACCTGCAGATCAAGATGGCCCAGGGTGCCAAGCCGGGCGAGGGTGGCCAACTGCCCGGCCACAAGGTGTACCCATGGATCGCAAGGACCAGGTACTCCACGCCCGGTGTGGGGCTGATCTCGCCGCCGCCGCACCACGACATCTACTCGATCGAAGACCTGGCGCAGCTCATCCATGACCTGAAGAACGCCAACCCGGCGGCGCGAGTGCACGTCAAGCTCACCGCCGAGGTCGGCGTCGGCACGGTCGCCGCCGGGGTGAGCAAGGCGCACGCCGATGTGGTGCTGATCTCCGGGCACGACGGTGGCACCGGCGCCGCACCGCTGACGAGCATCAAGCACGCGGGCGCGCCATGGGAGCTCGGCCTCGCTGAGACACAGCAGACCCTGCTGCGCAACGGGCTGCGCGACCGGATCGTCGTGCAGGTGGACGGCCAGCTGAAGACGGGCCGCGACGTGGTCATCGCGGCGCTGCTCGGCGCGGAGGAGTTCGGTTTCGCGACCGCGCCCCTCGTCGTCTCCGGCTGCGTGATGATGCGCGTCTGCCACCTGGACACCTGTCCCGTCGGTGTGGCCACCCAAAACCCCGAGTTGCGCAAGCGCTTTTCCGGCAAGCCGGAGTTCGTGGTGAACTTCTTCGAGTTCATCGCGCAGGAGGTTCGCGAGTACCTGGCCGCGCTTGGTTTCCGCACGTTCGACGAGGCGATCGGGCAGGCGGAACTGCTCGACATCGCTGCTGCCGCCGACCATTGGAAGGCATCACGTCTTGACCTTTCGCCAATCCTTGACGTGCCAGCCGCGGCGGCGGGTGGCGGGCAGGACGCGCCAAGGCACCGGGTGACCGCACAGGACCACGGCCTCGCGAAGGCGCTGGACAACACGTTGATCCAGCTCGCGGAGGGTGCGCTGGCCGAAGCGAAGCCTGTCCGCCTCGAGCTTCCTGTGCGCAACGTGAACCGCACCGTCGGCACCATGCTCGGCTACGAGGTGACACGACGCTGGGGTGGCGAGGGCCTGCCCGACGACACGCTGTACATCTTGCTCACCGGCAGCGCGGGGCAGTCGCTGGGCGCGTTCCTGCCACGCGGGATCACCCTCCGCCTGGCGGGAGACGCGAACGACTACCTCGGCAAGGGCCTGTCAGGCGGCCGCATCATCGCGGCCCCGGACCCCGCGGCGCCGTTCGCCGCGGAGGACGAGATCATCGCGGGTAACGTCATCCTTTACGGCGCGACCGCCGGCGAGGTGTTTCTGCGCGGTGTGGTTGGCGAGCGCTTCTGCGTGCGGAACTCGGGCGCCATCGCCGTCGCCGAGGGCGTGGGGGACCACGGGTGTGAGTACATGACGGGCGGGCGCGTGGTAGTGCTCGGCCCCGTCGGGCGGAACTTCGCCGCCGGTATGTCGGGCGGCGTCGCTTACCTGCTCGATCTCGACGTGCGCCGGGTGAACACCGAGATGGTGGACCTGGACCCGCTCAGCGACGCCGACCGGCTGTTCCTGCGCGAGATCGTCCAGCGGCATGTTGCCGAGACGAATTCGGCGGTCGGCCGTCGGCTGCTCGCCGACTGGGACGTGGCGGTCGAGCGGTTCGGCAAGGTCATGCCCAAGGACTACAAGCGGGTGCTCACCGCGGCGAGTCAGGCCGAGCGCGAGGGCCGCGACGTGAACGAGGCCGTGATGGCCGAGGCCATGGCCGCGGCCCACGGTTGACCCACAGCTCACTTTCAGGAGACAGCAATCAATGGCGGACCCAAAAGGATTCCTCACCACGCCGCGCGAGACGCCGGTGCGGCGGCCCGTCGACGTGCGGATCAAGGACTGGCGCGAGGTATACGCCGACTTCGACCGGAGCAAGCTCGAGCGGCAGGCGGGCCGCTGCATGGACTGCGGCATCCCCTTCTGCCACTACGGCTGCCCGCTCGGGAACCTGATCCCGGAGTGGAACGACCTGGTCTGGCGGCACGACTGGCATGACGCTGCGGAGCGGCTGCACGCGACCAACAACTTCCCCGAGTTCACCGGGCGGCTCTGCCCGGCACCGTGTGAGGCCGCGTGCGTGCTCGGCATCAACGCCGACCCGGTCACGATCAAGCAGGTCGAGGTGGAGATCGTGAACCGGGCCTGGCAGGAGGGCTGGGTACAGCCGCGCCCGCCCGCGGCGGCGACGGGGAAGCGAGTCGCGGTGATCGGCTCAGGGCCGGCCGGGCTCGCCGCCGCCCAGCAACTAACCCGAGTGGGGCACGAGGTGACCGTGTTCGAGCGGGCGGACCGGCCGGGCGGGCTGCTGCGCTACGGCATCCCTGAGTTCAAGATGGAGAAAGACCATCTGGACAGGCGGCTCGCGCAGATGCGCGCGGAGGGCACCGTGTTCCGCTGTTGCGTCACGGCGGGTGAGGACGTCAGCGCCGCCGAACTGCGCGCGGGCTACGACGCGATCGTGCTGGCCGGGGGCGCCACGGCCGCCCGCGACCTGCCGGTGCCCGGCAGGGACCTCGACGGCGTGCACCAGGCCATGGAGTACCTGCCGCTCGCCAACCGGGTGACCCAGGGCGACCTGGACGTCGCGCCGATCACCGCGCGAGGGAAGAACGTGGTGATCATCGGCGGCGGCGACACGGGCGCCGACTGCCTTGGCACCACGTTGCGGCAGGGCGCGGCGTCGGTGACGCAACTGGAGATCATGCCGCGCCCGCCTGGGTCACGGCCCGAGCATCAGCCGTGGCCGACATATCCGCTGATCTACCGGGTGTCCAGCGCGCACGAGGAGGGCGGCGAGCGCGTTTACGCGGTGTCCACCCAGGAGTTCCTCGGCACTGCGGGCCAGCGGCCGCGCGTGCGCGCTCTCCGGCTGGTCGACGTCGAACTGGCCGGCGGCAGGTTCCAGCCGGTCCATGGCACCGAGCGCGAAATTCCTTGCGAGCTCGTGCTGCTCGCGATGGGGTTCACCGGACCCGAGCGGGGCCCGTTGCTGACCGGTCTCGGCGTCGAGTTCGACGCGCGCGGCAACGTCGCCAGGGACGAGTCGTACGCGACCTCGGTGCCAGGCGTGTTCGCTGCGGGGGACATCGGCCGCGGCCAGTCGCTGATCGTGTGGGCGATCGCGGAAGGCCGCAGCGCCGCGGCGGGGGCCGACAGGTACCTGAGCGGTCATACGACGCTGCCTGCCGCGATCCCGCCAACCGCCCGCCCGCTTAGCTGACCAGCCCGGCGGGTCGGCCCTCGCCGACCCGCCGGGCTGGTCAGCGAGGGCCGCGCAGCTCGTGCGGTGCGCAGATCCGGGGCACCGCTCATGGGCGGCACATGCGATGCCGCGGGTGCCTCGACGTGACATGTATCACTGAACCGCGCGCAACTGCCGCTCCGGCCGTGCCCCGGGTGGGATTCGAACCCACACTGCACGGTGTTTGAGACCGCGGACTCTGCCTGTTGGTCTACCGGGGCCTATTGAGGTCGATCAGAACGGGGTCGCTGCTGCGCTGCCAGGTCCCGTCAGGTGCCAATCTACCGCGTGCGGGTACGCTCTTGCGGGTGAGCGAGACCCAGCGCCGTGTCGTGATCGCGGAGGATGAGGCACTGATCCGCCTCGATCTCAAGGAGATGCTCGAGGAGGAGGGTTACGTTGTCGCAGGCGAGGCCGGCGATGGCCGGGCCGCCGTCGAACTGGCCACCAGCATCCAGCCGGATCTTGTGATCCTGGACATCAAGATGCCGATCCTTGACGGCATCTCCGCCGCCGAGCAGATCTCCGCCCTGCGGCTCACTCCGGTGGTCATCCTCACGGCCTTCTCCCAGCGCGACCTCGTGGAGCGGGCCCGGGACGCGGGCGCCATGGCTTACCTGGTGAAACCATTCACAAAGGCTGACCTCGTGCCAGCGATCGAAATGGCGGTGAGCAGGTTCACCGAGATCCGTGCGCTTGAATCCGAGGTGCAGAGCCTGCAGGAGCGGCTTGCGGCTCGCAAGGTGCTCGAACGCGCGAAGGGCCTGCTGCAGGAGCAGTACGGGCTTACCGAGGCGCAGGCGTTCCGGTGGATCCAGAAGACATCCATGGACCGGCGGATGACTATGCGCAATGTCGCCCAAGCTGTCCTCGACGGCGGCACAGGGCCAAACGCCGGGGACGCCGAAAGGCCCGCACCGCGGACCCGCGATGGCGCTGTCGGAGACGCGCCGGAGCGTCCTGAGCCCCAACCGGATCAGGGAGCGGCGCGCGAGGCGGCCGCGCCCCGCACAGACCCTTAACGGCTGCCGCGGATGCGGCATCGGCTGCTGCGGGGGGATCGCGGGGGTCGCCCGCCGGGGCCGGCGTAGCTTTAACAGCTGCCGCGGATGCGGCATCGGCTGCTGCGGGGGGTAGCACAGATCCCTAATAGCCCCGGCTGCCCCGGCCGTGAGGGCATGTCACGCCCTTACGGCAGGTAAGACCCGATGGCCCTTACGGGCCTGTTGCGTGTCAGATTGCCGGCCTCGCGCGGGCCCAGTGCGAGGTCGTTACGGCGCCAAAGAAGACCCTTGGACAGGGCCGCTGTAGGAGCCCGGGGGGCCTTTGGTGCCGTACTGGCCTTCCCCGGGCCAGCACGTTATCTACTCGGCCGCCCCGGGCTCTGTGCTTAACCGTAGCGATGCGCTGGCTCACAGCGCAAAGCACGGCCACTTCACGTGCATGACGCAGCAAATTGTTTGGTTACTCATTATTTATCTTGTTACTGCCTATCTGCGTCATTGCATCTAGTTGCGAAAATGGCGGCCGAAGGCTGACATGATGCGAACAGCGACCTGCTGACCACGTACCACCAGCGCCGCATGCCACCGGGGCCGCATGCGACCAGGATCTAGCGATCCTTGGTCGCTAGGGTGGATCACCGCCGCCTGGCCCCGGCCGGCGGCCATCTTGTCCCTGCCGGAGTCCGGCTGCTCAATGACCACTGCCAAACGCTGGGATCCATTTTCCCGGTGATCCGATGTGCTGCCGCGAGCAGCGGTATCTATGCGGCGATGACAATGGGTCATTATGACAGCGCAATATTTGTTGATCAGGTTTTTCCTCGGATGTATTTGGCTTAAATGGATGACCTGGCGAGATCAAGAGATCAAGATGTACTGCGGGATCCGATCTCGCTTCCCGAAGGGGACAGCCAAGGGAGTGACCATGTGCATTCGTTTAACGCGGGGCACAGCGGTCCGCCTCGGCGCGGCGGTTGCCGTAGCGGCCGCCGCGGCGGGCACGCTTGGCCGCACAGGCGCCGCCGCGGCGCCGGCGGCAGCCGCTAACTGCACCAGCCCGACCGTGAGCCACAGCTACCACGGCAGCACCGTCGAGCCTTACACCGGCAAGGTGACGCCGACCTACAGGTACACCCTGACCAGTTGCCGCGGCATGCAGGTCAAGGTCCCTTACCTTCGGCGGAATCGTCCAGTCGATTACCGTTCCAGGCCGGCATGGCAACAAAGCCGACGTCGTTCTCGGTTTCAAGACGCTGAACGACTACGTTACCGAGGACAGCCCGCCGGTGACCGCCAACGGCGGTCCTTACTTCGGCGAGACGATAGGCCGCTACGGCAACCGAATCGCGAACGGCACGTTCCAGCTGTACCAGCCGCCGCTCGACAAGACCGTGACCTGCACAGTGCCCATCAACAATGGCGTGAACAGCCTGCACGGCGGCATCGTCGGTTTCGGCGACCACATCTGGTCGGCGACCACCGTTCATGCGGCGGGCGCGGCCGGCGTGCAGCTGAAGCTGGTCAGCCCCAACGGTGACCAGGGCGGCGCCATCGCCGGCTGCAGCGGATTCCCGGGCGGCAAGTGCACCGGCTACCCGGGCACGCTCACCACGTACGTCACGTTCCTGATCACCAGCAACAACCAGATGGTGATCCATTACCACGCGACTGTCGCTGGCTTCAACACGGTGCTCAACCTCACCAACCACAACTACTTCGACCTGGCCGGTGAGAGCTCGGGTGCAACCTACAACCAGCTCGTGCGCATCAACGCCGACAAGTACAGCCCAACCGACGCGACCCAGATCCCGCTCGGCGTCAACGTTTCGGTCAAGGGCACGCCGTTGGACTTCAGGACCTTCCACCCGATCGGCTCCCGGATCACCGAGAACAACGAGCAGTTGCTTATCGCACAGGGTTACGGCCACAACTGGGTCCTGAACCAGGCCAAGCGGGCTCACCCTCGCCGCCCAGGCCTACGACCCGACAAGCGGGCGCCTGCTCACGGCCGTGACCGACCAGCCTGTTGTCCAGTTCTACACGGGCAACTTCCTCACCGGCACCCTCGTCGGCATCAGCGGCCACACCTACAGGCAGAGCTGGGGCTACACGTTCGAGACCCAGCACTAGCCGAACTCGCCGAACCGGCCGAACTTCCCCTCCACGGAACTGAAGCCGGGCGAGGCGTTCGACTCGACAACCATTCTTGGGTTCAGCACCGCTGAGCTGACCGCCAGCAGTCAGCGTCCCGCCACCCGTGACCGGGCGCGGCGGGACGCTGACTGTCCGGCCCGCACCGACCGCGCGACCTTGCGCATGGGTGTCACACCTCACGTCTAGGATTTCGGTGTGGCGACCGCGACCAAGACGCAAACCCAGACCGTCGAGGCGAACACCGTCGAGGCGAACACCCTCGAGAAGGACACCCTCGAGAAGGACACCCTCGAGAAGGACACCGTCAAGAAGGAAACAGCGAAGGCGGCGACCAGGGACCGGCTGCTGCTGCTCGACGGGCACTCCTTGGCGTACCGGGCGTTCTTCGCCCTGCCGGTGGAGAACTTCTCCACCACCACCGGCCAGCCCACCAACGCGGTCTACGGTTTCACCGCGATGCTGATCAACGTCCTGCGGGACGAGCAGCCCACGCACGTCGCCGTCGCTTTCGACCGCAGCGAGCCGACCTTCAGGCACGAGCAGTACGTCGAGTACAAGGCGAACCGCCGCGAGACGCCCGCCGATTTCCGCGGCCAGCTCAGCCTCATCCACGAGGTGCTCGACGCGCTCGGCATCAGGCAGCTTTCGGTGGCAGGCTACGAGGCCGACGACGTGATCGCGACGTTGGCCACGCAGGCCGCGGCGGAGGACATGGACGTGCTCATCGTCACTGGCGACCGGGACGCGCTGCAGCTGGTGACGGACCGGGTGACCGTCCTGATGACCAGGCGCGGTATCAGTGACATGACCAGATTCACCCCCGGAGCCGTTAAGGAAAAATACGGTCTTACGCCCGAGCAGTATCCCGACTTTGCCGCGGTCCGCGGCGACCCGAGCGACAACCTGCCGAACATCCCCGGCGTGGGGGAGAAGACCGCCATCAAGTGGGTCAGCGAGTACGGTTCGCTCGCAGCGCTTGTCGACCGGGTCGGCGAGGTCAAGGGCAGGGCGGGCGACGCGCTGCGCGAGCATCTTGCCTCAGTGCTGCGCAATCGCCAGCTCACCGAACTCGCGCGCGACGTACCACTCGAGGCGGGCCCGCACGACCTGCGCCCCGGTGTGTGGGACCGTGAGGCGATCCACCAGCTCTTCGACACCCTTCAGTTCCGGGTGCTGCGGGACCGGCTCTACGCGACCCTCTCCTCCGCCCTGCCGGAGGCCGAAGAGGGCTTCGAGGTGGATCTCGCTATGCCCGGCGCCGACGAGCTGGCCGGCTGGCTGGAGGAGAACGCGGAAGGCGGCGAGGCCGCGGGCCTCGCGCTTACCGGCCGCTGGGGCCGCGGTACGGGCGCGCTCACCGGCCTGGCGATAGCGAGCCCGCGGGGGCCGGCCGCGTACGTGGATCCTGTCGAGCTGACCGAGGATGACGAGCGGGCGCTCGCGGCCTGGCTCGCCGATCCGGGCAAGCCGAAGGTCCTGCACGATGCTAAGGGGCCGATGCTCGCGTTCGCCGCTCGCGGCCTGCGCCTCGACGGCCTGGTGAGTGACACCGCACTCGCCGCCTACCTGGCACTGCCCGGGCAGCGCTCCTTCGACCTGGCCGACCTCGCGCTGCGCTACCTGCGTCGTGAGCTGCGCACTGACGCCGCGGACGGCGGTCAGCTCACCCTGGACGGCACGGGCGAGGAGGAGGCCGCGCGTGAGCTCGCATTGCAGGCGCGCGCCACCGCCGAGCTCGCGGGCGCGCTCGACGTTGACCTTGAGCGCCGCGGCGCCACGCGCCTTCTGCACGAGGTGGAACTCCCGCTGGTCGCGGTGCTTGCCGAGATGGAGCGGACAGGGATCGCCGCGGATACCGCCCACTTCGCAGACATGTCGGCGAGTCTCGGCGAGCAGGTGAAGGAGGCTGAGCAGGCCGCGTACGCCGTCGTCGGGCACGAGTTCAACCTTGGCTCGCCCAAACAGCTGCAGCAGGTGTTGTTCACCGAGCTTGGGCTGCAGAAGACCAAGCGGATCAAGACCGGCTACACGACCGACTCTGAGGCGCTGACGGGTCTGCTCGCCCAGACCGGTCACCCCGTGCTCGAGCACCTGCTCAGGCATCGTGATGTGGCGCGGCTGAAGAGCATCGTGGACTCGCTGATACCGATGGCCGACGATCAAGGGCGCATCCACACCACGTTCAACCAGATGATCGCGGCGACCGGCCGGCTCTCCTCCACCGATCCCAACCTGCAGAACATCCCTATCCGCACCGACGAGGGCCGCCGGATACGTGAAGGCTTCATGGTCGGTGACGGTTTCGACTGCCTGCTCACCGCGGATTACAGCCAGATCGAGCTGCGGATCATGGCATCCATGTCCGGTGACGCCGCACTGATCGAGGCGTTCGGGTCCGGCTACGACTTCCACGCCGCGACAGCGTCCCGCGTCTTCGGCGTGCCCGCCGGCGAGGTGAGCCCGGATCTGCGCGCCAGGATCAAGGCGATGAACTACG
This sequence comes from Streptosporangiaceae bacterium, assembly GCA_035517695.1. Lineage (GTDB taxonomy): Bacteria > Actinomycetota > Actinomycetes > Streptosporangiales > Streptosporangiaceae > DATFVJ01. Next base: position 17,760 of record DATIYI010000153.1, read on the forward strand.
GCCTCGCCTATGGCCTGTCCGCCTACGGCCTATCCCAGCAGCTGCGGATCACCCCGGAAGAGGCGCGCGGCCTGATGGCCGAGTACTTCGAGCAGTTCGGCGGGGTCAGGGACTACCTGCGCTCGATCGTCGACCAGGCGCGCAAGGACGGGTACACCGAGACGATCCTCGGCCGCCGCCGCTATCTACCCGACCTGCTGTCCGACAACAGGCAGCGCAGGGAGATGGCAGAACGGATGGCTCTGAACGCGCCAATCCAGGGATCCGCGGCCGACATCATCAAGGTGGCCATGCTCGCGGTGGACCGGTCGCTGCGTGAGCGGGGACTGCGCTCGCGGATGCTGCTGCAGGTGCACGACGAGCTCGTGTTCGAGGTCGCCGCGGGCGAACTCGACACCTTGCGCGAGCTTGCCACCTCGAGCATGTGCGGTGCCGCCCAGCTACGGGTACCACTGCAGGTGTCGATAGGTACCGGCCGCACTTGGGCGCAGGCCGGTCACTAGTGAGACGCTAACGTGACCGGGTTCGATTGACCGGCCACGCATGCTCTCATATCCTGATCGCTGCGCTCTGGCCGCGAGTAGCTAAATCGGCTGTCGGCCAAATCCTGGCGCTCAAGAAGATTCCCATGTCCGTATCCGGAGCCAACCACCACATGACGAGTAGCACCGAGGCAACCTCAGCGCCCAAGGTAGCGGTCAACGACATCGGGTCCGAGGAAGCCTTCCTCGCAGCGATCGACGAGACCATCAAGTACTTCAATGACGGCGACATAGTCGAAGGGACTGTCGTCAAGGTCGATCGAGACGAGGTCTTGCTCGACATCGGTTATAAGACCGAAGGTGTGATCCCATCACGCGAGCTGTCGATCAAGCATGACGTCGACCCGCACGACGTGGTCAAGGTCAGTGAGCACATCGAGGCCCTTGTCCTGCAGAAAGAGGACAAGGAAGGCCGTCTCATCCTGTCCAAGAAGCGCGCGCAGTACGAGCGTGCCTGGGGCACCATCGAGAAGATCAAGGAAGAGGATGGCGTGGTCACCGGCACGGTGATCGAGGTCGTCAAGGGCGGGCTGATTCTGGACATCGGCCTGCGCGGCTTCCTGCCCGCCTCGCTCGTTGAGATGCGGCGCGTCCGCGACCTGCAGCCATATGTGGGCAGAGAGCTAGAGGCGAAGATCATCGAGCTGGACAAGAACCGCAACAATGTGGTGCTGTCCCGTCGCGCGTGGCTCGAGCAGACTCAGTCCGAGGTGCGGCAGACCTTCCTCAACACGCTGCAGAAGGGCCAGATCCGCAAGGGCGTCGTCTCGTCCATCGTGAACTTCGGCGCCTTTGTCGATCTTGGCGGGGTGGACGGTCTTGTGCACGTGTCCGAGCTGTCCTGGAAGCACATCGATCACCCGAGCGAGGTGGTCGAGGTCGGCCAGGAGGTCACGGTCGAGGTGCTTGACGTGGACATGGACCGCGAGCGGGTCTCGCTGTCCCTGAAGTCCACTCAGGAAGATCCGTGGCAGCAGTTCGCCCGCACTCACCAGATCGGCCAGGTGGTGCCGGGCCGGGTCACCAAGCTTGTGCCGTTCGGCGCGTTCGTGCGCGTCGAGGAGGGCATCGAGGGCCTGGTCCACATCTCTGAGCTCGCGGACCGGCACGTCGAGATTCCCGAGCAGGTCGTTCAGGTCGGCGACGAGATCTTCGTCAAGATCATTGATATCGATCTCGATCGGCGCCGGATCAGCCTGTCGCTGAAGCAGGCCAACGAGGGCACCATCGCCGAGGCGCTCGGCGACGACTTCGACCCGACGCTGTACGGTATGCCCGCGACGTATGACGACCAGGGCAACTACGTCTATCCCGACGGCTTCGATCCCGACACGGGCGAGTGGCTCGAAGGCTACGACCAGCAGCGCGAGGAGTGGGAACACCAGTACGGTGAGGCACGCTCTCGTTACGAGGCGCATCGTAGGCAGGTCGAGGAGGCACGCAAGGCCGATGCGGAGGCGACCGCGGGCGCGAGCACGCAGTCGTCCTCGTCGTCCTCGTCGTCCTCGTCCTCTTCTCCGTCGTCTCCGGCTGCGTCCTCGTCTTCGTCCACCAGCCAAGGCGCCAGCGGCGCTGAGCGTGAGAACAGTGGCGCGCTCGCGTCCGATGAGGCGCTCGCGGCCCTGCGGGAGAAGCTGTCCGGCGGCCAGAGCTAGTCGGCTGAGGGCCGCGGCGAATCGCTGCGAACGATGCTCCGGGTTGGTCTGACCGGCGGAATCGGGAGCGGCAAGAGTGAGGTGTCCCGGCGGCTGACGTCCTACGGTGCGGTGCTCATCGACGCCGATGCAATCGCACGCGAGGTCGTCGCCCCGGGTACGCCCGGGCTCGCCGCGGTGGCCGAGGAGTTCGGTCCAGGCGTGCTGCACGCCGACGGCAGCCTGGACCGGGAGGCCGTCGCGCGGCTCGTCTTTGCCGATGCGGGCCTGCGCGCCAAGCTGAACGCGATCGTGCACCCGCTCGTCGGGGAGCGGATGGCGGCACTCGAACGGGCAGCGCCCGGCGGCGCGGTCGTCGTATTCGACGTGCCGCTGATCGCGGAGAACAACCTGGCGGCAGGGTTCGATCTCGTCGTGGTGGTGGATGTACCGGAGCACACCCAGTTGGACAGGCTCATCCGGCTGCGCGGCATGACAAGGCAGCAGGCGATGGCCCGGATCGGCGCGCAGGCCAGCAGGGACAAGCGGCTGGCGATGGTGGGCGAGCGAGACATCCTGATCGACAACTCCGGTTCGATCGCCGAGCTTGACAGCCAAGTCGGTGACCTGTGGACGGAGTTGCGTCGCCGCGCGCGCGACACGTGACGGGCATTGTGGGCGGCCGGCCGAGTCGCTGCAGACGATGCGCCGCCCGGGGTGCCGGCCGACGGCCGCCCGCGCCCCGGCGGGGACGGAATGCGGCCGCCACGGCGCCGCGTTGGGTTGTCGGACTCCGGCCCTAGAGTGGGAGCAGCCGACGGCGGAACGCCGTAACGATGAGGAGTGAAGGCCGTGCGCCCTGTCACCGACCTGCTGCGAAAGATTGCGCCATTTGACGTCGTCACCGACATGGTGCCGTCGGGGGACCAGCCGCAGGCGATCGCGGAGATGGAGCGGCGGATCCGGTGCGGCGACGAGCACGTCGTGCTGCTCGGTGCCACAGGTACGGGCAAGACCGCCACAGTCGCCTGGCTGGTGGAGCGCGTTCAGCGTCCCACCCTGGTGATGCTCCCCAACAAGACGCTCGCCGCGCAGTTCGCCAATGAACTGCGCGAGATGCTCCCGAAGAACGCGGTCGAGTACTTCGTCTCCTACTACGACTACTACCAGCCCGAGGCCTACATCCCGCAGACAGATACCTACATCGAGAAGGACTCTTCCATCAACGACGAGGTGGAACGGCTCAGACATTCGGCTACCAACTCGCTGCTGACCCGGCGAGACACGATCGTGGTCGCCTCCGTCTCGTGCATTTACGGGCTCGGCACACCGCAGGAGTATGTGGACCGCATGGTCCGGCTGCGGGTCGGTGACACGATCGAGCGCGACACGCTGCTACGCAGGCTGGTCGGCATGCAGTACAACCGCAACGACATGGCATTCACGCGAGGGACCTTCCGCGTGCGCGGCGACACCATCGAGGTAATCCCCGTCTACGAGGAGCTCGCCGTCCGGATCGAGATGTTCGGCGATGAGATCGAGCGTCTGATGACCCTGCATCCGCTCACCGGCGAGGTGATCACCGAGGACAAGGAACTGTACCTCTTTCCCGCGTCGCACTACGTGGCAGGCCCGGAGCGGATGGAGCGGGCCATCGCGGGGATCGAGGCGGAGCTTGCGTGGCGGCTCGCGGAACTTGAGCGCCAGGGCAAGCTGCTTGAGGCGCAGCGGCTTCGCATGCGCACCACCTACGACATCGAGATGATGCGGCAGGTCGGCACGTGCGCGGGGATCGAGAACTACTCGCGGCATATCGACGGACGCGAGCAGGGCAGCCCGCCCAACACGCTGCTCGACTACTTCCCTGAGGACTTCTTGCTCGTCATCGACGAGTCGCACAACACCGTGCCGCAGATCGGCGCCATGTACGAGGGGGACGTATCGCGAAAGCGCACCCTCGTGGACCACGGTTTCCGGCTGCCGAGCGCGATCGACAACCGGCCGCTGAAATGGGAGGAATTCACCGAACGGATCGGGCAGACGGTATACCTGTCGGCCACGCCAGGCCCGTATGAGCTGCAACAGGTTGCCGGAGATGTGGTCGAGCAGGTGATCCGGCCGACCGGGCTGGTGGACCCAAAGGTGGTGGTCAAGCCCACCAAGGGCCAGATCGACGATCTCGTGCACGAGATCAGGGAGCGGGCCGGCAACAACGAGCGCGTGCTCGTCACCACGCTCACCAAGAAGATGGCCGAGGACCTCACCGACTACCTGCTCGAACTCGGCATCCGGGCGCGCTACCTGCACAGCGAGGTGGACACGTTGCGCCGGGTCGAGTTGCTGCGTGAGCTCCGGCTAGGTGAGTTCGACATCCTGGTCGGGATCAACCTGCTGCGCGAGGGCCTCGACTTGCCCGAGGTGTCGCTCGTCTCCATCCTGGACGCGGACAAGGAGGGCTTCCTCCGCTCGGGGACGTCGCTGATCCAGACGATCGGCCGGGCGGCGCGGAACGTCTCCGGTCAGGTACATATGTACGCCGACCAGGTCACGCCGTCCATGCGGCGGGCCATCGATGAGACCAACAGGCGGCGCGACAAGCAGGTCGCCTACAACACCGAGCACGGCGTCGACCCGCAGCCGCTGCGTAAGCGCGTCGCCGATATCCTCGACCAGCTTGCCCGCGAGGACGCGGACACGGAGAAGCTGATCGGCGGCTCCGGGCGCCAGCAGAGCCGTGGCAAGGCGCCCGTACCCGGCCTGTCGTCGCGTGGCGGGCACGCCGAGTCCGGCGGTGGGCATGGCGAGGCCGCCGGGATGCCGCGTGGCGAGCTTGTGGCGCTGATCGAGCAGCTCTCGGATCTGATGCACGCCGCGGCAGCCGACCTGCAGTTCGAGCTTGCGGCGCGCTACCGCGATGAGATCAAGGAACTTAAGCGTGAACTGCGCGGCATGCAGGCCGCTGGCATCTGATCATCGTCATGTGGGTGATATTCGATTACGGCGGCGTCATCTGCTCGCCACAGCCGGAGCGGGACGTCGCCGCGATGGCGGCCGTTGTGGGCTGTCCGGTACCGCAGTTTCACGATGCGTACTGGGCCCGCCGGCTCAGTTATGACCTCGCCGAGCTCACCGCTGAGGAGTACTGGCGGGCCACCGTGGAGCAGGTCGGCTGCTCGTGGGATCGCGCGCTGACCGCTGAGCTCGGCTCATTGGACACCGCGAGCTGGATGCACCTCCAGCCGGGCACCGTTCGCCTGATCGAAGACCTTGCCACCCGGGGGACCCGCATGGCGCTGCTGTCGAATGCGCCATGCGAGGTAGCTGAGGCTGTTGCGGCGCTTCCCGTGGCCCGCCACTTCGAGCGGCTGTTCTTCAGCTGCTACCTGCGGGCGGCCAAGCCGGACCCGCGGTGTTTCGAGGCCGCGCTGGCCGTCCTGGGCGCGGCACCCAGCGACGTGATCTTCACGGACGACCGCGCGGACAATGTCGAGGGTGCTACCCGGCTCGGCATCGATGCGATCCGCTTTACCTGTGCCGATGGGGTGCGGGAACGGCTGCCCGTTCAGCTCACCTGACAACGGCCGCGATGCGAGCGGCGGGTCGAAGGTGCGTGCCACGGTCAGCCGTTAAGGCCGATCCGGGTGAGCGCTGCGGACAGGGCCGCCTCCCAGTCGGCCGCGGACCTGGTCGCCCCTGCCTGGGCCGGTTTGACCCGGTCCAGCGCGGCGAGGGTGCTACGGACCACATCGGCCGGGCGAGCGGACGTCACGCTCGCGTCGCCAAGCTCGAGTTCATGTTGCAGGTTGTCGCGGCCGTGCCCGGGCACGGCATCGAGCAGCAGCACGTGCCGTCCCACCACCCGGGCTTCCGAGCACGTGTCGCCCGAACTCGTGACGACCAGGTCCGCGGCGGCCATCAGCTCAGGGATCCGGTCGGTGAATCCGAACACGCGTAGACGCGGTTCACGCGCCGCCGCGGCGCGGAGCCTGGCCTCGAGCCTCTTGTTGCGCCCGGCGACCGCGAGCACGCACAATCCGGCTCGGCCGAGGGCCGACGCGGTGACGGCGAGCGGTCCGATTCCCCAAGCGCCCGACATGAGCAGCACGCAGCGCTCGGTGGCGGGCACGCCCAGTCGTGACCGCGCTTCTTGCTGGGTCGGCGGCTGGTAGAAGCCCGGCCGCACTGGAGCCGGTACCACCGCCACCTGGGCGTCCGGCTGGAACCGCAGCACGGCGCTTTCTGCGGCCCGCGAGGTCACCAGGTACAGGTCGGTGTGCGGGTGGACCCACAAGCGATGTGGCGTGACGTCCGTGCAGAAGACCACGTGCGCCATGTCACGGTAGCGATCATGGACGGCACGCGCGCCGCCGGTAACGCCATCGACGGCGTCGGTGCCGCGCACACGGCAGGTGCGGAGCCGGCTGACGGCCGACGCCGCGGTCGCGAAGACGGAGACGACCAGATCGGCGGGCTCGGCATCAAGCTGCCGCCGCAGCCGCGGTACCACCTGGCCGCGCGCAGCCGCATCGGTCATCAGCGCAAGGCGGTTGCCGGTGCGCAGGGTGGTGAAATGGTAGGCGTCATAGAGCCCGGGTACCGCGAGCATGCCGCGGAACACGGCCTCGCCCGCCGAACCGCCGGTGCGCCCGAGCAATCGCATGGCGTCGAGGGTTCGCGTCGACCAGCCACGTGCCTCGAGTGAGTCGGCGCACGCCCGCGCCATAACGTCGTGGCCCATGCCAAGGGAACCTGAAAGCAGCAGGGCGTGCTTCATGAGGGTGCCCCCGCGGGCCCAACCTCGTCGGCGGGCTCGCTCTCCCGGCACCATTCCAGGTAGCGCCGTACGCCCTCGGCGAAGGACGTGCTTGGTGACCAGCCGAGTATCTCTTTCGCCAGCGCGTTCGACACACTGCGACCGTTGTAGTCCGCGGGCCGTGCCGGAACGTGCTCGATGGGGACCGGGCCGGCCAGGTGGCGCACCGTGTCAGCGACCTCACGGACGGACACCGGCGTGTCGCCTTCGAGCGCCAGCGTCTGGTCCTCGGCTGCCGTGGAGAGCGCGCGGACGTGGGCGTCCGCAAGATCTTCGACGTAGATGTAGTTGCGCTGCTGTTCGCCGGTGCCGGCGATGGTGATCGGCAGGCCGGCCAGCGCGGCGCGCGCGAACCGCGCCACCACAAGCGCGTCGCGCATCCGCGGCCCGTACGGGATCCCGTACCGCAGGATGGTGAAGTGCTGGCCGTACATCTGCCGGTAGCTGTGCGCGAGCAGCTCGCTGGACAGCTTGGTGGAAACGTACACGTGCCCGGCCCTGGGCAGCTCGATCGGCGCCTCCTCGGTCAGTTCGCCGCTGCCCGCCGCGGCACCGTACACCCACACGGTGCTCGCGAGCAGCACGCGCCCGCAGCCCTGGCGGCGCGCGGCCTCGAGAACGGACGCGGTGCCGTCGATATTCACCCGGACCGCGCTCATCGGGTCGGCCGCGATCAGGTCCACGTCGCTCGCACCTGCCAGGTGGAAGACGGCGTCACTGCCCCGAACCGCGGCCTCGAGCGCCGCCCGGTCGAGAATGTCGACCCGCCGGTAGCTGGCGTGCGGGTTCAGCGGGTGAAGGGCGGTGTCGATCACGATGACCTCGTGGCCGGCCCTGATCAGGTTGTCGACGACGTGCGAACCGATAAACCCACAGCCACCGGTCACGACGACTCGCATGCTCACCCCTCAGACCCCCGCGAAGGAGCTGTAAGCGCGTGACACGGCGGTTAGTACTTGGTCCACCTCATCCTCGCGCATGTCCGAGTGCACAGGCAGGCAGATATGCCGTGCGCACAGATCTTCGGCCACTGGAAGAGGTGCCCCGGCTGCATAGGGGGTGAACACCGGTTGCATGTGCAGCGGCACGTCATACACCTCACCGGACAGCCGGACACGGTCCCGCTCCGCGAGTTCGCGTTTGAAACGTGCCCGGTCTACGCCGGGCGGCAGGACGGCGATGTACTTGTAGAAGTTGCTGCGGCAGCCGGGTGGCTCGCGCTGCGGCTGCGGGCCGCCGTTATGGGTGAGGTGCTCCGTGTAGCGGGCCGCGACGCTGCGGCGGCGGGCGATCGCGGAATCCATCCGGCCCATGTGCACCAGGCCGGTCACTGCGTGCAGTTCGCTCATCCGCATCGCCGAGCCCAGCCGCACATGATAGTTGGCCGTGAAATCCCCTTTGCCCTGGTCACGGTAGATGCGCGCCTCGTCACGCACGTGCGCGGACGCGGTGAGCACCATCCCGCCCTCACCGCTGGTCACGACCTTGGTCGGGTAGAAGGAGAAAGCTGCTGCGAGCCCGAAAGAGCCCGCGAAGCGGCCGTCGTACGTGCTGCCGTGCGCATGCGCCGCGTCCTCGACCAGCGTGATGCCACGTTCTCCGCACATCCGCCTGAGCGCGTCCACGTCGGGCGTGATGAGCCCGCCGATGTGCACGAGCACCACGGCGGCGGTCGAGGGCGTGAGGGCAGCTTCTACGGTCGCCGGGCTGAGCGCGAGCGTGGCCGGGTCGACGTCGGCGAATATGGGCCTTCCCCCGGCCTGCAGCACGGCGGCGGCGGTGGCGAAGAAGGTGTTCGTCGGCACGATCACGTCGCGGCCGGCCACCTCCGCCGTGCGCAGGATGATGTCGAGCGCCGCGGTGCCGCTGGAGGTCGCGACCGCGTGCGGCGCGGAGTGCGCGGTCCCGAACGCAGTTTCGAAACGCTCGGTATAGCGCCCGAGCGTCAGCGCGCCGCTGGCCAGGATGTCTTTAATGGTCGCCGCGATCTCTGCCCGGTCCTCCTCGGGGAACACCACGCGGGCTGCTGGCACTTCCACCCACTACCTCCCGTATCAGAAATGCTCATGCTTCAGCCATGGAATGATCCCATGAAGAGGAGACAGGACGGGAATGGATACTAGGACCATGTGCGCCGGCGTTTCTGGTATCGGCGCAGCTGCCGCTGTTACCGCAGGTGCATGCGTTGCAGCGGGCGCGGTCGCGCACGCCGGCCCAGGCGTGACGGCCATCGGCCCGCTGCGTCGGAGGTTCTTTCACGGGCTCGCCGGTCGTGGCGCCGCCGATCACGTCGCCCTCACGTTTGACGACGGACCAGATCCGCGCTCCACGCCGCGCTTTCTTGACCTGCTCGGCGATCGCGGCACCCGCGCGACGTTCTTCCTGCTCGGATCCATGGTCACGAGATCGCCAGGGCTCGCGGCCGAGATAACGGCCGCCGGCCATGAGGTCGGCGTGCACGGCTGGGATCACCGCTGCGTGCTGTTCCGCAGGCCCGGAGCCGTTTATGACGACATCGCCAGGGCCGCCGGTGCCGTGGTCGAGGCAACCGGCACGATCCCTGCCTTCTACCGGCCGCCGCACGGCGTGCTGAGCAGTGCCGCGATATCCGCCGCCAAGCGCCTTGGCCTCACGCCGTTGCTGTGGACCTGCTGGGGCAGGGAGTGGGTGCGTGGCGCGACCACGCGATCGGTGCTCGGCACGATCCGCAGGGATCTCACCGGGGGCGCGACCGTTCTCTTGCACGACTCGGACTGCACCTCGCCGCCCGGTTCCTTCCTGTCCGCGCTCGGTGCCGTTCCCGCGCTGCTTGACGAGTGCGCGGCCAAGGGCTGGCGGGTTGGCACCGCCGCCGGCCACGGCTGCCGGTCGGGGGGCGCGGGTCGGCTGCGACCCGGTTGGCCCGTGTGACATTACCGGCCATGCTGACTTGTTTCGCGCCCGGATAACAGCGAGGCTGGGTAGAGTGTGGTGGAGTCTTGGTAGCGCTCTCGCGGCTGCATGCTGTTTTGGCGTCGCGTCCGTTATTCAAGCGCTCTCGGCCCGTGCCGCGTCGGTCGGCTCGGCGAGCGTCACGCCGCGGCTGCTCATCCGCATGCTGGGGCAGTGGCGTTTCGTTGCCAGCCTCGGCCTTGACCTCATCGGCTTCATCGCTCAACTGATAGCGCTCAGGCGGTTGCCGCTCTTCGTCGTGCAGGCGGCGATCGCCGCGAGCCTCGCGGTCACCGCGGTGCTGGCCGCGTGGCTCGCCCACCATAGGCTCGCGGGCCGTGAATGGCTGGCGGTGATCGCGGTCACCGTCGGGATCGCCATGCTCGGCTCGTCCGCAGGCGACACAGGCGCGGTGAACCCAGGTGCCCAGTTCAGGCTGGGCCTGATCGTCGCGGTCGGCGTGTTCGCGGTCGCTGGTTTCGCAGCCGCGAGGCTGCGCGGGCGCAGACGCACGCTCGCACTCGGCTTGATCGCCGGGCTCGGCTACGGGGTGGTCGGCGTCGCGGCGCGCATCCTCATCGGCTTCGCGCCCGCCGACCTGATCCGCGACCCGGCCGCCTACGCCCTCGCGGGCGCCGGCGTGATCTCGTTCATGTTCTGGACGTCCGCGCTCGAGCACGGCGATGTCACGACCGCGACCGCGGCCGTGGTCCTCACCGAGACGGTGCTGCCGGCGATGATCGGCGTCATCTTCCTTGGCGACACCACCCGTCGCGGGCTCGTCGGGCTCGCCGCGGCCGGATTCGCGCTCGCCGTCGTCGGGGCGCTCATGCTGGCCCGGTTCGGTGAGACGGAGCCTGCACCCCCGGCGGGACGACCGCCGGGTAGCTGTCAGCCGCTGTCGGGCGCACAAAGCGCGCGCTGACTGGCAGGCGCACGGCCGGCCGCAGTGGCTCAGGCGAGATCGCATTCGCCGCGCTCGGGGCAGGCGGGAGCGACCGGCGCGAGCCAGGTCCCGCACGGGGCAGGGCCGGCAGAACACCCAGGGCCGCCAGACCCGGCAGGGCCGGCAGAACCTCCAGGGCCGCCAGAACACCCAGGGCCGGCAGAACACCCAGGGCCGGCAGAACACCCAGGGCCGCCAGACCCGGCAGGGCCGGCAGGGCCGGCAGGGCCGGCAGAACACCCAGGGCCGCCAGAACATCCAGGGCCGCCAGACCCGGCAGGGCCGCCAGAACACCCAGGGCCGCCACAACACCCATAACCAAAAGAGCCCCACTACCTTCACAGCTCTGACCAGCCCCCAGCGCGTTGGTCACGCGCGAGTCCCGCGCACGGGCGTTCGTTTCGGTTTTCGGTGTCGCTGGGGGTTACATAACGGTCGGCTGTTATCCTGGTAGCCCGTGGGAAGCAGAGCGCGCGCACGGTCGAAGCAGGGCTGCACAAGCCACTACGGCCGGCCCGCCATCGCATCGACCACGGGAGCCCCATTTGGCTGCGTCACCGCTCGTCTCAAGGCCAACTGCCACCAAGTACGTATTTGTCACCGGGGGAGTCGCGTCCAGCCTGGGCAAAGGCCTCACCGCCTCCAGCCTCGGCCGGCTGCTCAAGCTCCGCGGACTGCGGGTGACCATGCAGAAGCTGGACCCGTACCTCAACGTCGACCCAGGCACGATGAACCCCTTCCAACATGGTGAGGTCTTCGTCACCGATGACGGCGCCGAGACCGACCTCGATGTCGGGCACTATGAGCGCTTCCTTGACACCGAACTCAAGGGGTCGGCTAACGTCACCACCGGCCAGATCTACTCGAGCGTGATCGCCAAGGAGCGGCGCGGCGCCTACCTCGGTGACACCGTGCAAGTCATCCCGCACATCACCAACGAGATCAAGTCAAGAATCGCCGAGATGGCGGGTCCTGACGTCGACGTCGTCATCACCGAGGTCGGCGGCACCGTAGGCGACATCGAGTCGCAGCCGTTCCTCGAGGCGATCCGCCAGATCCGCCACGAGATCGGCCGTGACAACTGCTTCTTCCTGCACATCTCGCTGTTGCCCTACATCGGGCCGTCCGGTGAGCTCAAAACGAAGCCGACCCAGCATTCGGTGGCGGCGCTGCGGAGCATCGGTATTCAGCCGGACGCCATCGTCTGCCGGTCGGACCGGCCAATCACTCAGGAGCTCAAGCGGAAGATCAGCCTGATGTGTGACGTCGACGAGGAGGCCGTGGTCTCCGCTGTCGACGCGGTGTCGATCTATGACATCCCGAAGGTGCTGCACTCCGAGGGACTCGACGCCTATGTCGTGCGCAGGCTCGGGCTTCCGTTCCGCGACGTGGACTGGAGCGACTGGGACGAACTACTGCGCCGGGTACACCGGCCCGCCCGCACCGTCACGATCGCCCTGGTGGGTAAGTACGTCGACCTGCCCGACGCCTACCTGTCCGTCTCTGAGGCACTCCGCGCGGGCGGCTTCGCCAACGATGCCAGGGTCAACATCCGATGGGTAACCAGCGACGACTGCGCCACACCTGAGGGCGCGGCTCGGCGGCTCGACGGCGCCGACGGCATCGTCATACCTGGCGGCTTCGGTGTCCGCGGCATCGAGGGGAAGATCGGGGCCGTCAACTACGCACGCAAGCACCGCATCCCGCTGCTCGGCCTGTGTCTTGGCCTCCAGTGCATGGTGATCGAGGCCGCGCGCGGGCTCGCCGGGCTTGCCAACGCCAACAGCACCGAGTTCGAGCCTGACACCCCGCATCCGGTCATCGCCACCATGGACGAGCAGCGGGACGTGGTCGCGGGCGAACGGGACATGGGCGGCACCATGCGGCTCGGCCTTTACCCCGCGGTGCTTGGCGAGGGAACGGTCGTCCGCGAGCTCTACGGCATTGAGACGGTGCGAGAGCGGCACCGGCACAGGTACGAGGTCAACAACGACTACCGCGAGCGCCTCGCCCAGGCAGGACTGGTGTTCTCCGGCCTGTCGCCGGACGGGCGGCTGGTCGAATTCGCCGAGCTCCCGCGTGCCACCCACCCCTTCTTCGTGGCGACCCAGGCCCACCCCGAGCTGCGGTCACGGCCCACTAGGCCGCACCCGCTCTTCGCCGGGCTTGTGGCGGCTGCGTTGGACCACGCCAAGGGTTCCGCGCGCCCTGCCGAGGGCAGAACGGGCACTAATTCCATCCTGACCAGCGCATGACAGATCCGCCCATTGCTGACGTCCCCGCGTGCTGGCAGGTGCTTAGCACGACTATGCGGTACGCGGGCAGCGTATTCAGCGTCCGCACCGACCGGGTTGCCATGCAGGACGGCGAGGTGGCCGACCGCGACGTGGTGCGGCATCCAGGTGCCGTCGCGGTGGTTGCCATCGACGGGGGTGAGCGGGTACTTATGGTCCGTCAGTACCGTCACCCGGTCAGCAGGCTCCTGTGGGAACTCCCTGCGGGGCTGCGCGACGTCGATGGCGAGCCGCCGCTGGCCACCGCCAAGCGCGAACTGCTCGAGGAGACCGGTTACCGCGCCTCAGGCTGGCTCACCTTGGTTGACTTCTTCACCTCGCCGGGTATGAGCAACGAGCGCATTCGGATCTTTCTTGCGCGTGGACCGACCGAGGTGCCGATGGCGGATCGTGACTTCGCGCCGCGGCACGAGGAGGCGAGCATGCAGGTCGCCTGGGTGCCACTCGAGGACGCGGTCCGCGGCATCTTCGCCGGTCATCTCCACAATCCGACGGCCGTGGTGGGTATCTTGTCGGCGTACGCCGCCCGGTCCGACGGGTTCGCAACGCTGCGCAGCGCGGACGCACCTGAGGGCTGATCGGCACGAGCTGAGAGAGGTCTGATGGCCATGAAGGTGGGCGTCCCCCAAGAGGTCAAGAATCAGGAGTACCGGGTGGCGATCACCCCGGCCGGCGTGCACGAGCTTGTCCGCGGTGGTCACGACGTCTTCGTCCAGGCCGGTGCGGGCGAAGGCTCCGTCATCAGCGACGCCGACTTCACCGCGGCGGGCGCGTCCATCCTCCCCACCGCCGAAGCGGTGTGGGAGGTAGGCAACTTGATCCTCAAGGTGAAGGAACCGGTGGCGGAGGAATACCATCGCATGCGCAAGGGCCAGGTGCTCTTCACCTACCTGCACCTGGCCGCCTCGCGGCCGTGCACGGACGCCCTGCTCGGCTCGGGGATCACGTCAATCGCCTACGAGACGGTGCAACTGTCTGACGGGTCGTTGCCGCTGCTCGCGCCAATGTCGGAGGTGGCGGGACGGATGGCGCCCCAGGTCGGCGCTTACCACCTGCAGCGTGACGGCGGCGGCCGCGGCGTGTTGATGGGCGGGGTTTCCGGCGTGTACGCGGCTAAGGTCGTCGTGCTCGGCGCCGGGGTGTCGGGCATGAATGCGGCCGCGATCGCGCTCGGCATGCAAGCTGAGGTGCTGCTGGTGGACAAGAACGTGGCCAGGCTGCGCTCTGCCGACGCCATCTACCAGGGCCACTGCCAGACGGTGACCTCCAATAGCTACGAGGTCGAGCGGGCCGCGATCGATGCGGACCTCGTCATAGGCGCGGTCCTGGTCCCTGGCGCGAAGGCGCCTATGCTCGTCACCGATGAGCTCGTCGCCAGGATGAAGCCGGGCTCGGTGCTGGTGGACATCTCTATCGACCAGGGCGGCTGTTTCGAGAGCTCGCGTCCGACCACCCACGCGGAGCCTACGTACCGCGTGCACGACTCGGTCTTCTACTGCGTCGCGAACATGCCGGGAGCGGTACCGCACACGTCCACCTATGCGCTCACCAACGTGACGCTGCCCTACGCTGTGGAGATCGCGAGCCGCGGCTGGCGTGCGGCGCTGCGCTCCGATCCCGCGCTTGCGCTCGGGCTCAGCACCCACGAGGGCATGCTTACCTGCCAGCCGGTCGCTGAGGCGCACGGGCTGTCCGCGGGCAGCGTGGCCACGCTCGAGGAGGTGCTTGGCTGACCGCGACCTGTGAGCTTGACCGCGAGGTGCACGGGTATCTCGAGCACCTGACGGTTGAGCGTGGCCTTGCCCGCAACACGCTCGAGTCTTACCGCCGCGACCTGCTGCGGTACCTCGACGCCATGGCGGCGCGGGGCAAGGTGAGCCTGGCGGCGGTCACGGCGGAGGACGTCTCGGCGTTCCTCGCCGGGCTGCGCCAGGGCGGCGACGGGCATCCGCCACTCGCCGCGGGTTCTGCCGCCCGTGCGGTGGTCGCCGTGCGTGGCCTGCACGCCTTCGCCTTCCGCGAGGGCCTGGCCGCTACCGACCCGGCGCGCGAGGTGCGCCCGCCCGCACCGCCAAGGCGGCTGCCCAAGGCGATCTCGGTCGCTGAGGTGGAACGCCTGCTCGACGCGGCAGCCCCGGGCACTCAGTCTTCTGCGTCTTCCGCGTCTGCTCGGGGTTCTGCGGGTTTTGCGGTCACCGCTACCGAACCCGCCGCGCTGCGCGACCGCGCCCTGCTCGAACTGCTGTACGGCACCGGCGCGAGGATCTCCGAGGCGGTGGGCCTCGACGTCGACGACCTTGAACTCCGCCAGCCCGATCGTGACACCCCCGGCGCCGTTCGGCTGACTGGTAAGGGCGGTAAGCAGCGGGTCGTGCCCGTCGGCAGCTACGCTCGCGCCGCGCTCGACGCGTACCTGGTGCGGGGCAGGCCCGCGCTCGCGGGTCTGCCGGGGGTGAGCCGCCGGCACTCTGTCGCCGCCGGTGCCGTGTTCCTCAACGCGCGCGGCGGCAGGCTGACAAGACAGGGCGCGTGGATGGTGCTGCGCGCGGCGGCTGGCCGGGCGGGGCTCGCCGACGTCTCACCGCACACGCTGCGGCATTCGTTCGCCACACACTTGCTCGACGGCGGCGCGGACGTGCGGGTGGTGCAGGAACTGCTCGGCCACGCATCGGTCACGACCACCCAGGTCTACACGCTCGTCACCGTGGATCACCTGCGCGAGGTGTACGCGGCCGCGCACCCCCGGGCGCTCGGCTGACCCGCCGGCCGGACGGCTGACCGGGCGGCCCGTTATCGCGGCGCGTGGACACAATCGTCGCGGACATATCGCACGCGCCCGGTGAGTCGGCTTGCCGCTGGCATGCGCAGGGCCTAGTGTCGCCAGCCAGAGAGGGTCCAGGGTCGTCTGCCGGGGAGGTTCACAACTGGTGGCAGCAACCCAGATAGCGTCAACCCAGATAGCGGCAACCCAGCGAGCGGCAACCCAGCGAGCGGCGCAAACAACGGCAGGGTCAGCTGAGCAGGCGACTGCACAGACACAGGAGCAGGCAACGCACCAGGCAACGGACCGGCATGAGCGTGTAGCGTCCGAGCGGTCGGCCGTGCCTGAGCAGTCCGGCGTGCCTGAGCGGCCCGCCATGCCTGAGCAGTCCGGCGTGCCTGAGCGGCCCGCCATGCCTGAGCGGCCCGCCGTGCCTGAGCGGCCCGCCGTGCCTGAGCGGCCCGCAGGTGTCGAACGGGTAGCAGGGCACGAGCGACCGCCGGGTTACGGTCCTACCGGTCGGCCCATGCCTTCGCTGCCCGAGCCAGCACGGCTCACCACGCACGGTCCCGCTCGGGTGGTCGCTGTCTGCAACCAAAAGGGTGGCGTCGGCAAGACCACGACAACCATTAACCTCGGCGCCGCGCTCGCGGAGTACGGTCGCAGGGTGCTGCTGGTGGACTTCGACCCGCAGGGTGCGTTGTCAGTCGGCCTGGGCATTCACCCGTTGCAACTCGAATACACGGTCTACAACCTGCTCATGGATCGCGGCGTGACCCCCGCGGACGTGGTGTTGAAGACCGGTGTGGACGGCATGGACCTGCTGCCGAGCAACATCGATCTGTCGGGCGCCGAGGTACAGCTCGTGCACGAGGTAGGCCGCGAATACGTGCTCGGCGGCGTGCTGGAACCCGTGCTGTCCGAGTACGACGTGCTCCTCATCGACTGCCAGCCTTCGCTCGGCCTGCTCACCGTCAACGCCCTGGCCTGCGCGCACGGCGTGCTGGTGCCACTCGAATGCGAGTACTTCGCGATGCGCGGCGTGGCCCTGCTGATGGAGACGATCGACAAGGTCACGCGCAGGCTGAACCACAAGCTCGCCATCGAAGGGCTACTGGCCACCATGTACGACTCCCGCACGCTGCACTCGCGTGAGGTGCTGTCGAGCATGGTCGACGGTTTTGGCGACACGGTATTTCACACGGTGATCAATCGCACCGTACGCTTCCCCGACGCGACGGTCGCGGGGGAGCCCATCACCCGGTTCGACTCCGCTTCCATGGGCGCGTCCTCGTACCGTGAGCTTGCCAAGGAGGTGCTGGAGCGGTGGAAGGCAGGTCCAGGCGGGTAGGATCGTGTGGATCTGCCGGGCTCTTTCGCTCCACCACCACGACCACCAGCGATGCGTCACCGGTCCAGCACCTGCGCCGCGGCGGGCGCAGCGAAACCACCAGCCGCGAGCGGCACACCGAGAAGATCACTGTGTGTACATCTCCCGCGCTGAGTTGATCGGCCTCGGGCACGTCGGCTTGGCGCTGCGCCAGCTACAACATCGCAGCGGGCCGCGACCGCGTTCGTCGTCCGGGTAGGCGCTCGCAACCCTGCTCGTGGACGGTGCGGCCAGCCTGCCGGTGCGAACGCTATGCGCAAACCAGCACGCCCCGCGGGGCGCGCAGATCACGGGTTGGTTCCGCCGGTGCCGCTGCTGAGACGACGCCTATGCCGCGGAAGAGCCGGCTCACCAGGCGACAGCGAGGTCACCCGGCGGCGGCTCTGGCATCCACCCAGATAATGGACACATGAGCAGATCTGCTCGCCAGCTTGCTGCACAGGCGGGCGAGGTGACACATGAGCTTCGGCCAAAGCTGCGCGGCTGGCTGCATCTCGTCGCCTTTCCCGCAGCGACAATCGCCGGCGTCGTCCTGATGTTACTCGCGCCGACGACAAGGGCATTCGCAGCGGCCACGATCTACACTGCGTGCTCGTCCCTGCTCTTCGGTATCAGCGCCCTCTACCACCGGGCGGCGGTGTCGGCGGCGGCGCGCCGGGTGCTCAAGCGGCTTGACCACTCGAACATCTACCTGATCATCGCCGGCACCTACACGCCGTTCGCGCTGCTTGCCTTGCACGGCGCCGCGCAGGTCGCGGTGCTGGCCACCATCTGGACCGGCGCGGCGCTTGGGCTCACCTTCCGCTTGGTGTGGATCGACGCCCCCCGCTGGCTGTACACACCGCTGTACATCGCGCTCGGCTGGGTCGCGATCTTCGTGCTGCCCGGCCTGGTGCGCGGCGCGGGTGTCGCGGCCACGGTGCTTGTTATCGTCGGCGGGCTCCTCTACACCCTGGGCGGTCTCGTGTATGCCCTCAAGCGTCCGAACCCATCGCCGCAATGGTTCGGCTTCCATGAGGTCTTCCACCTGCTGACAGTGCTCGCGTGGGTGACGCAGTACATCGCGGTGTCGCTGGTCACCTACCGGGCGGGTTGACCTCAGGGTGACCGGATGTGACCTCTGAACGGATGGCTGACGGTTGTTTCATGACGTGGCTGGAAACCCGTACGTGTGAGGCGCGGGTAACCAACCACGATCATGAAATCTGAGCGCCTCGGTGCGCTGGTGGGTCAAGCGAGGTCGAAGGCGCCGTGTTTCGCAGCGGCGGTGAACGTGCGCCACGCGGTCGCCGTAAAGATCAATTTAGCCCCGTCCGGATCTTTTGAATCGCGCACCGCGATCACGCGATGCGGCTCACCCGCGGGACTGGCCGCGGCGACCTCGACGCAGTTGCCGCCGTTCCCGCCGCTCCACGAGGACTTGCGCCAGTCAGGGACGGTGGCGATCTCGACGCAGTTGCCGCCGTTGCCGCCGCTCCACGATGATTTGCGCCATTTGACGTCGTTCAGGTCCATTCCTTCATCACCTTTCTAATTCGATCGAGTGAGGCAGTACTGGATAGCGCCTCGGCCCTTAGCGCGTCGAAATTGAACGCGCAGGACGCCACGGCCTCGGGCCGCCCGACGATGAGGCCCGCCGAGGCGGTTTCCACGTAGAGCGAATCCGTGCCGTCACGGAATGTCGCGATGACGAATCCGCCGGTTAGCCCGGTGTGCGCGCCCACACCGAGCGGCATCACCTGAATCATGATCTTCGGCTGCTCAGCGGCCTCAGCCAGGTACGCGAGCTGCGCATACATGACCTGTGGGCCACCAATAGGCCGGCGCAGGACACTCTCGTCCAGCACCGTCCATAGCATGGGCGGCTCATCTGATGCGAGGACCGCTTGCCGTTCCATCCGGGCGCCGACGTCCTGCTGGACGCGGTCGTCCGGATCCGCAGGCCGCGCCGCCCGCAGGACCGCAGTTGCGTAGTGCTCGATCTGTAACAGCCCGGGGACGAGCAACGGCTCCCAGGACCGCAGCGACGTCGCACCCGCCTCGAGTTCCACGAACGGCCGGAACCACGACGGATAGGCGTGACCCGCTACGAGCCGGTGCAGCCGACCGAGCACGCCCCCGGTTCCGAGCACCTCGTCGCACCGCAGGGCGAAGTCACGGCTCGCCACCCGGCGGCAAGTTTCCACCGCGCCGACGAGCGCCGTGCTGTACGCGATCTTCACGGCGAGCTGTTCCTGCGTGAGGCCCGCCGCGTTGCGGGCCAGCTTCAGTTCCTCCGCGAACACCGCCAGCACCGCATCAGCCCTGCCAGGCCTGCCGCCCATCGCGTCCACCGCCTTGTTCCCAGATATGCGTACTTAGCGTAACGCTGTGGCCCCAGCTTTGTCCACGGGATGGCTCATGTGGTTAGCGTGGACTAGCGGACGAGACAGCCCGCAAGGTGCCCGCCGGATGGGAACGACCCGAGGCGGCCACCGCGCCGCGGATGGCAGGCGGCTGCGGCCTGTCCAGTGAACGTGACCCATGCGACCACCACCGTGAGCAGTACGAACAGCGCAGGAAGCGGCCGCCGCGGCTGGCGGACCCACAGGTCCGCCAGCTGCAGGCTGCCGGTCGCCTCCCGCTGACCGAGGACCAAATCGGTGATGAGACAACCGCTCTGTATGAGTACTACGCGAACGCCAAGCAGACCGCCCCGCGCCCAGCCCAGTTATGGGTGGTAGGCGAGCGCCGCTAGCGCGTGGCCCGTCGAGACCACCAGGTATCGCTGACCACTGTGGGCGTGGCCTGGGCCGGCCCCGGCATCACCCCTTGACCAGGCTGTCTACCGTTGACCTGGGTTCGGCCGATCAGCTCGGTGGCCTGGTCCGGCCGGGTCACCCGCCTGACCGATCTGCGACAGTTCATGCGCGGATGGCCACTGTCACGGAAGGCACCACGACC
The DNA here is from genome assembly GCA_035517695.1 of Streptosporangiaceae bacterium. GTDB lineage: Bacteria > Actinomycetota > Actinomycetes > Streptosporangiales > Streptosporangiaceae > DATFVJ01. The sequence goes on from DATIYI010000153.1 coordinate 38,014, forward strand.
GGGCGCAGGAACGACGCCCGGGCGTCCCGCCTCCTCGATCCACCGTCGTTCGGGTCCGAGCGCGGCGCAACGGCATGGCACCCGCCGGCTTCGGCTAACGTCGGACCCGTGAGCGGCGCGGCCATCGGCGACGTCGCCGGCGAAACGGCCGGCGCGGCAGGCTTCCAGGTGCATCTCGACGTCTTCGAGGGCCCTTTCGACCTGCTCCTAGCGCTTATCTCCAAACATAAGCTCGACATCACTGAAGTGGCGCTTTCCCAGGTGACCGACGAGTTCATCGCCTACATCTCGGCGCATGGCGGCGCCTGGGACCTGGATCAGACCAGCTACTTCCTGTTGGTCGCGGCCACCCTGCTCGACCTCAAGGCGGCGAGGCTGCTACCTGCGGGTGAGGTGGAGGACGAAGAGGACCTGGCCCTGCTCGAGGCCAGGGATCTGTTGTTCGCGCGGCTCCTTCAATACCGGGCCTATAAGGAGGTGGCAGTCGTACTCGCAGGAAGGATGGCAGAGCAGGCCCGCCGCTTCCCGCGCCGCGCCCTGATGGAGCCCGCCTTCGCCAAGATGCTGCCTGAGGTGCTCGTGGGCCTCGGCGCGGTGGAGTTCGCCGCGCTGGCCGCACGGGTCCTGACGCCCAAACCCGTCCCAGTCGTGTCAATCGAGCACATCCACGCGCCGCGGACGAGCGTGCGTGAGCAGGCCGAACTGCTCGCGGCGCGGTTGCGGGCGCAGCGGCGTGCCACGTTCCGGGCCCTGACGGGCGACTGCGCGGGCACCTACGAGGTAGTCGCGCGCTTCCTCGCATTGCTTGAGCTATACCGAGAGCAGGCTGTCTCGTTCGAGCAGATCCAGCCGCTCGGCGAGCTGCATGTGACCTGGATAGGGCCGGACAACGGCGAGCCGATCAACATCGAAAGCGACGACGAGGAATGAGCGAGAACATGCCTGGCGGCACGGACGCGGGGGGCTCCGGGGGGTTGCCCTCCCGGGCGGGCGCGGACGCGGGGGGCTCCGGGGGGTTGCCCTCCCGGGCGGGCACGGACGCGGGGGGCTCCGGGCGGTCGGGATCAGCTGTGCCCACGGAAGAACCGGCGTCCCCGCGGCCTGACACCGCCGAACGGCTGTCGCGCCTGCGGGCGTCCCTCGAGGCGATCCTCCTTGTCGTGGACGAGCCGGTCACCGACGTGGTGCTCGCACAGGTTCTCGAGCGCCCACGCGGCGAGGTTGCGGGGGCGCTTGCTGGGCTCGCGGCGGAATACACCGCGCAGGGCCGCGGCTTCGACCTTCGGGAGGTGGCGGGTGGCTGGCGGTTCTACACCAGGGCGGAGTGCGCGCCCGTGGTGGAGCGGTTCGTCCGTGACGGCCAGGAGGTGCGGCTTACCCAGGCGGCGCTCGAGACTCTCGCGGTGGTTGCCTACCGGCAGCCGGTGAGCCGGTCCCGTGTGTCGGCGGTGCGCGGCGTCAACTGCGACGGCGTCATGCGGACGCTGGTGCTGCGCGGCCTGGTCGACGAGGCGGGCACTGACACCGAGACCGGCGCGATCCTGTACCGCACGACCAGCTACTTCCTTGAGCGCATTGGCCTGCGGGACCTTGATGAGCTGCCCGAACTTGCCCCGTTTCTGCCTGAGGACGTTGAGGACATCGAGCGTGAGCACACTGGAAACTGAGATAGAGCCAGCGACGGAGCCTGAGCCAGGCGTGCGGCTGCAGAAGATCCTGGCCGCTGCCGGGCTTGGTAGCCGACGGCACTGCGAGGAAATGATCGCCAAGGGGAGGGTCGAGGTCGACGGCGAGGTCGTCGGCAGGTTCGGCGCCAGGGTCGATCCCGCGCATCAGATCATCCGGGTGGACGGCAGGCGCATCCCGGCCCGCCAGGACCTGGTGTACCTCGCGCTGAACAAGCCGCCGGGGGTGCTCAGCGCGATGTCGGACCCGCACGGCAGGCGGACGCTCGCCGACTTCGTCGGCGACATGCCGGAGCGGCTGTACCACGTCGGCAGGCTCGACTACGACACAGAAGGCCTGCTTTTGCTCACCAACGACGGCGAACTCGCGCACCGGCTGGCGCACCCGCGCTACGGGATGCTCAAGACCTACGTGGCGGATGTCCCAGGCCCGCTGCCGCGCGATCTCGGGCGGCGGTTGCAGAGCGGGATCACGCTGGATGACGGCGTGGTGACGGTGGACAGGTTCCGTGTGGTCGAGCAGGCGAGCGGGCGCGCGCTCGTCGAGGTGACGCTGCACGAGGGCCGCAAGCACATCGTCAGGCGGTTGCTCGCTGAGGCAGGCCACCCGGTTCGCCGGCTGGTCCGCACGAACGTCGGGCCGGTGCGGCTCGGCGCACAGAAACCGGGCACCATCCGGGCGTTGAGCACAGCCGAGATAGGTGAGCTCTACTTCGCCGTCGGGCTATAGCACGAGCTAGCGAGCCTTGGACGGCCAAAAGTGAACGGCCGCCACGTGGGCCCGCTACGCAGCGTCCCCGCATGGGTCACGCCCGGTAGCATAGTGCCAGATGTGGCAGGTAATTGGCCATCGTGTGCCAACCCAGGACCCGCCGGACGCGCTATACGGGGGCCAGCGGGTACCGACGCCGACGAGCAGCGCGATACACGCCCATTACATCCATCGCGACTGGTCCGTCGGGGCAATCGAGACCCTTAGCGACCACAACGCACCGGCCGATACGCCGGGGCCGATAACCTGAGATGGTGGTGAGAGCGATACGAGGGGCCATCCAGGTCGCGGCCAACGACCGCGAGTCGATTGTGGACGCCACGACCGAGCTGGTGACCGAGGTGGTCGCCCGCAACGACCTGAGCACAGCCGACGTGATCAGTGTCGTATTCACCGCGACCCCGGACCTTACTGCGGAGTTCCCTGCCCTCGCCGCCCGCAAGATCGGCTTCCATGATGTTCCGCTGCTGTGCACAACGGAGATTGACGTGCCCGGCGCGCTGCCCCGCGTGGTACGGCTGCTCATGCACGTAGAAACCGCGAGGTCACGGTCGCAGATCCAGCACGTGTACCTGCGCGGCGCTACCACGTTGCGGCTGGACATCGCACAATGACCGCCCTTGGCGGCCAGCGGCTTGTCGTGCTCGGCGCCGGGCTGATGGGAACGTCGGTGGCCCTCGCCGCGCGCGAGCAGGGCGCGCGGGTCTGGCTCCGCGACTCCGACGAGGGCGCCCAGCGGCTCGCCGCCGACCTCGGCGCCGGCGAGATCCTGCCCGTGGCGGGACTGCCCGAAGGCCCCGTCGACCTCGCCGTACTCGCGATGCCGCCCAGGGCGGTCGCGCCAGCGCTCGCCAGCGCCCAGGCGCGTGACCTCGCCCGCGTCTACACCGATCTGGCCAGCGTGAAGGTGCTGCCACTGGCGCAGGCCCGGAAGCTTGGCTGTGACCTGGCCACGTACGTCGCCGGTCATCCGCTGGCCGGCCGTGAGCGGTCCGGGCCCGCCGCGGCACGTGCCGATCTGTTCCTCGGCCGTCCATGGGCACTGTGCCCGCTTCCCCAGACCGCACCGGACGCGCTCGCCGCGGTGCGGGCGTTCGTGCACGCCTGCGGCGCCGAGCCTGCCGAGGTGGACGCCGCGAGGCACGACAGGTTCGTGGCCCTCGTCTCGCACCTGCCGCAGCTGGTGTCGGCGGCGATGGCAGCCAGGCTCAACGGCGCGGAGCAAGGCGCGCTCGGCCTGGCAGGCCAGGGGCTGCGCGACGTGACCAGGATCGCGGCGGGCGACGCGCGGCTATGGACCTCGATCCTCACCGCGAACGCGGAACCTGTGGCGAGCCTGCTCGACGCGACGGCCGCCGATCTCGCGGCGGCCGCGGAGGCCCTGCGCGAAGTCGCGGGCGGCGACGAGACGTCGGGCAAGCGGGTCACCGACCTGCTCTCCCGCGCGGTCACCGGCGTCGGGAGGATCCCGGGCAAGCGCGGCGGACCCGCGCCCTCTTATGCAATCCTCCAGGTTGTGATCGCCGACAAGCCCGGAGAGCTGACCCGCCTGTTCCAGGCGGCAGGTGACGCGGACGTCAACATCGAGGACGTCTCGATCGAGCACTCGCCCGGCCTGCCCGTCGGTGTGGCGGAACTATCGGTGCGCCCGGATGCCGCGGGCCGGCTGGCTACCGCGCTCCGCGACCATGGCTGGCCCGTCCATGACTGACCCGCGGCGCGTATAGCATCACGGCGTGACTGCTACCGGTCGAGCCATAGAAGACGATGCCATCGAAGGCGACGCCATCGAAGGCGACATGAGCACAGACGACACGACCGCAGACGACATGAGCACAGACGACATGAGCACAGACGACACGACCACGACAGGCAGCGTGAGCACGGGCGACCAGGTCGCCGCGCCGGTGCTTGCGGTGGTCGGCCGGCCCAATGTGGGAAAGTCGACGCTGGTCAACCGGATTCTAGACCGTCGGCAGGCAGTGGTGGCGGACACCCCGGGAGTGACACGCGACCGGGTAGCCTACGACGCGAACTGGCGCGGCCGGTCATTCACCGTGGTCGACACGGGCGGGTGGGAGCCGTCGGCGTCCGGCCTGGTCGGCCAGGTCGCCGCGCAGGCTCAACTGGCCGCGGAGACGGCGGACGCGGTGCTGTTCGTGGTTGACGCTACGGTCGGTGTGACCGATACCGATGCCGCCGTGGCGGGGGTGCTGCTGAAGTCGGGCAAGCCGGTCGTGCTCGCGGCGAACAAGGTGGACGACGCCAAGGCCGAGCCCGATGTCGCCGCGCTCTGGTCGCTCGGGCTCGGTGAACCGCTGCCTGTCAGCGCACTGCACGGCCGTGGCAGTGGTGATCTGCTCGACGCGGTGCTCGACGCGTTGCCACAGACACCGCCGGAGCCGTTCGGCATATCGGGCGGGCCGCGGCGGGTGGCGCTCGTCGGCCGGCCCAACGTGGGCAAATCCAGTTTGCTGAACCGGCTGGCCGGGCAACAACGTGCGATCGTCGACGACGTCGCGGGCACCACCCGCGATCCGGTGGATGAGCTGGTCACGCTCGGCGGCGAGCAGTGGCGGTTCGTGGATACCGCGGGGATACGCCGCCGGTTCAGGGAAAGCCAGGGTGCCGACTACTACGCGACGCTGCGCGCGGCGGCGGCGCTCGAACGTGCGGAAGTCGGCGTGGTGCTCGTGGACGCTGGTGAGCCGCTGACCGAACAGGATCTGCGGATCGTGTCCATGGTGATAGAGGCAGGGCGCGCGCTGGTAATCGCCTACAACAAGTGGGATCTGGTCGACGAGGAGCGCCGCCGTTACCTGGAGCGCGAGATCGACAGGCAGCTTTACACGGCGCGCTGGGCGCCGCGGGTCAACATATCGGCGGCCAGCGGCAGGCACACCGAGCGGCTGGTGCCCGCGCTCGAGGCAGCTCTTGCCGGATGGGAAACCCGCGTGTCGACCGGGCGGCTCAATGCCTGGCTGGCCGACCTGGTGGCGGCGAACCCGCCGCCGACCCGCGGTGGCCGCGCGCCGAAGATCCTGTTCGCCACCCAGGCTGGAACCCGTCCCCCGCATTTCGTGCTGTTCACCACGGGCTTCCTCGAGGCCGGGTACCGCAGGTTCATCGAGCGGAAGCTGCGCGAGGAGTTCGGTTTTGTTGGCAGCCCGGTGCACGTGTCGATGCGGCTAAGGGAAAAGCGTCGCGAGCGTACCGCGCGAACCCCGGGCTCGTAAGCGGGCACGCCGTCAAGAGCGTCGTCGAAGCTGCGGCGCCAGGGGACTCCTTCATGACCGTGGTTGCATCTCGGCAAGATCACTGGCCGGTGGGAGCCGATTTTGCGGCACGCCGCATGCGGCGCCCAACCGGCCGCTGATCGAGCGCCGGGCCGAGCCCTTGCCGGGCGCCGGGCCGGGCTCCGTGCGGCACGACCTCGTCCATATGCGGTCGGCCATGCGGCCGACCGCATCCATGATCCGTTTCCGTGTCGAGTTGCCGCCAAATACAGCCACTAGTTAACGCCAGAACGAATCATGGAGTCTCGATGGTTCGTCCAGCCCGGCCCGGGTAGCGCCGCACCTGATTTGCCCACATAATGGACCCTGATCATGAACGCTAGGATATGACTGTGGATGTTAGCGCTAACAAATCGGATCGGTACGTGGTTGGCGTCGATTTCGGCACGCTGTCCGGCCGCGCGCTGGTCGTCCGGGTCGGCGACGGTGCGGAGGTCGGCACTGCCGTGCACGAGTACGGGCACGGCGTGATCGACCGCGAGCTCCCTTTTGACGGGCGGCCGCTGCCACCCGACTGGGCGTTGCAGGACCCCGACGACTACCGCGAGGTGCTCAAGCGGGCGGTACCAGCGGCGGTCGCGCGGGCCGGATTGGATGCGGCGCAAATCGTCGGCATCGGTGTCGACTTCACCGCTTGCACCGTGCTGGCCACGACCAGCGACGGGACGCCGTTGTGCGAGATCGACGAACTGCGCAACCGCCCGCATGCCTACCCCAAGCTGTGGAAGCATCACGCGGCTCAGCCGCAGGCTGACCGGATCAGCGAGCTCGCGCACGCGCGTGGCGAAGCGTGGATCGCGAGGTACGGCGGCCGGATCTCGTCAGAGTGGCAGTTCGCCAAGGGCCTGCAGGTGCTCGAGGAAGATCCGGAGATCTACCTGCGCGCAGACCGCTGGATCGAGGCCACAGACTGGATCACCTGGCAGTTGTGCGGCAGCGAGACCCGCAACGCCTGCACGGCCGGTTACAAGGGGATCTACCAGGACGGCCATTACCCGTCCAAGGATTACCTGGCGGCGCTTGACCCCGGATTCGCCGACTTCACCGCCAAGCTCGAGCATCCGATTTCGCCGCTCGGCAGCCGTGCCGGAGGGCTGACCGCGCTCGCCGCGCAGTGGACCGGGCTGCGCGAGGGGACGGCGGTGTGCGTTGGCAACGTCGACGCGCACGTCACCGCGCCCGCCGCACGGGCGATCACGCCCGGCCAGATGCTGCTCGTCATGGGCACATCGACGTGCCACGTGCTGAACTGCGACAACCTCGCGGAAGTACCTGGGATGTGCGGTGTCGTCGACGGCGGCATCCTCGCGGGGCTGTGGGGTTATGAAGCCGGGCAGAGCGGCGTGGGTGACATCTTCGCCTGGTACGTGCACCAAGGCGTGCCCGCCGAGTACACGGAGCGCGCCGCCGAACGCGGCATTTCCCTGCACGACCTGATGACCGAGCTTGCCGCCAAGATTCCGCCCGGCCGCAACGGCCTGGTGGCACTCGACTGGTGGAGCGGCAACCGCTCGGTCCTTGTCGACCACCATCTGTCTGGGATGATTGTGGGCCTGACGCTCGCCACCAGGCCGCCCGAGATCTACCGCGCGCTGCTCGAATCCACCGCGTTCGGCACCCGGACCATCATCGACGCCTTCGACCGCTCCGGCCTGCCTGTCGACGAACTGGTGATCGCGGGCGGCCTGCTGAAGAATGAGCTGCTGATGCAGATGTACGCGGACGTCACCGGCAGGCCGCTCAGCCTGATCGGTTCGGGCCAGGGCGCCGCTCTCGGCGCCGCGATCCATGCCGCGGTAGCCGCGGGCGAGTATCCCGACGTCCCCGCCGCCGCCGAGGCGATGGGCCGCATCGAGCGCAACATTTACCGGCCCAATCCGGACACGTCGGCGGCGTACGACTCCCTCTACGCCGAGTACACGCGGCTGCACGACTACTTCGGCCGCGAGAACAAGGTCATGCACCACCTGCGCGAGATTCGTGCCCGGGCGTTTGAAACCGGCTGAGCCTTCGGGCCTGAACGGCTGGCGCCCGGTTGGCGGACAAGACACCATCGATCATGGTCACACCGGTGATCAGGCATCAGCGGTGTATCGGGTGACACGCGGCGCAGCCGTTCGGGATCGGTATGTGCACCTGGGGCAGGCAAGCGACGGGGCGCAGCGCGAGGATCAGCTGTGCGGCGGGGCCGTGCTCTGGCGGACGACCAGTTCGGTGTCTACGAGGTCGTAGCCGGCGCCGCCGGGCTCGGAGGTGATCTGGTCAATCAGCATGTGCAGGCTGCGCCTGCCGACTTCGTCGAAATCCTGCCGCACGGTGGTCAGCGGCGGAATGTAGTAGGCGGCCTCCGGGATATCGTCGAAGCCGACGACGCTGATGTCGGAAGGAACTTGCCTGCCCCGTTCGTTAAGCGCGCCGAGCAGGCCGAGCGCCATCTGGTCGTTGCCCGCGAAGACGGCGGTGACGTCGGGCAATCTGGCGAGGACCTGCCCGGCCTGGTAGCCGGAACGTGCGCTCCAGTCGCCGTTGAGCAGCGGGGGCACCTCGGCGCCGGCCTCCTCGAGTGCCGTCTGCCAGCCGGCGATGCGGCCACGCGCGTCAAGCCAGTCCTGCGGGCCAGCGATATGCCAGACCGTGCGGTGGCCGGCCGCGAGCAGGTGCTGGGTGGCGACCCTGGCACCCGTCACCTGGTCGACGCCGACCACGGCGTCGTGCGCATCCGGGTCGCCATCCACCGCGACAATCGCCGTGTCCTTGGGCAGATCGCGCAGCGCGTCGGCGGCCGACGCCAGCGGTGCGATCACCACAAGCCCATCGACGGCCTGGCCAAGAAGCCGCGACGTGGCCTCGCGCAAGGACATCCGGTCGAGCGAGCGGACACTGGCGACCGTGACGAAGTAACCGGCCAGCTTGGCCGCCTCCTCGATGCTGTACAGCGTCGAGGCCGGCCCGAACAGCGTGCTGTTCAAGCTGACCACGCCCAGAGTCTTCGATCGCCCGGTGGCCAGCGCCCGCGCCGCGGTGTTCGGCAGGTAGCCGAGTTCTTCGATGGCGGCGAGCACCCGCGCCCTGGTACGCGGCCGTACGTTCGGATGGTCCGCGATCACCCGCGAAACAGTCTGATGCGACACACCTGCGAGCCCCGCGACATCACTCATCGAGGGCGCCCGGCCGCCTGGCGCGGCCGCGCGGCCGCTCGATCTGGCCGATCTGCCCGCCTGGCTGACGGCTTCGCCATCGGCGGGGTGCCTTGGCCTCATCACCGTGCGCCTTCGCCGGTTAGCATGCGGTTTGACAAAGGAACGCAGCTCCTGAGGCCTCTTGACGCCCCCAGAACGTTAGCGCTAACAATAACAACATCCGGAGTTTCCGGCCTACCTCCCGGCCCCGCTGGTGTGCGGGCAAGGCACCCTTAGGCACTGCCCTGCAGGGAGGCACTGTACTGCGAGGACAACGCGAACCCGCTCCCTCAGCCCATACTGGAGCCGACATATGAGGCAGCAGGATGTTAACGCTAACCAAGCGGGGATGATGAGGCCATGAGCTTCCCGTCAGCCGATGTTGTTGATGGGGTTCGCCGCAGCGTCTGTGACCTGCACGCGGAACTGACACGCAACGGGCTCGTCGTCTGGACGAGCGGCAACATCTCCGCCCGCGTGCCGGGCTCGGACCTGATGGTGATCAAGCCAAGCGGCGTGTCCTACGAGGAGCTGACTCCCGGGTCGATGGTTGTCGTCAGCTTGGACGGCAACGTCGTGGACGGCGACTTCTCACCGTCGAGCGATACTGTCGCGCACGCCTACGTGTACCGAGCGATGCCACACGTCGGCGGGGTTGTGCACACGCACAGCCCGTACGCGACCGCGTGGGCCGCGCGTGGCGAGCCCATACCGTGCGTCATTACGGCGATGGCTGACGAGTTCGGTGGCGAGATCCCGCTCGGCCCGTTCGCCCGTGTCGGCGGCGACGAGATCGGCAAGGCCATCGTTGAGACGCTGACCGGTCACCGGTCGCCCGCCGTTCTCCTGCGCAGTCACGGCGTCTTCACGATCGGGCCGGACCCGAGGTCCGCGGTGAAGGCCGCGGTCATGTGCGAGGACGCCGCGAGGACGGTCCATCTCGCGCGCGCCCTCGGTGATGTCTCGCGGCTGGCGCAGCCGGCCATCGACGCGATGCACGCGCGCTACCAGAACGTTTACGGCCAGCACGGCCAGCGCGGCCAGCAGGCCCAGTAGGGCCAGCAGGCGAGTAGGGCCAGTAGGCCAGAGCCCGTAGCAGTAGAGCCGCGAGGCCAGTAAAGCAGGGCCAGCAGAGCCAGAAGGGACACGGCAGATGACTGAGCCGCGGACAGCGGAGCGGAAGCCGCGCATCGGCATCCTCGGGATCACGCAGGCGCTCTATGACGACATGATTCCTGGCATCACTGACCGCCAGGCCCGCTACGCACAGGAGGTGGCCGACCAGCTGGCAGGGGTCGCCGACTTCATGGTCGGCTCCCCAGTGAAGAGCAGGGAAGACGCTGAGCGGGTGATGCGCGATTTCGAGAACGCCGGCCTCGACGGCGTCCTGGTGATCATGCTGACCTACGGTCCCGCGATGCGAGTTGCTCGCCTGTTCAACGAGAACCGGCTGCCAGTGTGTCTCGCCAACATCCAGCCGGAACCGGCCGTGACCCCGGAGTGGGACATGGCCGACATGACCTACAACCAGGGCATCCACGGCGCGCAGGACACCGCGAACGCGATGGTGCGCGCCGGGCGCCCGTTCCACGTGATCACCGAGGACTGGCGAACCGAGCGGTTCAGCTCTGAGGTGGACCGCTGGGCCAGGGCGTCGGCGGCCGTCACCGCGTGGAGGTCGCTGAAGGTCGGCGTCTTCGGCTACGCGATGAACGACATGGGCGACATCAGAGTCGACGAAAGCGCCCTGCTCCGCGCGCTCGGTCCCGAGATCAGCTACGTCGCTCCCGGCGACCTGTGGCGGGCGATGCAGAACGTCACCGCCGCCGATCTCCGCAACCTGATCGCGTGGGAGAACGAGCGGTTCGAGGTCGATCCTCGGTTGCCGGAGGAGGAGCGTGAGGATCACGCCAGGATGCAGATCGCGATAGAGCGGATCCTCACCGAACATGGCTATGCCGCATACTCCGCGCACTTCGACGCGATCGGCGAGGACGGACGGTTTGCCAGGCTCCCACTCGCGGCCGCGTCGTCCCTGATGGCGCAAGGTTACGGATACGGTGCCGAGGGTGACGCGCTCGCCGCGACCATGGTGTACGCCGGCCACATCCTGATCGGCAGGGGGCACTTCACCGAGATGTACGCGATGGACTTCCCCTCGGACTCGATCCTGATGAGCCACATGGGCGAGGGCAACTGGCAGGTGGCCCGGGAGGACGAGCCGGTGCGGCTGATCAAGCGCTCGCTCGGTATCGGCAAGCTCGACGATCCCCCGACGTTCCTGTTCAGGATCAAGCCGGGTCCTGCGACCATCGCCTCGCTGGTCTCACTTGGCGGCGAACGGTTTCGCATGGTGGTGTCCGAGGGTGCGGTGCTCGACTCGCAGCGGCTGCCCGCCCTTGAGATGCCCTACGGGCAGTTCCATCCCGTCAGCGGGATCCGGCGCTGCATGGACGAGTGGCTACGCGCCGGCGGCACGCACCACATGGTGATGAATCGTGGCCTGCATGGTGCCGACTGGGAGGTCTTCTGCGCGCTGTCAGGCATCGAGTACCGGGCTGTCTAGTCTCATCCTTAACGGCTGCGCTCGGTGTCACACCTCTGTCCGGTGGCGCGCCGGTGGCGCGCGCCGTCGCCGACGCGGCGCGCACCCGGACCCGCTTGCCTGACGTACGCGCGCTGGTCGCGGCGGCGGTGCAAGGCCGCCGCTGCCCGCTCGACCTGCTGATGGGCGAGCTGCGGGACGGACCGGTGAGAGGCTCGGCGTCGTTTCGCCGGGCCCTGGCAGAGGTCGCCGATGGCGTCCGTTCTGCCGCTGAGGCCGACCTGCACGATCTCATCAGACGCGCTGGCCTGCCGGCACCCATCTTCAACGCACGCCTTTTTGCCGTGGCCGGCACCTTGCTCGCTGTTCCCGACGCCTATTGGCCCGATGCTGGCGTCGCCGCCGAGGTGGACTCGCGCGAATGGCATCTCTCGCCCTAGGACTGGGAACGCACGCTGGCGCGGCACCCCGCCATGACCGCGCACGGCATCCTGTTGCTGCATTTCACCCCGCAGCAGATTCGCATCCAACCAGGCGTGGTCATAGCGGCATCGAGCACTCGCTGGCGGTGGGGCGCGCCCGGCCGCGGTTGCCGATAACAGCCCTTGCCGCCTCGGTATGAGGTCTACGAGGCTCGGCTAGGTCCCAGCCTTGACGTGGCTAGCTGAGCTGACGGTAGATGCGGGCCACCATGAAGGCGAGGTCGAGGGACTGGCTGCGGTTGAGGCGCGGGTCGCAAGCGGTCTCGTAGCGCTGGTGCAGATCTTCCTCGGCTATCTCGTGGCTGCCGCCGACGCACTCGGTGACGTTTTCGCCGGTGAACTCGATGTGGATACCGCCCGGGTGGGTGCCGAGCTTGCCATGCACCTCGAAGAAGCCGGCCACCTCGCCAAGAACGTCGTCGAATCGCCTGGTCTTGTGGCCGCTCGGCGCCTCGAAGGTGTTGCCGTGCATCGGGTCGCAGACCCAGACGACCGGCGCGCCGCTCGCGGTGACCGCCTCGATCAGTGGTGGCAGCGCGTCCCGCACGAGTTTCGCGCCCATGCGCGCGACGAGCGTCAGCCGGCCGGGCTCGCGCGCAGGGTTGAGCCGGTTGATCAGGGCGAGAAGATCGGCCGGAGTCGTTAGGGGGCCGATCTTGACTCCAACCGGGTTTCGGATGCGGCTGGCGAACTCGATGTGCGCGCCGTCGAGGGCTCGCGTCCGCTCGCCAACCCAGACGAAATGCGCGGAGACGTCGTAAGGCAGGCCGGTGCGCGAGTCGATCCTGGTGAGTGCGCGCTCGTATTCGAGAAGCAGCGCCTCGTGGCTGGAGTAGAACTCGACCGCCCGGAACTCCTCGGGGTCGGCGCCACAGGCGCGCATGAAGGACAGCGCGCGGTCGATCTCGCCTGCGAGTTGCTCATACCGCTGCCCGGACGGGCTCTGCCTGACGAAATCCTGATTCCACGCGTGCACTTGGCGCAGGTCGGCGTAGCCGCCGGTGGTGAACGCACGGCAGAGGTTCAGCGTCGCGGCTGAGTAGTGATAAGCGGACAGCAGCCTGCGCGGGTCCGGCCGCCGCGCCTGCGGGGTGAAGTCAAAGCCGTTGACCGCGTCACCGCGGTAGGCGGGCAGTTCGGTGCCTGCGCGCGTCTCTGTGGCACTCGAGCGTGGCTTGGCGAACTGCCCCGCCATCCGGCCGATCTTGACGACGGGCACGCTCGCCGCGTACGTCAGCACAACGGCGATCTGCAGCAGCGTCCTGAGCTTGGTTCTGACGTTGTCCGCGGTCGAGCCCGTGAAGGTCTCCGCGCAGTCACCGCCCTGCAAGACGAAGGCTTCGCCCCGTGCCACCGCCGCGAGCCGCTTCTTGAGCTGGTCGCATTCGCCGGCGAACACCAGCGGCGGCAGGCTGGCCAGTTCGCCGATCGCGGCGCGGAGCGCGTCATCGTCCGGCCAGTCGGGCTGCTGCCCGGCCGGCCGGGTTCGCCACGCGTCGAGATCAGCCAGATTTGACAGTGCAGTCACAGATCATCAGGTTAGCGGCCCCGGCGGGTGGGTGTTGCCGTGCGGGCGTCCTGCGTCGTGCGGCCGTCTGGCGTCGGCGTGCGGGCGTCCGGCGTCGGCGTGCGGGCGTCAGGGGCCTGGACGGGGCGGCCGCCGCGGGCGCGGAGCAGATCGAAGATCCCGTGGCACAGAGCGTCGAGTTGCCGGGCCGGGAGCAGGGCCGGAAGGAGAGCCAGCCGTCGTGCGTCCCGGCCAACCAGGTACCTCGCTCGCGGTCGGCGGGACTTGGTGACGTCGAGAGCCAGCGGTGTGATCTCGCCGCTGGGGCGCGCAGGATACTCCGTCGGCCAGCGCGCGGATTCCTGCGTAGATGCGATGGCCTCGTGCGGCGAGGTGCCGGGCGGTGGCCCGCCCGATGCCGGATGAGGCGCCGGTCACTACTACGGGCGTACACGGTTCATTGAAACCTTTCTTGACTGGGCCGTGTTAGGCCCCGCTGTTAGTTCTGTCGCCTGGCTGTCGTCCGGGCTGTTGTCCGGCCTGCGCGGTGGCGCCGGGCCGGTGAGGTAGTGCTGCAGGACAGGGCGATCCAGCGGGCTAGATCGTCCTCGCTCGCGTCGGCGAGCGAGGGTAGGCGTACCGCACGACCGGCGACGGCCATGCCGACAAGCCGGCTCGCGGCAAGGGCCGCGCGAAGATCGGGTGATCGACTCGCAGGTTCGCGGCGATCCGGCCCTGACCAGCCCGAGTATTGGCCCTGGCCGCTCGACGGTGCCGAGCAGGCGAGGAAGGGCGCTAGCGACCTCGGTGAACAGCTGCTGCTTGCTGCCGAAGAAACACCGGATTAGTGCTGGAACCACCCGGCGACCGCGGCCACCTGGCGCACGCTCGTAGCCCCGTAACCCGCGGCGGTGAAGCAAACGGTCGCGGCCGTGCGGATCTCCTCACGAGTACGGGACGGCCCGGGGCGGTGGCCAGCCCTTGCCATCAGATCACCTCCTCGGCGGTGCTGCCCAATCTGGTGGCTGGCTGTTGCGCGAATCCGATGGCTGGCTGCTGTGCCAATCCGGTGGCTGGCTGCTGCGCGGATATCCTCGCTCGGGATTCTTAAGGTCCACGAGTGGGGACTTGCTGTGTCAACGTGGCGAGCAATTGGTGAGCTTGTGGCGAGGCCGCGGGGCGAGCGGGGTTGCGCGAGCGGCACGGGGTCCGCGCCGCCTGATGGATCCGCCATGCCCGGTTGCTGCGTTTAGGTAGGCGCGGTTGCTGCGCTAAGGTAGGGGAGCCCGTTAGATCGGGCGTGCCCGGCGGTACTTAGTGCGGTGGGGGCGCCGCATCGGTGGTGCAGCGGCCGTGCACCGGGACGTGGCCCAGCTTGGTAGGGCACTTGACTGGGGGTCAAGGGGTCGCGGGTTCAAATCCCGCCGTCCCGACAGAGAAGTAGCAGGTCAGACGGCCTGCTATGAATTAGACGACGCGTAGCTGGGGACCACCTGGGGACCGTTTGGCTGAAATATGCGCGCTCAGCGCCGCTCCTGCGGCTGTGATCGATTGCGCGTCGGGGTGCAGATACCGCTGCGTCGTTGCCAATGATCCGTGCCCGGCGATCTTCCGGAGTACATGCAACGGCACCCCAGCATCCGCCATCCAGGTCAACCCGGTGTGGCGAAGGTCGTGACGGCGAAGATGCTCGTAACCAAGCTGGGTGACGACCTCATCCCAATGCGTGGCATCACGCAGGACGGCCGTGCTGATCCGCCCGCCGCGCGGGCCGGTGAACAGACGGCCCATCGGGTCGTGGCCGACGGCATCCAGCCGGCGGGCTACAAGCGGGCGAACCTCCTCGATCAAGGGAACTGTCCGGGCCCGTTTGCCCTTGGTGCCTTTGTCAATGAGACCGCCCTGGCCTGGCGTGGTCTGCCGCCACACCCCCCACGTCCAGGCGTCCCGGTCGATGTCTGCGCACCGGACACCGGAGACCTCGCCAATGCGTGCCGCCGTGCAGGCCGCGAAGATAACCACATCTCCCCAACCGGCGAAATGATCGGCCGACCGCTCGACGAGCGCGGCGGCGAGCTGGGCCAGCGCGTGCCAGTCAGGGAGCGCCAGCGACCGCGGATCATCGAGTTCGTCCTCCGCGCGCCGGTACTCGCGCTGCCACCCAACGACCCGTGCGGGATTACGGTCGACGATTCCATCGCGAACGGCCTGTTCCATGACCCGGACGAGCACCGCCAGGCTGTTCTTCACCGTAGAGCGGCTGCACTGATCAGCGATCCAGCCATGTACCACGCGATCCACGACGCCATTCGTAACCATTCGTACCGGCACGTGCCCCAGCGCGGGAATGACCCGCTTACGCCAGCCGGACAGGTACGGATCGAGAGTCTTTGTCTCCAGGCCCCGCAGTGCCAGTGGCATCACGGCCTCGCCATACGACACGAGGCTCATGCTCGCCGTCTCAGGATTAACGCCAGCTTCCGCGGCACTCATCATGGCGTCGATCCATTCCCGTGCCGCCTGCGGTGTGCTGACCGACGCTGACTTTGACTTCCGGCGTTTGGTGACTGGATCGACCCACCGGATGCGGGCACGGTACGGTTCCGGCCGCTCTTGCCGGTATTCCACGTCCGCCGAGATGGATACGCTGACCGGCAGCTGATCAGAACCACTCATCAGGCAGCCTGCCCAGGGTCGGTGCGGCGGCTCGCCAGCCAGCGCCGCACATCGTGTGTGTTGTACAGCGTGACCCGTGACGACAGGCAGACGAACGGTGGTCCCTGCACGCGATGCCCGGTTCGCCAGCGCCGCAGAGTGGACGGATCTACTCCCAGCATTCCTGCCAGCTGTTCGGTCGTGAGCCAGCTCCCATCGAGCAGATCATCCCCTTGCCGATTGTCCATCGGTCCTAGCCTCCTTCCTTGTCATGAGGTACATGCGGTTGCATCGCAGGGTCCTGCCGGAAGACGCGTTGGATCGCCGTCCGTCCGCGCACGTGCGCGGTGCGCGCGGCCGACAGAGCAGCTTGTCCATGGCGCTGGTCCCTTTCGTTGTCAGTTCATGTGGGCCTCTTCTCGGGCGATGCGGTCGTGCTCGCGGGCGCGGGCGGTGGCGGCGAGCGCGAGTTGCTGTTCGGCGGCGGTGGTGTGGCCGGTTCCGGCGTAGCGCCACTCGGCGAGGACCAGCACGGTGTGTTCGTCGAGGTTGCGGCCCCAGGGGTCTTTCTCGCCGTCGGGGTGACGTTGGGTGCGGCGGTGGGTCCTGCGGGCCTGGCGGAGCTGGGTGAAGGTGGCCGAGTAGCGGCGGGATTTGGTGAGGAAGTGGCCGCGGTAGCCGAGCATGTGGGTCCACCGGTTGAGCGCGAGCTGGCCGAGGGCGGGGTGTTTGCCTAGTTCCCAGCAGACGGAGATGAGCCGTTTGTGGTGGTGGCCGCAGTGGAGGGCGGCGATCGCGGCGGGCCCGTGCACGGGGCGGGTGGGGAGGCCGGGGGCGTCGATGGTCTTGGTGGCGTATTTGGCGATGTAGTTCGCGACCGCCTGCGCGGACAGCGCCGTTCCGGTACCGGGGAGGTCGGCGGCCGGGCGGATGGCCCGGGTGTCGATCTGGGTCCCGAATCGCAGGATACGCCGCAGGTCCGGGTCGGTCCCGGCAACCATCGCCGTGTCGTAGCTGACGGCGGCAGCGGCTTGGCGGATCGCCTGCGACAGCAGCGCGGCGCTGCAGCGGCCGGGTGGTGGCTGCCAGTCGTCGCCGGGAGCGTCGAGCCGGATGACAGCGTGATAGTGGATGACACCGCGCGCCTGGTACTCGGCGACTTTGACGAACCGGGCACGTGCCTCGCGGCGCAGCTGTTTTTGGGTGATCCCAAGCAGGCGGGCGAGGTGGCGGGGGAGGTAGATGGTGAACCGGCGCC
>DATIYI010000154.1:0-25765 GCA_035517695.1 Streptosporangiaceae bacterium
CAACCCAGCCGCCGAGACCGGACCCCACGACGCCCGCGTCCTAGGCACCTCGGCGGCCAGGCATTCCCGACACGCTGCCCCCGGGAAAGGCCAGCCCCGGTCAACAGCAACCCGCAACCAGCAGACGCCGCCTCCCACACCACCGCAACCAGCTCGATCAGGACAGCATGCCGCACCGCTCACCCCGGCCCGCTCAAACCGCGGACCCGGCCCCGTCCCCGGCCTACCAGCAGGCCGCGGCCATCACGTGCACATTCGTGAACGTCACCGGCGGCACGTTCCCGGGTTAGCCGGAGGCTCTCCGGTTCCCGTGGCTCATGATGGCGTTGACCACCGCGTGGACCCCCTCGCAGGTCGCGAGATCTTCAAGCAGTACTGCGTGGCCAGCGGCGCAGGTGAGCGGAAGCCGCCAATTTGGGTACTCGTCGCTGGTACCAGGGATGTTCTGTGGTTCACGATCACCGACCGCGTCGGCGAGCGAGACCGCGATGAGCCGCGCGGGCGTGCGCGCGAGGAATCCGTAGAGTGCGGCAGTCATCGCCGCGGAGTCTGACCGCGCGCCGGTGGGCAGCAGCCCCATGCCGTCGAGAGTGGCACGCCACGCGTTGACGGCGGCCGTCACCTCGAGTCGTTCGGCGTCTTCGGACCGGGTCAGCAAGCCAAGCCGGGCGCGCAGCGCGACGTGCGCTCCGGTCAGGAAACTCGCCGCGGGCGGCATGTCGTGGGTGCCGACTGTCGCGAGGCAGTCACGGCGCCACGCCGCCGCGCGCCGCGGCGTGCCATCCGCTTTCCGCTCGAACCACAGCATCGAAGTACCAAGCACACCGCGATCGGCAAGGAAGCGGCGCACCGTCTTCTCGACGGTGCCGAGGTCCTCACCGATGACGATGGAGCCGGCCCGCGCCGCCGTCGCAGTTAGCGTGCCTACCGTGGCGTTCTGGTCGTAGCGCACATATGCGCCCTGGGCCGGCGTCATCCCCGCGGGCACCCACCACATCCTGAACAGCCCCATCACGTGGTCAACGCGCAAGCCCCCCGCATGATGGAGCGATGCGTCCATGAGTTCACGCAGCGGGCGGTAGCCGCATCCGGCGAGCCGCCGTGGATGCCATGGCGGCTGCGCCCAGTCCTGCCCCAGCTGGTTGAACGCATCGGGCGGCGCACCCGCGCTCATGCCCAGAGCCAGGACGTCCTGGTTTGACCACGAGTCCGCGCCGCCCGGGTGCGCGCCGACGGCGAGGTCGCAGATCAGGCCGATGGGCATTCCCGCCGAAAGCGCCGCGCTCTGGGCGGCGGCAAGCTGCCCATCAAGCAGCCACTGCAGCCAGGCGTGGAACTCCACCCGTGGCGCGCACCTGTCGCGCTCCCGCGTGACGCCCGCCGATCGCGGGTGCGCCAGCTGCTCCGGCCACTTATGGAAGTTCGCGCCATGCTCCTCGGCGAGGGCGCACCAGGTAGCCCAGTCCTCGAGCGCCGCCCCCTCGGCTCGACGGTAACGGTCGAAATCCGCCTGGCGCGCCGGACTGCGCGGCACCCGGTAGATGAGTTCGAGGGCGACGCGTTTGGCGGACCAGACCGCGTCACGCTCGATGAGCTCGCTGCTCGTGTTACGTTCGCGCAGCACAGCGGCCAGCCCGTCAATGCGCGCCCGATCGCTCGCACCGAGCAGCGCGTACTCCGGCACGTCCTCGACCCGCAGGTACAGCGGGCTGACGTAGCGCCGGGTCATCGGGAGATACGGTGATGGGCTTACCGGAGGTGTGGGCTCAGCCGCATGCAGCGGGTTCACGAGGACGAATCCGGCGCCGAGGTCGCGTGCGCTCCAGCTCGCGAGGTCGGCAAGGTCGCGCAGATCGCCGTGGCCCCACGAGCCACGGGAGCGTAGGGAGTAAAGCTGAACGGCGAACCCCCAGGCGCGCGACTCTGGCATGCGCACGGTGAGCGCGGCAAGCGTGGGATCGGCGGCGGATGTGCGTGCGGAAGGTGCCGGGTACGCCGCAGCCCCTGGCAAAGCCACCGCTCCGCCCGCTGTTGCAGCCCCGGCCGCGGCGCCCATGGGGGCATGACCGGCTGCCCGGGCAGCGCCTGCAGGCCGCGCGGCTTCGGCGGCGCCTGCCGTGCCGAACGCGCCGAGTTCCGCGAGGATTGCCTCGAGGGTGTCCCGTGCCACCCGCACCCGGTGGCCATGCCAGTCGCGGTAGCTCGGCTGCACCCCCTGGGCGCGTGCGAGCCGCTCAAGCTCCTGCCGTCTCAGCACTGCGGACAGATCCCTTCGCCGCGTCACTCATCGGGGCCGGGCGGTACTGACCGCCGACGATCAGCTCAATTTACGCCATAAGAGCGGCACGGATCGTCCATCCCCTTTCGTGGTCATAATGTCCGTTGCGCAACCTGTCTCGCCCGGCCGGGTCAGCGGCGCGGGATGAGCGCACCGGCCGAGCCCGCACGGGACGGCCGCTGCCGCCATCAAGGCTGGCAGACGAGGGCTGGCAGACGAGGGCTGGCAGACGTCGGTCACATATTCGCGCCAGAACGCCCAGCCGATGCAGGCATCCTGTCCTGCGGCGGTCATATCCCCTGCCCAGGCGGCAAGCACGCGCGCGGTCGCCTGGGCAGGAGCGGGCGGCGCGGCAGACGAAGATCCGGGTTTTGCAACGGCCTGCGCATCCCCGAGAGCGCTGCGGGATCTCCATGTCAGCCGCGTCATGTTAGCCGCGTCTGGCCGGGAAGGGAGCCGTCACGAGGCTGAGGACAGGTCGTAAACGGTGTAGCCGCCAACTGTGGTGGAGCTAAAGTGCCGCTTCACCCACGACGTGATCTGCGCGGACGTGCCAGACGCGGCGCCACCGAAGCCACCCCGTTGTGCGCCGACGAAATAGTGGATCTTGTGGGCGGCGACCAGCTTCTCGAACTCGGCCAGTGTGGGCGCCGGGTCGGTGCCGTTGAAGCCACCAATCGCCATGATCGGTTCGCCGGATGACAGTTGCAGGGACGAGGCCGACGTGGCACCCACGATGGCCGCCGGCCAACGGTAGCCGGATGCCCCCGAGCGCAGCAGGGTCACCATGGCACTGCTGACCTGAGTCGCACCGCCGAGGCCGCCTGGTGCGCCACCAATGGCGCGTGCGCCGCCCGCCGCGCCTGCCTGGCCACCTACGCCTGCCCGGCCACCCGTGACGCCGACCGCAGCACCCGAGCTGCCCGGAACGCCCCGGTTGCCTGGAACGCCCCGGTTGCCTGCAGAGCGTGGGCCACCAGGCGCGTTCGCGTTGCCCGCGCCTGCCCGCACGCCCGCAGTGCCGCGGAACCCAACCGGCCCGCGGACGCCACGAGGGCCGCCGAATCCGCCCGGGCCGCCGGCCGCCGTTGTCACCCCGAACCCGGCCGCAGGAATCGCACCCGCGTGCGGCGTCGCCGCCGTTTCGAGGCTGTAGGTGACCGGGCCCGCGAGCACACCGACAAGTGCCAGTCCAACGACACCTGCGGCGGCGGCCGATGCCGCGCCCCGCGGCACCGCCGTGCCCATGCGGGTCACGATCTCCTCGGCGAACAGGCCGATCACGGCCACCAGACCGGCGGCGACGATCAAGACACGCAGCCACGGGTACCACTCGGGGCTGCGGCCCTGCAGGACGTGCGACCAGATCACGCTGACGACGATCATCGCGGCGAGGGTGGCTCTGGCGGCCAGCCGACGGCGGGCGCGCCATGCCACGCTAGCGCCGATGCCCACCAGGGCCGCGATCGCGGGCGCGAGGGCCACCGTGTAGTAGGGGTGGATAATCCCGGCCATGAAGCTGAACACGGCGCCGGTCACCAGTAGCCAGCCGCCCCACAACACCGCCGCAGCACGGCCGCGGTCTGCGCGGGTCGCGCGGCGCGCCGACCAGAGCAGCGCGGCAAGCGCGATGAGCGCAGCGGGGATGAGCCAGCTGGCCTGACCGCCCATATCCGCGCCGAACAGGCGGGTCAGCCGCGGCGTTCCGGCGAACGCACTGCCTCTGCCGCCGCCGAAACCGACCGAACCGGTCTCGTTGCCCGTGAGCCTGCCGAGGCCGTTGTAGCCGAGGGCAAGCTCGAGCACGTTGTTGTTGGTGGAGCCGCCGATGTAGGGACGCGCAGACGCCGGCGTCAGTTGCACGATCGCGACCCACCACCCGGCCGCCGCGAGCGTCGCGAGCCCGCCGAGGACAAGCTGCCGGACGCGTCTGCGCAGCCGTGGTGGCCCGGCGAGGAGATAGGCGGCCCCGAACGCGGGCAGGACGAGGAATGCTTGCAGCATCTTGGTGAGAAAACCGAAGCCGACAAGAGCGCCTGCCAGCACGAGCCAGCGTGTCCTGCCGTCCTCTATGGCCCGGGTTACCGCGTACGCCGCGGCGACCAGCAGCAGCACGAGCAGCGCGTCTGGGTTGTTGAACCTGAACATCAGGGTGGCCACGGGCGTGCTGGCGAGCACCGCGCCCGCCAGTAGCCCGGCGCCGCGGCCGAACCAGCGCGTGACCGTCGCGTACAGCAACCCGACCGCCGCGACACCCTCCAACGCCTGCGGTGCGAGCAGGCTCCACGAATTCAGCCCGAACATGCGAGCGGACACTTCGGTTACCCACAGCGATGCGGGCGTCTTGTCTACCGTGATGAAGTTCGAACTGTCAAGGGAGCCGAAGAACATCGCCTTCCAGCTCTTGGTTCCTGCCTGCACGGCGGCCGCGTAGAAGTCGTTCGCCCAGCCGTTGCGGCTGAGGCCGATGAGGTAGAGCGCGGCCGTGGCGGCAAGCAGGCCCGCGAGCGCGGGCCGCGCCCACCGCGGCTCGCCTTCAATAGCGCGCCACTGCCACCGGTGGTGGCTGCCGCTGCGGCCGGTCCGGCCGCGCCACTGCCACCGGTGGCGGCTAGCGCTGCGGCCGGTCCGGCGAATGTCAGGCTCAGTTCGTGGTGCCGTCGTCGTCATCGGGGGCCCCCAGCGGCGTCGGTGAGGCGTGCTTGCCTGGCGACCTTGGCATCGCGTGCGCGCAGCACCGGCTTCGCGCCATGTTCCCGCTGGCCGCGATGGAACACCCAGCCGCGGTACAGAACGAACCGGAGCAGCGTGGCGAGCAGGTTCGCGGGAAGCAGCACGGCGAGTTCCGCTAGCCGGGACGGATGGGGCGCGACCACCTGCAGCAGGGCGAGGGCGCCACTGGTGAGTAGCAGGCCCGCGCCGAAGGCAAGCAGGCCGCGCGCCTGGTGGCGCACGATGCGAGCCCGGCCGCGGATGCCGAAGGTGATCCGCCTGTTCGCCGCGGTGTTGGCTGCCGCGGTCGCAAACAGGCTGACCGCGTTCGCCGCCTCGGCGGCCATCATGCCGCGTAGCAGCAGGTAGAGCACGAAATAGGCAGCCGTGCTCGCCACGCCGATCACCAGGAAGGGGATCAACTGACCGCCGGGCACGCCAGCGGGCTGGCGCCGGTGGCGGTCGGGAGCGGCGGAGCGATCCAGGCGGCCGGCCCAGTCGCCGCGGTCATCGAACACCGGCAGCCCGGCGGTGCCCCGTGCCAGCCCGAGACCAAGACGGGCGATGCCGCGCAGGTCCGCGACGGCCGTGGCGACCAGGTCCACCCGCGAGTCCGGATCATCGACCCAGTCGACGGGTACCTCGTGCACGCGCAGGCCCGCACGCTCGGCGAGCACGAGCAGTTCTGTGTCGAAGAACCACCCCGTGTCCCGCACCAGGGGCAGCAGCGCCCTCGCCCGGTCGGCGCGGATCGCCTTGAAGCCGCATTGGGCGTCGGAGAAGCGGGCGCCAAGCGCGGCGTGCAGAAGCAAGTTGTAGCAGCGGGAGATGATCTCGCGGCGCGGGCCGCGGGCGACTCTTGCGCTGCGCGCGAGCCGGGTTCCGATGGCCAGGTCGCTGTGCCCGGAAAGCAGCGGGGCAACAAGCGGCAGCAGCGCGTTCAGGTCGGTCGACATGTCGACGTCCATGTAGGCGAGCACCTCCGCGTCGCTGGCCGTCCAGACGGCGTGCAGCGCCCTGCCCCGTCCGGCCTCTTCGAGCCGCGCGGCCTGGACACCCGGATACTTGTGGCTCAGCGCCACGGCCAGTGCCCAGGTGCGGTCGGTGCTGCCGTTGTCGGCGATGGTGATCCGTGCCGAGAACGGGAACGCGCCGTGCACGTAGCGATGCAGCCGCCCGATGCTCGGGCCGAGATCCCGTTCCTCGTTACGGACCGGCACCACAATTTCCACCTGTGGCCTGCCGGTACCCGGTGCGGCGGGTGCCGCGCCGGGTACCGGCAGCAGGTTCTGGTAGATCGTCATGGAGCCACTGTCGGGAACGGTTCTCAGCGGAGGCTGGGGCGCACCTATGAGATCTTTCTCAGCAGCACGGCCCCGCGCACGCCTGCCGCTTGTAACCGGTTAAATTCATTGACTGGTTAGACGTGACCAATATTATTGCTTTGGAGGTCACATTGCCCGCCCGCCCGCACCGGGGCGCGGCCAAAGGGAGGTGCCCCATGCTGTTACTGCTAGACGACGGAAGTGGTGGCCCGATCGCAGGTAAGCCCGCCCGCCCCTGGGACCGGCTCCTGGTACGTCTGCGTGCGGGCCGTCTTGATCGCGATCTTGCGTGCGGCGCCCGTCCAGAAACCAATGTGGAGCTTGCGCTGCGCGCCCAGATGCTGGTGCGAGTATCCGCACGGCGCGATCTTGCTCGCGGCGCGCAGCGGATCTTGGCGGCGGCCACGCAGCCTTCCGCTTCCCGTCGGCTGGCGGTGCCGGTGTGCCGTGACCGGGTCAGACACGCCGCCGAGGAATTCGGTGAACTGATCCGCCGCCTGTCCACGCCCGGTCCTGTCGCTGCCCGCGGTGTCGCCCAGGCCAGCGTTCTGCTGGGCGATGCGAGCGGGCCGCTTTATCACCGCGGCAACGCGGAGGACCTGCGCGCCAGGGTCCGCGAAGCAGTCGACGCGCTGCGACCGCAGAGTAACTGGTGAGCGATGGCCGATGCCTCGTGATCGCGTTGACGTCGGTCAGCGGATCTCGTAATCGGCACGGCGCGCGTGCCTGGTGTTCGCCCAGTACTCGAAGGTGAACCCAGGCCACATCGCCCGGTTGACGCCCTTGTCATCCAGGTACCAGCTGTTACAGCCCCCCGTGCTCCAGACGGCACGGCGCAGGCGGCGCTGCACCCTGTCGTTGAAGCGGCGCAGGGCGGGCGCCCTGACCTCGATCGTCTCCGCCTTCTCCTTGGCGAGCAGCCGCAGGCAGCTCATCACGTGCTGGACCTGGATTTCGATCATGAATACGACCGAGTTGTGCCCGAGTCCGGTGTTGGGGCCCAGCAGCATGAAGAAGTTCGGGAACCCGGCGACGGTAATACCGTGATAGGCCTCGACGCCGCCGCGCCAGACGTCCTGGAGCTTGACGCCATCGCGTCCGGAGAGGTTCATTTCCTCGATCACTTCGACTGTCTTGAAACCGGTGCCATAGATGATCACGTCGACGTCGTACGTGCTGCCATCGGCGCAGACCACGCCGGTCTCGGTGATCTCGGTGATGCGATCCGTCACGACGTCGACGTTTGGCCTGTTCAGAGCGGGATAGTAGTCGGAGGCCAGGAGCAGCCGCTTACAGCCGACCGTGTAGTCAGGTGTCACCTTCGCACGCAGCGCAGGGTCGTCGATCTGGCGCTCGATCTGGCGCTTGGCCAATCGCTGCAATGGCGCAAGCAGCCTGGGGTGCACAGCGAAACCGGCCCCCCGCGCTTCGAGATACCAGTACAGCCCGTCACGGAATGCCCGCGTCACCGGCGGAGCGGCGCGGAACATGGCACGGACCGCGGGTGGGAACTCGAAGTCGGGCCTCGGCTCGACCCAGGACGGCGTCCGCTGGAAGACAACCACCCGTCCGGCCTGCTTGGCGATCTGCGGCACGAACTGGATCGCCGACGCGCCCGTTCCGACGACTGCGATCCGCTTGCCAGCCAGGTCGCAAGAGTAGTCCCATTGGGCCGAGTGGAAGGCTGGGCCGGCGAACCGGTCCGCGCCAGGAATCTCGGGGATCGACGGCACGTGCAGGCCGCCACTGCCCGACACGATCGCGCGAGTCGTGTACACGTCACCCGATGTGGTGGTGACGTGCCAGCGCCGCTTGACGTCATCCCACTCTATGCGCTCCACCGCGGAGCCGTAATGGATGTGTGCGGTAACGCCGTACTTGTCCGCGCACCGCCGCATGTACGCCCAGATCTCCTCCTGCGGCGAGAACATTCGCGACCAGTCGGGGTTGAGCTCGAAGGAGAACGAATACATATGCGATGGCACGTCGCACGCGCAGCCGGGGTATTTGTTGTCCCGCCAGGTCCCGCCGAGATCGTCGTCCTTCTCCAGGATCACGAAGTTGTGGAAACTTGCCTTTTTCAGCTGTATCGCCATGCAGAGGCCGGCGAATCCGGTTCCGATGATGACGATCGCCGGGTCGGAGGTTGCAGGGTCGTTGGGGTTCATGCGCTTGACTCCTTGATGGTCGCCAGGATGATCGACGCGACCCGGTTGGGCGCGTCGCTCATCGGCACGTGGCCGCAGCCGGGCAGGTCAACGTGGCGAGCGGCGGGCAGCCTGCGCCTAGCGCGGTCCGCCTGCCTGTGCAGCAAGATCCGGTCGTGGGTCCCCCACGCCACGGTCACGGGGACGTTCGGCTTGCCGTGGAAGGCATAGTCCTGGGCGCCGCTGGCGACCCTAGCGAACGCGCCGTTGCGCAGGGCGAGGATGTCGCCCATCGCGCGCTCCTGCGTCAGGTGCTCGGGCCAGCGGATGACCGCGCCGAAGGCCACGACCCGCAACCAGTTCGAGCGCGCCATCGCCCGTAGCAGCGCAGCGGGCAGGAACGTCGTGCGCCGGAGGACGACGAGCGAGCCGAGCCCCAGCCTGAACTCCCACGGAGTCCAAAATCCCACTGGCGACAGTGCGGTCGCGGATGCGACCTTACCCGCGGCCGCAAGCTCAAGGGCGAGCCCCCCGCCGAGGCTGTTGCCAGCCACGTGCGGGCGGTCCAGCCCGAGGTGCTCGAAGAACGCGGCGAGGGCGGCGGCGATCTCGGTAATCCCTGATGGGCCCGCCAGCGGGGGCGACTTACCGAAGCCGGGCAAGTCGATCGCGATGACGTCGTGCTCGGCCGCGAGCCTGTCCAGCACCGGCTCCCATGCCTGCCAGCGATGGCCGATTCCGTGCAGCAGGACAAGTGGGGGACCTGATCCCCTGCGTTCATAGTTCAGTCGAGGAACACCTGGCGTGGTCACGATCGCTGGCTCCCCGCGGCAGCAGATGGTGTGCCGTGGCCAGACGCCGCCCGCGCGGCGGTGTCGGCGGCGCCGCCCGCGCCGACGGGATCGGTCTTCGCGCCCGTCGCGAGCCAGCGCGATTCGATCTCAGGCATGGTGCGGGCCGCGAACCTCGCCGCGATCGGCAGCAGGCCCCTGGCTAGCTGAACCGGTGGCAGCCACCGCTGCCCATACACCCGTGGTGCGCGCCTGGCGATCCCGCGCGCGAGCGCGTCGACGGTGGACTCGAGCGCGTAGGTGCGATCCGCAGGGAATGGCAGCTCAGCACGCATCTCCCTGAGCGCCGCGTTCGCGTCCGCGCCCCGCACCATGTCGGTGTCGGTCCAGCTCAGGTACGCCACGCCAACCTGTACGCCGTGGTGGGCCACCTCCGCCCGGACGGAATGGGCGAATGCCTCAACGCCGGACTTGCTCGCGCAGTACGCCGCCATCATCGGGGACGGGGCGAGCGCGGCCATGGACGCCACCTGCAGGAGGTAACCCTTGCTCTGGACCAGGGCGGGCATGAACGCGCGCGCGGTGGCTATGCTGCCGAGCAGGTTGACCTCGATCACCCGCGCGAACGAGCGGGCATCGGAGTAAAGGAACGGGCCGCCGATGGCGATCCCGGCGTTGGCGACGACCACGTCGATCTCGTGATAGGCCTCGAGGACCTTGGCAGCAACGTCTGTCAGGGCGCTCTCGTCGGTGACATCAACTTGCCACCAGCGCGAGCGCGGTCCGCAGGACGCGGACACGCCGGCCAGCTCATCAGGTTCGAGCCCGAGCACGGCCACCCGCGCGCCACGATCGGCCAGCTTCTTGGCAACCAGCGCGCCGACACCCCGCGCGGCTCCGGTAACAACTACGACCTGACCGGCAAGATGCCTGGCTCGTGCCATCCTTAGGCCCGCCCTCATGCTGGGTGAGGATCATGCCAGTAATTACTGGCATTGTCGAATCATATCCCAGCCATCGTCCTGCGGTAAGGGCCTACTGACACACAACTGCCGACGCACGGCCTGTCCCGCGCACGCGGGTAAGCGCTACGGTCACGTGTCAGGACCGGCTGTCCCAGCGGGGGGTTCGCGCGCCGCGAACAGCCTGATGAACTCGCCGTAGGTCGCGCGGGCACGCCTGTCCATGGCCCGGGCGAACTCCGCGTCGATCACAATGCGCGCGACCGGGCGCAGCCGCTCGACGGTTTCGGCCAGCCGCGCGACGTCACGCGGCGGCGGCGGACCGATGCTGCCATCCAGGATGTGGGTCGTGAAAAGCTCTACGAACAAGCACGCCAGCTTGTCGAGACCCGCCTGCAGCTCGGCGCCGGCGTCGAGGATGGCGCGCAGCGGTATACCCTCGCGCACCATGATCATCGTGGTGTCGAGCAGCCTGCGGCTGACGTGGGCGCCGACGCGATCGGCATCGACCTCGATGTACCCGAGCCGTACGGCGTCATCGAGCACCTCGGGCGTGAGCTGGCCGCCGAAGAGCTCCGAGATGCCCGCAACGGTCACCGGCACTGGCACTTCATCGGACCACGGTGCGGTCATCACCCGTTGGAAACCAAGCAGTTCGGCCAGGTCGTAACCCTGCTCCCAGGCCGAGAGCAGCTCACCGGTACCGCCGAGGGTGTGGCCGCGGTCGAGTAGCTGGCCGATCACCCGCAGGCGGCTCAGGTGAGCTTGTGAGTACCAGGCGATCCTGCCTTCGCGCCGTGGCGGCGGAAGGAGCTTGCGCTCCTGGTAGTAGCGCAGCGTGCGAACGGAAATACCCGCCGCCCGCGCAAGCTCCCCGATCCGGTATTCACGCGTGCCTACCGCGGTGCCCGCGGGATCGTCGCCGCGCCCGGCCGCGGGACCGTCGCCGCGCCCGGCCGCGGGATCGTCGCCGCGCCCGGCCGCACGACCGTCAGCGGAGCCGTTGGCCCGGACGCCGACGTGACCGGCTGCCGAGCCGGTCGCTGGGTCCGCGGTGTTACTCACCTGCGCCAGCATAGGCGCACAACCATGGGCGCAGGCTCACCATAGCGCCGGATGGCGATCCTGCCACGGCCTGGCGGCCTGGATCTGCGCGGACAGCGAGATGAGCGTGCCCTCGTCCCCGACCCGGCCACCGAGCATCACCCCGATCGGCAGGCCATCGGCGTTCCAATGCAACGGCAGGTTCACCGCCGGCTGGCCGGACACGTTGTAGGCGGCGGTGAAGGGCGTGAAGCGCTTCTGCCGCTCGAAGTTCTCCGCGGGCTCCTGCTGGTGGAAGTAGCCGACCGGCACAGGTGGCTGAGCCAGCGTCGGGGTGAGCACGGCGTCGTAGGCGTTAAGCAATGGCAGGGCGCCGCGCACCATGATCTGCAGGAAGGCCTGGGCAAAGATCAGTTCGGCAGCGCTCGTGGCCCGCCCGCGTTCGCGCAGGTATCTGGTCAGCGGCAGCAGTTCGCCCTCCTGCGCGGTATCCACCGGCATCAAGGTAGCCATCCCGTACCACAGCGTCTCGAACAGCGGCACCGCATCGGCACCGAGCGGCGCCGGCATGTCCTCCACCTCGTGCCCGAGATCCGCGAGCAGCGCGCTGGCGTCCTCCCAGGCGGCGCGGCAGTCGGGGTGCACCTCGGCGCCAGGCACCACGGGTTCGATCACCCGGCCGATGCGCAGCCTGCCCGGGTCACGCCTGGCGTAGCCGAGAAAGGATTCGCCGGGCGGCGGCTGGGTGTACATGTCACCGGGCTCGTTGCCGGTGATCACGTCGAGCAGCAGCGCGGCGTCCGCCACGGTTCTCGCCAGCGGCCCATCGATCGACAGGCCGGCCAGGTCGGGCACCAGCGGCGCCTGGGACACCCGGCCCCGCGACGGCTTGATCCCGAACAGGCCGCACACGCTGGACGGGATCCTTATCGACCCGCCGCCGTCACTGCCCTGTGCGACCGGGGCCAGGCCCGCCGCCACCGCGGCGCCCGCGCCGCCGCTCGAGCCGCCGGCCGACCTGGACAGATCCCACGGTGTGCGCGCGGGGGGCCCGACATCGGTCTCGGTGTAGCAGGGCAACCCGAACTCAGGGGTCGCGGTCTTGCCAGGGATGACGGCGCCCGCGGCGCGCAGCGAGGCGACCACGTGATCATCGGTATCCGCGACATTGTCAATGAAGACGGTGCTGCCGAAGGTGAGCCTGATTCCCGCGGCCATGTTTAGGTCCTTGACCGGAACAGGCACCCCGAGCAGCGGTGGCAGGTCACCCGGCTCGGCGGCCTCGGCGACCGTGCGCTCCGCCTTGCGGGCCTGTTCGCGCGCGAGATCAGCGGCTATCGTGAAAAAGGCGCCGACCTGCGGGCCGAGGCGGTCTATGCGCTCCAGGTAGTGATCGAGGATTTCCACGGGTGAAAGCTCGCGAGCGCGAATCGCCGCGGCTTGCTCGAGCGCTGTGAGATCATGGATCTGGGTCACGTTACCGAAAGGTAGATGCCGCGGGTGCCGCGGTCCAGGCCCGGATGAGGTTAACGGCAAAATGTTCGGAGAAAACTAGGGCAACTTGCTATGTGTACCCGTCGGGAGACTGGCGAACACGCTACGGACGGCGACAATACTGTGCACCGCGCCGGGGCTAGGCGATCCGTTCTAGATTCGTTACGCTCTGCTATGTGGACCGGGTGACACGGCCGGGAGCGGGCAATTCCGAGTCGTCGGGCCCGCACGAGAAGCAGCCGGAGGCACACGTCGAGCCCGTGGGTACCGCTGCGCAGGCGGCCACGTCAGGTGGCCCAAGCGATCAGCAGGGCCGCGGCGGGCGATTCCGGCGCGGCAGCCTGGCCGCAATCTCGTCGGACCCGCGGCTGCCGGTCTGGGAACGCAGGGTCGCGATCGCCCTGGTGGCCGGGATCGCCGTCACCTTCATCTTCGGCTGGCGGATCGGCATCACGGTGGCCGTGCTCGCGGCGATCGCCGACACGATCCAGCGGTCCAGGTCGAGCGCGGCGACGCCACCCGCCAGACGCGGCTCGGCGCAGCGCAAGACCGAGCGCAAGCTGCACAAACTCGCCAGAGTCGGCTACCTAACGCTGAACGAGCGCGCCATCCCGGGTAGCGACAACATCATCGATCACCTGGTGGTCGGCCCGACCGGCGTCTACGCGATCGACTCTGAGCGCTGGGACAAGCGCATGCCCGTGCGCGTGCCAGGGAGCAAGCAGCAGTTGTTCCATGGCCCGTTCAGCCGGAAGGAGCGGGTGACGGAGGCACGCTGGGAGGCGGCGCGTGCGGCGGAGCTGATCGGCGGCGCCCTCGGCGAACAGGTCGACGTGCGCCCGACGATCGCTATCTACGGTCCGAAAATTCCCTGGCACGTGCTTACGGTGCGCAATGTGGACGTGATCGACGCCAACCAGTTGCGCAAGTACCTGCGCCGCAGCCTCAAGGCCGGCCGGGGCAGGCAGTTGACCCCCGCGCAGGCCATGCGGATCCACGACGCCGCGTCGAACGTCCTCCCAGCGCGGTTCTAGCGCGGCGCAAGCGAAGCGCGCAAGCCGAGGGCGCTGCGGGGTGCCGCGCCCACGGATCCCCCGCACCGCTGATTCGCGTGCGGGTAGCCTGTGATCTGACCCATCAGGCCCGCACGCGCTGCGCGTGCGGCCCTAACCCGATGACACGAAGCCGCGACGAGGAGCCCATCATGCCGCCACTTCGATCCCGCACGGTGACGCACGGCAGGAATATGGCCGGGGCGCGGGCGCTGCTGCGCGCGACCGGGGTGGCACGCGAGGATCTCGGCAAACCGATCATCGCGGTGGCGAACAGCTTCGCCGAATTCGTGCCGGGTCACGTGCACCTGCGCGAGGTGGGTGAGGTGGTGGCCGATGCCGCGCGAGCGGCCGGCGCGGTGCCAAGGGAGTTCAACACGATCGCGATCGACGACGGCATCGCGATGGGTCACGGCGGCATGCTGTACTCGCTGCCCAGCCGTGAGCTCATCGCCGACTCGGTCGAATACATGGTCAACGCGCACTGCGCGGACGCGCTGGTGTGCATCTCCAACTGCGACAAGATCACCCCAGGGATGCTCATGGCCGCGCTGCGGCTGAATATTCCGACGGTGTTCGTGTCCGGCGGGCCGATGGAAGCAGGCAAGATCGTCACAGCCGTTGCCGTGGCCGGATCGGACCAGGCGACCGAGCGCAAGCTGGACCTGATCGACTCGATGACCGCCTCCGCGGACCCGGCGGTATCCGACCCTGAGCTCAGCGAGATCGAGGAAGCCGCCTGCCCGACCTGCGGCTCCTGCTCCGGCATGTTCACCGCCAACTCGATGAACTGCCTGACCGAGGCCATCGGCCTCGCCCTGCCAGGCAACGGCACCACGTTGGCCACCCACATGGCGCGACGCGACCTGTTCAAGCGTGCGGGCCGGCTTGCGGCCGAGATCACCCATAGGTATTACGCGGGCGGCGACGAATCGGTGCTGCCCAGGTCGATCGCCACCAGGGACGCGTTCGAGAACGCGATGGCGCTCGACGTGGCAATGGGCGGCTCGACCAACACGATCTTGCACCTGCTGGCCGCCGCGCACGAGGCGCATGTGGGCTTCGGTCTGAAGGACATCGACGAGCTGTCCAGGCGGGTGCCGTGCCTGTGCAAGGTCGCGCCGAGCAGCGACCGCTATCACGTCGAGGACGTCCACCGCGCCGGTGGCATTCCGGGAATCCTCGGCGAGCTTGACCGCGGCGGCCTGCTGAACCGCGGGGTCCACTCGGTGCACAGCTCGTCATTGAGCGAGTTCTTGTCCCAATGGGACATCCGCTCGCCAGCCGCGGCACCTGACGCCGTCGAGCTTTTCCACGCCGCGCCAGGCGGCGTGCGCACCACCAGGCCCTACTCACAGAACACCCGCTGGGAGACGCTCGATCTGGACCGCGAGGCCGGATGCGTGCGCGACGTGGCACACGCCTACACAAAGGACGGCGGGCTGGCCGTGCTCTACGGCAACCTAGCGCCCGAAGGCGCGATCGTGAAGACCGCGGGCGTCGACGAGGAACTGTGGCGGTTCAGCGGCCCGGCGCGGATATTCGAGAGCCAGGAAGACGCGGCCAGCGGTATCCTCGCCGACAAGGTGCACGCGGGCGAGGTAGTGATCATCCGTTATGAGGGTCCCAAGGGCGGACCTGGGATGCAGGAGATGCTTTATCCGACGAGCTTCCTGAAGGGCAAGGGCCTCGGCAAGGCGTGTGCACTTATCACCGATGGCCGCTTCTCCGGCGGCACGACCGGGTTGTCGATCGGGCACGTGTCGCCCGAGGCGGCCGCCGGCGGCACGATCGCGCTCGCGGAGGACGGCGACGTAATCGAGATCGACATCCCCGGCCGTGAGATCCGGCTCGCGATTCCCGACGAGGAGATTGCGGCCAGGCGTGACCGGCTGGCCTCAGCGCATCGCGGCTACCGGCCCGCCCACCGCGAGCGCGCCGTCAGCACCGCGCTACGCGTCTACGCGATGATGGCCACGTCGGCTTCGACGGGCGCGGTACGCGACGTCTGTCTCATCGGCGGGTGACCTGCTGATCGGCGGGTGACCTGCTCATCGGCGGGTAACCTGAGCCAGAGCTGAATTTGGCCTTTGTGCTATTTGCCACCATTCCACCTGCCCGCTATGCCGCTCTTGGATACGCCGATGCGAGCGG
This sequence comes from Streptosporangiaceae bacterium, assembly GCA_035517695.1. Classification (GTDB taxonomy): domain Bacteria; phylum Actinomycetota; class Actinomycetes; order Streptosporangiales; family Streptosporangiaceae; genus DATFVJ01. The sequence goes on from DATIYI010000154.1 coordinate 15,960, forward strand.
TTCCCTCCGGATATGAAGGTTGAGGGTGGCAATGTGAGACCGATCCCCTACTATCTGTTAACATCAGCTACTGCCCCTGCCCCCAGGTGGTGCTCATGGGCTGTTCCCGGCTCTCTCTCCGCGCCAGGACCGGCGGCAGCGGAATAAGAGACTGGCCGTCGCTCAGGTTGCGACCCGCCGCGTTCGGCTACGTCAGCGCGGTGCCCCTCGCCGCTTCGGCCGCCCTCGTCGTCGCCGCGGCACGCACCCCGGTCAGCCCTGGCCTGCTCGCGATTTTTCTTGCCCTGCTGCTGTGCGGCCTCGCCTCCGTCGAGGCGACACGGCGGATCGACGAGCCGCAGGGCACCCTGATCCGTGATCTGCTCACGGTCTGGTGCCTGCCGATCGCGGTTCTCCTGCCGCCGTTCTGGGTCCTGGTCGCGCCGGTGCCTTTACTCGCGTTCACGCAGTGGCGCGTGCACCGTGGCGTTGTACACCGCCGCGTGTTCAGCGCGGCGGCGGTCGGCCTTTCCTACGGCAGCGCATCGGTCGCCTTCCATTCGCTGCCCGCCTCGGTCGGCGGGATCAGTCCCGGCTCGCCCGCGCACGCGGTCCGCTGGGCTCTCGCGGTCGCCGTATGCGACATCATGGCCTGGGTCGTCAACAACAGCCTGACCGCCGCCGCCATCAAGCTCTCGGATCCACTGGCGTCCATGACGGGCGCGGTGTTCGGCCGCGAGGCGATGTTCGGTGACTTCGTTCAGTTCTGCCTCGGGGTCGTGGTAACGGTGGTAGTGGCCGTCAACCCTGTCCTGCTCGCCTTCGCGGCACCGTCCGTGCTGTTGCAGCGGCGGTTCATGATGCATGCTGAACTGCTGAGCAGGACCAGGCTCGACCCCAAGACCGGACTGCTCAACGCCATTGAATGGGAACGGCAGGCCGAACTTGAAGTGGCCCGCTCGATCCGCAACCAGACCCCGCTGGCCATCGCGTTCGTGGACATCGACCATTTCAAGAACGTCAACGACACGTATGGGCATCTCGTTGGGGACGAGGTGCTGCAGGCGATCACCGGCACGTTTCGTGATCACCTACGCGAGTACGACACGGCGGGCCGGTTCGGCGGCGAGGAATTCGCGATCCTGCTACCGCACGCCGCGCCAGATGACGCCCACGGTATTGCTGAACGGCTGCGCGCACACATTGCCAGCCTGCCAGTGCACGTTCGCTCGAGGCCGGACGCCGACGGGATCGAGGTCACCGTTTCCGTCGGGGTCGTCGCGTTCGACGGCAGCGAGCCGCGCACGCTCGCCGACCTGGTCGCTGCCGCGGACGCGGCCTTATACCAGGCCAAGCAGACGGGCCGCAACCGAGTGCGGGTCGCCACGGGCAGCGGCGCCAGCTTCGGCGCGGACCTCGCCGGTTCTGCTCAAGGCGGCGGAGCTGGCGCTCGATATGGCCCGGGGTGTGACCGTGGATCCGCTGCAGCGGCTGGCGCTGGCTCCAGCGTCGGCGCCTACGCCGGGGCTGTTTCGGGGCCGGCAATTGGGCCCGGCACCGGCGCGGCAGCAGGTTCTCCTGCCCGGTCAGGCGCCCACCCCGGTGGCGGGGACGACGAGCAGACCCAGTGGGTCGGCGGGTCAGCGCCTGCCGTGGCTCAGCTGGGCGGCTCCTAACCTCCCGTCGAGCTGTTAGGTATCTCAACTAGGTATCGCAACTTGCTATTTCGGTACACTGGTGTCGTGTTTACCTGGAGACGTTCATGACCGGCGCGCCGCCTGAACACGCCGCGCTGCTGCGTGACTTCGCCAACACAGTCGACATGGATGAGGGCACGGACACGCTCAGCGACCCGGCCGCGCTGGCAACGTGGCTTTTCGACCACGGGCTTGACGCTACTGGCAGCCACGGCGACGACGGCGCGGGCGAAGCCGACCTCGAAGGCGCCATCTCCCTGCGAACCTCCGTACGCGCGGCGATGCGCGCACATCATCAGCGACGGGAAGGAGGCGGTACCAGCCGCGCCGCCGCAGCCACGGGAGCGGCTGTGGCCGCCGATATCTTGGCCACGCCAATCACGCCAGCATTGAGGTCAGAGCCCGGGCTCGACGCCGCGACGGCAAGCCTGCCACTGCGGGTGACCCTGTCAGCAGGAAACCCGGCGCTGGTTCCGATGGAAAGCGGCGTCCGAGGTGGCCTGGCGCGGCTGGCCGCGGCGATGGTGGCAAGCACGGCCGACCACAGCTGGGAACGGCTGAAGATCTGTGCGGAGGATTCCTGTCAGTGGGCGTTCTTCGACTCTTCCAAGAACCGCTCGAAGCACTGGTGTTCCATGCAGGAGTGCGGTAACCGGTCCAAGACCCGCGCGTACCGTGCCCGCCGCGCGAGCGGAGCGTCCGGCCAATGAGCGCAGACAGCTTCGTACGCCCGGCGCGGGCTGCCGACGCCGCCGACCTGGCCCGCATCCAGATCGCAAGCTGGCAGGCCCGATACGCGGATCTGGTACCGCGGCCAGTGCTTGCCGAGCTCACAAGCGCGGAGGCAGCGAGGCGCTGGCACGGTCAATGGGAGGCGGCGGTGACGAGGCCCCCGACCAGCCGGCACCGAGTACTCGTCGCGATCGAGCGCGGCGACAACCGGGAGGTGGTGGGCTTCACCTCTTTCGGCCCCGCGACCGATCAGGAGCTGTGGCCTGCGACCGACGCGGAACTCTACGAACTGCACGTGCAGCCGGAACTGACCAGGCGCGGACACGGCAGCAGGCTGCTCAACGCCCTCGCTGACACCGTCCGGGATGACGGCTTCCACACGCTCTGCGCCTGGGCGCTTGAGTCCAACACTTACCTGCGGGAGTTTCTCGAGTCGGCCGGTTGGGCACCGGATGGTGCTCGCCGTGCGCTCGATATGGGAACGCCCGTACCTGAGATACGGCTGCACGCCGCCGTCGGCCTGCAGCGGCCACCGGCGCGCGGATAGGATCGGTCGGGCTGCGGCCAGGCCTGGTTTGGGGACGTGAATCAGGCATCCCGGCTACGGGCCGGCATAGGCGGAGCCGGCACGACCGGGCCGGCACACGACCGGGCCGGCACACGACCGGGCCGGCAAAGGAACGGCGAGACGAGACGAGACGTGGCCGGTGCGAAGGAATGGGCGTCAGGGGCACGCCCGCGTACACTGCCAGCGGCCGTTGTGCCCGTGGTCGTCGGGTCTGCCGTGGCGGCCGGTTACGGGCATTTCGTCTGGTGGCGCGCCTGCCTGGCGCTCTTTGTGGCGCTGTCCCTGCAGGTCGGGGTCAACTACGCCAACGACTACAGCGACGGCGTCCGCGGCACCGATGCCCGCAGGGTCGGCCCACTCCGGCTCGTCGCGACAGGACTTGCCCAGCCTCGCCAGGTTCTTATGGCGGCATTCGGCTGCTTCGCCGCGGCGTGCGCGGCCGGGCTGGTGCTGGCGGCGGTGAGTTCGTGGTGGCTGGTGCTTGCTGGTGCTGCGGCGGTGGCAGCGGCGTGGTTCTACACCGGCGGTAGCACGCCCTATGGTTATCGCGCGCTCGGCGAGATCTCCGTCTTCGTGTTCTTCGGTGTGTTCGCGGTCACGGGGACCGCGTATGTGCAACTCGGCCGCCTGCCGTGGCTCGCGCTCGCCGCCTCTGTGCCCATCGGCCTGCTCGCCTGCGCCCTCCTCGTGGTCAACAACCTGCGGGACATCGGCACCGACGCGGTGGCGGGCAAGCGCACCCTCGCGGTCGTGCTCGGTGAGCACCGCACCCGGCTGCTCTACGTGACATGCGCCCTGGTCCCTTTCTGCGCCGCCGCAGCAATCGCGCCACTGCGCCCGGTCGTGCTCGCAGCGCTCGCGGCCATCCCGCTCGCCGCAGCGCCGGTGCGGCTTGTCCGCGGCGGCGCCGCGGGCCCACGGCTGGTCACCGCGCTCGCACAGACCGGACGGCTGCAACTGGCCTACGGGGTCCTTCTCGCCGCTGGCCTCGCGATCCGGCTCTAAACGCCGACGGCCCGGGCAGACTCGACCAGATCTGCACCGAAGAACCGATTCCGCTGCCATCGACATTGCGACGGCGCTGTACCTCCACCGAATCTGGACCCCCACCGAATCTGGACCACCACCGAGTCTGGCGCGTCGAGCAGCCAGAATGTCGCACCGGCCCGCGTGGCCCCCGCCGTCAAGCCGAACAGCCGACACATCGCGTCCCCTCTGTTTCCTGATGTTCAAGAGGCGGCCACGCTCAAGGCTTGGCTCAAGGTCGGCGCGGCAACGATCGCGGTGAATGGCGGGACGAGGTAGAGCAAGGTCGGAACGATCGGAGTTCGCAGCTCACCGGCGACTGTGTAACGCCTCATACCATCGCAGGCTAGGTGGGCGGCGTTACGAATCAAACGTCACTTTGCGTCAGGCGCGCCCCGCCGGACAGCAGGGGCGGCCCGCCGGACAGCAGGGGCGCCCCGCCGGACAGCAGGGGCGGCCCACCGGGAAGCCGCGGGCCCCGCACTCCTGGGTCCCGCGGCCGGCTAGAGGACCGTGCGCCACTTGAGTGATGCCTTCGAGCACCCGGCCAGCGTGGGAGCCGGGCTCACTATCCGGAGGGCCAGGACTGAACCCGATCCGGCCCGGAGCCGTCGTGAAGGTATCGGAGCGTCAATGCAGACGTTTGGGGGGAGTGCTAGGCAGACTCGTCGGGATTACGCCGCCGCCTGAGGGTTCCCGCGCCCCACCGGTGTTCTCCGCGAGTTACGCCTGGTGGCGAACCAATTACCGACGCCTTGACGTGACGACGTCCTGCCGGAGGCAGGGGTCACAGTCAGTGACCCTTCCTCCCGCTAGTACCAGGGCAATAACGCGGCGGTAACACCCACGTATCAAGACGAGTGCGGCGGCCTCTTTTTGGCAAGGGGACAAATAGGACGGAACGAATCGCGCCGTCGAGTCCGCGCTGTAGCCGGTAAGGAAGTCAGGGGATTATGAGTGACACCACCATAGAGCAGGCGGCCCCGGCTGGCCGCCAGTTTCTGACCGGGGCCTGCGCCGGGTACGAGGGTTCGATCCGGTGGCGCGAGGGCGAACGGTTAGAGCAATTGTTCGAGGGCCGTTGCGACTGGCTGCGGCGGCAGGGCCGCGGCGATCATCTAGCGGTGGACGCTCAGGACGCCACGCTGAGCTATGCGGAGCTGGACGCGCGGGCGAACCAGCTGGCGCGTTTCCTGCTGGGCCGGGGTGTGCGGCCGGGCGACCGGGTCGGGCTGCTGTTTGACCGGGCGGTGGACGGCTACGTCGGCATGCTGGCGGTGCTCAAGGTGCATGCGGCGTACGTGCCACTCGATGCCGGGTTCCCGCCGGACCGGTTGTCCTACATCGCCTCCGACGCCCAGGTGCGGTTGGTGCTGTCGCGGTCGCACCTGGCGGACCGCGCCGAGGGGCTGACCGGCGGAGCTGGGCCGCTGTACCTGGATGAGGTGGGGGACCTGGTGGCCGGGGAGAGCAGGGATCGCCTCGGCGCGGGCGAGGCCGGGGATGCGGTCGATGACCTGTGTTACGTCATCTACACGTCGGGCTCGACCGGCCGGCCGAAAGGGGTGGCGATCGGGCATGCCAGCATTTGCAACTTCGTCCGGGTCGCTGCCGAGGTTTACGGCATGGCCTGGGACGATCGCGTCTACCAGGGCATGACGATCGCGTTCGACTTCTCGGTCGAGGAGATCTGGGTGCCCTGGATGACCGGGGCGACGCTGGTGCCCAAGCCGGGTGGGGAAAGTCTGCTCGGCGCGGAGCTGCACGCGTTCCTGCGGGAGCGCCGTGTCACCGCCCTGTGCTGCGTGCCGACGCTGCTCGCCACGCTGGAGGACGAACTTCCCGGGCTGCGTTTCCTCCTGGTGTCGGGTGAGTCATGCCCGCAGGACCTGGTGGCTCGCTGGCACCGGCACGGCCGACGGTTCCTCAACGTCTATGGCCCCACCGAGGCCACGGTGACAGCGACGTGGACGCTGGTGAGTCCGGACAGGCCCGTGACGATCGGGTTGCCGCTGCCGACCTATTCGGTGGTCGTGCTCGATCCTGACGCGGATCGGGCCCTGCCGCCCGGGGCGATGGGGGAGATCGGCATCGCGGGTATCGGGCTGGCCAGCGGGTACCTCAACCGCCCGGAGCTGACCGAGCGCGCGTTCGTGCCTGACTTCCTGGGTATCCCGGAAAATCCGTCCGGCAGGATCTACCGGACCGGCGACCTGGGCAGGGTGAACGCGGATGGCGAGATCGAGCACCACGGCCGGATCGATACCCAGGTCAAGATCCGCGGTTACCGTATTGAGCTGACCGAGATCGAGTCGGTCCTGCTGCAGGTGCCGGGAATCGCACAGGCGGTGGTCTGCACCTACCAGCCCCAGCCCGATGTGATGGAGCTGGTCGCCTACTACAGCCCGCGCCGGGACACGGCCGCGGTGGATGCCAGCCGCGTCTACGAGCACCTGCGCGACAGGTTGCCCGGGTACATGGTCCCCGCCTACCTGGAACAGCTATCAGTGGTCCCGACGATGGCCAGCGGCAAGGCCGACCGCAAAAGCCTGCCCGCGCCGCGCGGCCCGCGCCGGCTCGCCACGCGGGATGACTACGTGGCCCCGGCGACAGGTACCGAACGGGTGCTGGCCGACCTGCTGGCGAGCACGCTGGGAGTTGAGCGGGTTTCTGTGGACAGCCATTTCTTCGACGAACTCGGCTCCAACTCGCTGCTGATGGCTCGGTTCAACGCCGCGGTCCGTCAGCGTGCCGACGTGCCGGCCGTGTCGATGAAGGACGTCTACCTGCACCCGACGGTGCGCAGCCTGGCCGCCGCTCTCGCGGCAGCCGGTCCAGTGTCCGAGCCGGCGCGGGAGCCGACGCCGGCGGCGGAACGGGCGGCAGCGCCGACCGGCACGCCACGGTATGCCGTCTGCGGCGCGCTGCAGCTACTGGCATTCTGCGCCTGCGCCTGCGCCGCCTCGCTGGGGCTGGACGCCGGGGCCACGTGGACCGCCGCCGGCAGCGGCTTGCTCGACATCTACGGACGGCTGGTGGTGTTCGGTGGTGGCGGGCTGCTGGCCATCGGCGTGCTGTCGATCGTGGCCAAGTGGGTTCTGATCGGACGGTGGAAGCCGCGGCCCATCCGGGTGTGGAGCATGGGCTACCTCCGCTTCTGGATCGTCAAGACACTGATTGTCGCCAACCCGCTGGCGCGGCTGTCGGTAGGTACCCCGCTCTACGTGCTTTACCTGCGGGCGCTAGGCGCTAAGATCGGCGGCGGTGTGGCGATCTTCAGCCAGCACGTGCCGGTGTGCACCGACCTGCTGACCATCGGCCCGGGCAGCGTGATCCGCAAGGACGCGTTCCTCAATGGCTACCGCGCCCGGTCCGGTGTCATCGAGACAGGTGCCGTCACCCTCGGCTCGGACGTCTTCGTGGGTGAGCAGACGGTTCTCGACATCGATACCACTGTCGGCGACGGGGCCCAGCTGGGGCACTCCTCCGCCCTGCAGACCGGCCAGGCGGTGCCCGCCGGGCAATGCTGGCACGGCTCCCCCGCCCAGCCCGCCGAGGCCGGCTACGACTACCGGACGGTCGCACCGGCCCGCTGCGGGACACTGCGCCGGGCTACGGCCGGCACCATGCGGCTGCTGGTGGAGTTCGCCGTTGCCGGGCCCGTGGCGGCGGCATTGGCGATCCTGATGCTGGCGCACCCGCCGCAGCTGGCCCATCTGCTCGGCGGTCACCCGACCGTGACGAGCTGGGCGTCCGACCGCGACGCGCTGGTCATCGCCGCGGTCCTGGTTTTCGGCCTGCTGCTCCTGGGGCTCCTGGTCGTCAGTACCGTTCCCCGGGTGCTCAGCCGCGCCCTGATACCGGGAAAGGTGTACCCGTTGTACGGCTTCCACTACACAGTGCAGCGCCTGGTCTCGCGGCTGACGAATATCAAGTCCTTCACCTACCTGTTCGGGGACAGCTCGGCGATCGTCCACTACCTGCAGGCTCTTGGATACCGCCTGGCGCCGGTGGAGCAATCTGGCTCCAACTTCGGGATGGCGGTCAAACACGAGATGCCCACGCTCAGCACGGTTGGCACCGGCACGCTTGTCTCCGACGGCCTGTCGCTCATGAACGCCGAGTTTTCCAGCAGCTCATTCCGCGTCCTGCCCGCCGCGATCGGGAGGCGGAACTTCCTGGGCAACAACATCGCCTATCCAGCCGGCGGCCGCACCGGCGACGACTGCTTGCTGGCCACCAAGGTCATGATCCCGACCGGCGGGCTGGTCCGGGAAGGCATCGGGCTGCTCGGCTCGCCCTGCTTCGAGATCCCTCGCTCGGTCCAGCGGGATCGCCGGTTCGACCACCTCAGCACCGGACCGGAACGGCAGCGCCGCCTGGCGGCGAAGAACCGGCACAACGCCGCCACCATGGGACTGCACCTGCTGGTGCGCTATCTGTACGTCTTCGGCCTGACGTTGGCCGCAATGTGCGCGGTCGGCGGGCAGTCGGGCCCGGCTGCCACGTTCGCGTCAATCCTGATCATTGTCGCGTTCACCACCGGCTACTTTGTGCTGGTCGAACGCGCGGTCACCGGGTTCCGCGCGCTCCAGCCGCGGTTCTGCTCGATCTACCAGGCCCCGTTCTGGCGGCACGAGCGGTTCTGGAAGGTGCCCGCCAACGCTTATCTCCACATGTTCGACGGCACGCCGTTCAAAGGCGTGCTCTGGCGCCTGCTCGGCGTGCAAATCGGCCACCGGGTCTTCGACGATGGGTGCGCGATCGTGGAGCGGACTCTGGTCAGCGTGGGCAGCGACTGCGCCCTCAACGCGGGAAGCACCGTGCAAAGCCACTCCTTGGAAGACGGGATCTTCAAGTCCGACCACATCACCATCGGGACCGGCTGCGCCATCGGCACCGGGGCCTTCGTCCACTACGGAATAACCATGGGCGACGGGTCGGTACTCGACGCCGATTCGTTCCTTATGAAGGGCGAGAACGTTCCACCACGCGCTCGGTGGAGCGGCAATCCTGCCATTGAGGCGCTGACGACGATAACCCCCGCCGGAGCCAGCGCCTCAGAAAGCGGTGGCACCGGATGCGCAGAAGGTGAGAACCGCGATTTCGGCGCCGCTCGCGGCATGCCAGCTAGCTAATACCACCGCAGGAAAGCACTACGGCACCGGCCTGCGGCCATAACCAGGGAACAGGATGTAACAAGCATGGGAATCTTCGACGAACGTGAATCCGCGGTCCGCAGCTACTGCCGCAGCTGGCCGGTGGTGTTCGACCGGGCGGCCGGCAGCTTGCTGTACGACGAGGACGGCCGCGCCTACCTGGATTTCTTCGCGGGGGCAGGCGCACTCAACTACGGCCACAATAACCCGGTGCTCAAACGCGCCCTGCTGGACTATCTGAACAGCGATGGGGTCACTCATTCGCTGGACATGTTCACCGTCGCCAAACGCGAGTTCCTCACCGCGTTCGACGAACTCATCCTGCGGCCGCGACGGCTGGAGTACCGAGTGCAGTTCCCCGGCCCGGGCGGCGCCAACGCGGTCGAGGCGGCGCTGAAGCTGGCTCGCAAGTTCACCGGCCGCACCAAGGTGATCACCTTTACCAACGCATTCCACGGCATGACGCTGGGCGCGCTGTCCGTCACCGGTAACGCGTTTCACCGTGCCGGTGCCGGAGTGCCGCTGGAGCATGCCACGCCAATGCCGTTCGACGCCCGCTCCGGCAGCGCTGTGCCAGGCTTCTCGTGGTTCGAGCGCCTGCTGGACGACAGTGGCAGCGGGCTGGACAAGCCGGCCGCAGTGATC